>NZ_LSHM01000032.1:0-274198 GCF_001557175.1 Blastomonas sp. CCH9-A1
CACCAGCAGCACCTAAATCTCCACCGAAAATTACACCACGAGCGCGGACGCTAACCGCGCTTATCATGCAGCTATCGCAGCAGCGGCCATCCTGACCTTGTCGGGTTGCGGCAACATGGCCAGCAACCGGGGCCTGGATAGCGTCCACCAGGCCGTCGTATCGCGGAGCAACTACACGCTCGACCTGAATGCGGCGGGTGGATCGCTGCCCGCGCAGGAGCAGCGCCGACTGGCCGAATGGTTCCAGGCAATGGACCTGGGCTATGGCGACCGCGTTTCGATCGACGATCCGGCCGGCCGCAATGTCGTGGTCAAGTCCGCGATCGAGGCCGCAGCCTCGCGCCATGGCCTGCTGGTCAACGACGTGGCACCGGTCACCACCGGAGAAATCGCGCCCGGCGCGGTCCGCGTCGTGGTCACGCGCAGCACTGCCGAGGTGCCGGGCTGCCCCGATTGGAAGACGAAGCTCGAGATGAACTATCGCAACGCGACCAGCAGCAATTTCGGCTGTGCCTTCAATGCGAATGTCGCGGCGATGGTCGCGAACAAGGAAGACCTGGTGCGGGGCGAGCCGGGAGCATTGACCACCTCCACCCAGCGTTCGGACACCGCCATCAAGCAATATCGCGAGACCCCGCCGACCGGCGCTCAGGGCCTGAAGCAGGGCGCGACCCAGCAGGGAGGATCGCAGCAGTGAACGCACCCTGGAAACCGGGCATGACGGCCAATCGCGACCAGTTCGCGGCCTTTGTCTGTGACGAGGCGACGCTCGACATCGTGCGCGCGATGGCGATCAACATGGGCTGGCCGCCGGAAAAGTGCAGCAAGGGCGGCCTGCGCAATGCAGTCCAGTCGTTGTCGATCACCGCAAGCCCCAACATCCTGCTGGTCGATCTTTCGGAATCGGGCGATCCACTCAATGACATCAACGCGCTGGCCGAGGTCTGCGAGCCCGGCACCGTGGTGATCGCCATGGGCCAGGTCAACGACGTCCGGCTGTATCGCGACCTGATCGCGAGCGGCCTGCACGACTATCTGCTCAAGCCCGTGGGGCCGGATCAGATCCGCGATACCATCCTGCAGGCGCAGGCGATGCTGAACGCACCCAAGGCGGGGGAAGCGGCGATCGAGCGCGCGCATGTCGGCATCATGGTCATCGGGACGCGCGGCGGCGTCGGCGCATCGACCGTGGCGACCTCGCTCGCATGGCAGCTCAGCAAGAACGCCGGTCGCATGACCGCGCTGCTCGACCTCGACCTGCATTTCGGCACCGGCGCGTTGACCATGGACCTGGAGCCTGGCCGCGGTCTTACTGACGCGATCGACAATCCCAGCCGCATCGACGGCCTGTTCATCGAACGTGCGATGATCAAGGCCAATGACAAGCTGTCGATCCTGTCGGCCGAAGCGCCGATCAGCTCACCGCTGATCACTGACGGCACCGCCTTCTTCCAGCTGCAGGAAGAATTCCGCCACGCGTTCGAAAATACCGTGGTCGACCTGCCGCGCCAGATGCTGATCGACTATCCGCATCTCGTCGCCGAGACCAACATGGCGGTGCTGGTGACCGAGTTGACGCTCGCCTCCGCACGCGATGCGATCCGGCTGCTCGCCTGGCTCAAGTCGAACGCGCCCGCTGCGCGCGTGCTGGTGGTGGCGAACAAGGTGCAACCGGCCGCGCTGGAGATCAGCCGGGCCGATTTCGAGACCACGATCGAGCGCAAGATCGATTTCCTCATCCCCGCCGATCCCAAGACCGCAGCCCAGGCTGCCAAGCTGGGTCAGCCTTTCTGTGAGGCGGGCAAGTCGACCAAGGCCGGCGCGGTGATGAAGGCGCTGACCGACCGGTGCCTCGGCCTGGCCGAGGAAGAGGCCGCAGCGGAAAAGGACACCGGCGGCGCCAAGAAGTCGCTGCTCGGCAAGTTCGGCGATTTCAAGTCGCTGCTTCCGGCCAAGCCGGGCAAGGCCGCAAAGGCCGCCAAGAAGTAACCGGTACCGCCGCGCCATATCGGCCAGCGGCGGCCCGAAATTACGGGTGAAGAGCGCATGGATATGGTGCAGACATTGCTGTTGGCGGCGGGCCTTGCGAGCGTCTTCGGTCTGCTCGTCTTGGCGTTTTCCGGCCCGTCCGAACGCAAGGAACTGCAGCGCCGCATCCTGACGGTGCGCGAGCGCTATAGCGAGAATGCCAGCGCCAAGGTCGAGGCGCAGATGCGCAAGGCCATCGCCAATCGCAAGCCGCGCTTCAACCAGACCGGTGAAGAGCTCACCAAGGTGCAGATGCTCGCGCGTCGCCTGGCGATGACCGGCAAGCACTGGACCGTGGTCCAGTTCGGGCAGGTCGTGGTCGGCCTGGGCCTGCTCGTGGCAATGGCGGTCTATTTCCGCACGGGTCAGCTGATGATGAGCCTGTTCGTCGGATCGGCGCTGGGCTTCGGATTGCCGCACATGGTGGTCGGCCATTTCATCAAGCGGCGCCTCAACCAGTTTACCGCACGCTTTCCCGACGCGATCGACCTGCTGGTGCGCGGCCTGCGTTCGGGCCTGCCGGTGACCGAGACGCTCACCGTGGTGGCCAAGGAAATTCCCGGCCCGGTGGGCGAGGAATTCAAGCTGGTGACCGAGCGGATCAAGATTGGCCGCTCGATGGAAGACGCGCTGCAGGAAAGCGCCAACCGGCTGCAGACCCCGGAGTTCAACTTCTTCTGCATCACCCTGGCGATCCAGCGCGAGACCGGCGGCAACCTCGCCGAAACGCTCTCGAACCTTGGCGCCGTGCTGCGCTCGCGCGCGCAGATGAAGCTCAAGATCCGGGCGCTGTCCTCCGAATCCAAAGCCTCGGCCTATATCGTCGGATCGCTGCCCTTTCTGGTGTTCATGATGATCTGGTGGGTGAACCCCGAATATCTGGCCGGCTTCTTTGTCGAGGAACGCCTGATGATCGCCGGTATCGGCGGTCTGGTGTGGATGGGCATCGGCGTGTTCATCATGGCCAAGATGGTCAGCTTCGAAATCTGATCGGGGACTAGGGACGATGCAGGAAGCAGCCAATCCTACCCTGATGGGAATTGACGTGATCTTCGTGGCGACGATGCTCGCTGCGGTGGCGACGCTCGCGGTGCTGATCGCGATCTATGCCGCGACCACGGTGCGCGATCCGATGGCCAAGCGGGTCAAGGCGCTGAACGAGCGACGCGAGCAGCTCAAGGCCGGGATCACCGCCTCCACCGCCAAGAAGCGCGCCAAGATCGTTCACAAGAACGACACCACCGACAAGATGCGCAGCACGCTGCAATCCTTGCGCGTGCTGCAGGACGAACAGCTCAAGGCCGCGCAGCAGAAGCTGGCCCAGGCCGGCATCCGCTCCAAGGACGTGGCGGTGTCGATCATCTTCGGCCGCATGGTGCTGCCGATCGCGCTGGGCGGCCTCGCCGCGCTGCTGATCTATGGCCTCGACGTGCTGGTGCCCGACTGGTCGCCTATCAAGAAATTCGGCCTGTTTGCTGCCATCCTGATCGGCAGCTACAAGGCGCCGGACCTGTTCGTGCAGAACATGATCACCAAGCGCACCGATGCCATCCGCAAGGGCCTGCCCGACGCGCTCGACCTGCTGGTGATCTGCGCAGAGGCGGGCCTCACGGTCGATGCGGCCTTCAACCGCGTCGCCAAGGAACTCGGCCGCGCCTATCCTGAACTGGGCGACGAATTCGCGCTGACCGCGATCGAACTCGCGTTCCTGACCGAGCGCCGCCAGGCCTTTGAGAACCTGGCCTATCGCGTGGCGCTGGAATCGGTGCGCGGGGTGGTGACGACGATGATCCAGACCGAGAAATACGGCACGCCGCTCGCCTCCGCGCTGCGCGTTCTCTCGGCCGAATTCCGCAACGAGCGCATGATGCGCGCCGAGGAAAAGGCCGCGCGCCTGCCCGCGATCATGACCGTGCCGCTGATCCTTTTCATTCTGCCGACGCTGTTCGTCGTGATTCTCGGCCCGGCGGCATGCTCGATCGCCGATGCCTTTGCCAAGCAGTGACCGGTCGGGCCACCGACACGCGGACGGAATCAAAAAAGGGGCGGTAACCGTTGCCGGCACCGCCCCAGGTCACTGATGTTCACTGCCCGATGGTGTCCTATCGGGCAGTGTCCCCCATCAATTCACGATCTCAATATTTCGCGCGCAGCGTGATGCCGTACATCCGCGGCTCTTCGACAAAGGCGATCCGCGAACGGGTGCCGGCACCGCCGCGCAGCGGGGTGTTGGCGGTGATGCCGCGCGTGATCTCGTTGTTGAGGTTCGTGCCCCAGAATTCGAACGAGAAGCGGTCATCCGGCGTGGTGAAGCCGAGGCGCGCATTCATCTTGAAGAAGGCGGGCTGGATGTCGAGCGGATTGGGCAGGCCATTGGTGTCGAGCGCCGAGGTGGCGGTACGACGGCTGCTCGAATAGTTGATGTTGAAATTGGCCAGCATCTTCCAGCCGGAATCGGTGATCTCGTTGTCATAGGTGATGCCCGCAACACCCGTGAACTTCGGCGCGTTGGTGAGATCCTGGCCGCACAGGGCCCGGATCGTCACCAGGGTCGGCGCGGATGCGACGACACCATCGGCGCAATTGCCGGGATAGCGCGCATCTGCATAGGTCATCGCCAGATTGACCGAGATTCCTGATTCAAACTGTCCGAACAGTTCGAGTTCGGCACCGGTCGATTTTGCCGCAGCGACGTTGAAGGTCTGGAACTGCACGCCGGTAAAGTCGAGCACCTGGAAGTCGCTCATGTCCATGTGGAACACGGCAAGGTTGGCGCGGATCCGGCCATTGGCGAACTCGGTCTTGATCCCCGCCTCATAGGCATCGACCTTTTCCGAATTGAAGCGCGGATCGGCACCCAGTGCGGCCGCTGCCGGGTCAAGGTTGAAACCGCCCGACTTGAAGCCCCGGCTGAAGCCCGCATAGGCGAGGAAGCCGTTGTTGCTGTTATAGGCCAGCTGCGCGGTATAGGTCAGCTCGTCATCCTTGAAGACGAGGTCATATTCGCGCGGCAGCGGCAGGCCGGGAATGGTGTTGGCCAGAACCGTGCCACCCGTGCCCGGCACCGTGATGCGCGCCGAGGTTGCGAACGGGAAGCAGGTCAGGCCCAGCGCGCCAGCGCGCAATGCGGCCGGGATGGCACCGGTGATCACGCCATTGACGATCGCCTGACAGGCCGGGGAGTTGGCAGCCAGCTGATTGAAGCTGCCATCCTTGGTCTCCTCGACATAGCGAGCACCCAGAGTGAGGCTGATATTGTCGGTGAAGTTGATGACATTGTGGGTGAAGATCGAGAAGCTTTCGGCATCCTGCCGGAAACGATTGACGGCAAAATTGCCTGCAGCATTGACCGGCACGCCGCCATTGCCCAGCGCGGTCAGCGCAAACAGCGGATTGACGCCGGCGACATTGCCGAAATTTCCGGCGCTGACGGCGCGCTGGAAGTCGGTCCCCAGCGTCAGCGACTGGATCTCATCGATCTTTTCGTCCGAATAATAGGCGCCGACCAGGAAATCGAGCGCATCATTGAAGGCGCTGCCCTGGAAGCGCAGTTCGTGCGTCATCGTCTTGATCGGGCCGCCATTGCTGGGCGTGGTCGGCGCTGCCGTCGATCCCGCACCCGAGCTGAAGATGTTCAGGCCGACAAAATCCGATTCCTGGTCCGACGAAGCCTCGAAGTGGCGATAGGAACCGATACTAGGTCATCTGCACCGGGCCGATGTCCCACTTCAATTCGCCCGAGAAGCCATATTGCTCGGTATCGTTGTTGAAGAGCTGGCTGTTGGTCTGCAGCCGCCTCAGCGCCTGCGGACCGGAAGCAGCGACCCCGCCATTGGCCGGCAGGCCCTGGAAGGCGAAGAACGGCAGCAGCTCGGTTTCGCGCACGATCACCGCGTCGCAGCAATTCTCATCGGCCTTGGCGTAATCGCCGATCAGCCGAATGCTGACATCGGGCGACGGCTCCCAAAGCAGCTGCGCGCGCAGGATGTAGCGATCGCGATTGCCGCTGCGGGCACCGGGGACGGTCACGCTGCGCAGATAGCCGTCGCGCTTGCGATAGGCTCCCGAGATACGCAGACCGAGCTGGTCGGTGACCAGTGGCACGCTGACACCGGCCTGGACGTTGAAGAAATCGTAATTGCCGTAGGTCACGTTGCCGAAGGCCTTGACCTCGGTCAGGTCGGGGCGCTGGGTCGTGATGTTGAGCGCGCCAGCCGAAGTGTTGCGCCCAAACAGCGTGCCCTGCGGGCCGCGCAGGATCTCCAGCCGTTCCAGATCGAGCAAATCGCCCAGCGCGATCCCCGGACGCGACTGGTAGACGCCATCGATGAACACGCCGACCGAGCTTTCAAGGCCCGTATTGTTGCCGGTGGTTCCGACGCCGCGGATGCGGATCGAGGTGCCCTGGCTTTCGGTCTGCGAGGACTGGATGCTGAAGCTGGGCGAGATCGAGGTCAGCGCCTTGATGTCCTGCACGTTCTGGCGGTCGAGCTCGGCCGGGCTGACAGCGGTCACCGCCAGCGGAATATCCTGCACATCGGCCGCGCGCAGCGTCGCGGTCACGATGATGACATCGCGCTCGGGCGCCTGATCATCGGCTTGCGCATCCTGCGCCTGAGCCATCGATGTCATTGAGACAGTGCAAAGCAAGCCCAGAACGGGCTTCCACAAAGTGCGCATCCTCTTCTCCCACAAGCAACCTGTTGGTTGTGCTTTTGCCCCCCTCACTCTGCAGGTGATGTTGGGTGCGAAGTGAAAGCTGTCACAATGGCTGCCGGAATGCAATTCGTTTTAATTCCCTGATTAAACTTTTGCAGTGCGGCAAGAATGGCGGAAATCCTGACCTTTTTATTTGTTGCAATGCAACATCAAGCTTCCGTTACGGGAAGGTCACTGTTCCGCAACACCCGCACCCTGCATTTTGCATCGCGGCGATCAACCCACTTGCCAGCCCGCGCCCTGACCTCGAAATCGGGCTTGCATTGGACGCCGTCGACGCTAGCGTGCGCCCCTTAATCGATCAGTTAAACAAGGTGGAGAGATATGGCGGGTGCACTGGCAGGCGTGACGATCATCGAACTGGCGGGAATCGGTCCCGGCCCGTTTGCCGCGATGATGCTGGCCGATCATGGCGCGCGCGTCATCCGCGTCGAGCGCGCCACCGGCCGTGCGACCATGGGCGATTCCGGCAATCGCGATATCCTCAACCGCAACCGCGAGGTGATTGCGGTCGATCTCAAGTCACCCGATGGCATTGCCCATGTCCGTGAACTGGTCCGCGCCGCCGACGGGTTGATCGAAGGCTTCCGTCCTGGCGTGATGGAGCGGCTGGGTCTGGGTCCCGACGTGCTGCTCGCCGACAATCCCCGCCTCGTCTATGGCCGCATGACCGGATGGGGGCAGACCGGTCCCTACGCGCCGCTTGCCGGGCACGACATCAACTATATTGCGCTGTCGGGCGCGCTGCACAGCTATGGCCGCGCAGGCGAGAAGCCGACCCCACCGGTCAACGCCGTGGGCGATTTCGGCGGCGGCGGCATGTTCATGGCGTTCGGCATGGTCGCCGGCATCCTGTCCGCGCGCAGCACGGGAAAAGGCCAGGTCATCGATTGCGCGATGACCGATGGCGCGGCGGTGCTCTCGGCGATGACCTATACCTTCCTCGCCAACGGCCAGTGGCGCGACGAGCGCGGGGTCAACCTGCTCGATACCGGTGCGCATTTCTATGACACCTATGAATGCGCCGACGGCAAGTACATCTCGATCGGGTCGATCGAACCCCAATTCTACGCGCTGCTGCGCGAGAAGGCCGGCCTTTCCGATCCCGCCTTCGACCTGCAGATGGACCCGCGCCAATGGGGCCCGCTCAAGGAAAAGCTCACCGCACTGTTCCTTTCGAAGACGCGCGACGAATGGTGCGCGATCATGGAGCATACCGATATCTGCTTCGCCCCGGTGCTGAGCCTCAAGGAAGCGCCCGAACACCCGCACAACAAGGAGCGCGGCACGTTCATCGAGGTGGACGGCATCCTCCAGCCCGCCCCCGCGCCAAGGTTCAGCGAGACGCCTGCGCCGCCGGTGCGGATGGGGTAGCCACGTCCGGCAAGCTGAGCACGGCGCTCAGGTTGCTCAGCCGCGCGCCAAGGCTCTGGACAGCCGATTTCAATCCCTTGAGCTTCTCTGCAGCTGCTGCCTGATCGATGAAGACCTGCGACGTTACGATAGCAGTCGCAGACAGCTGCGTCAGCTTGAGTTCCACCAGCCAGTGGCCATCCTTGTCGAGATACAGAGTTGATGCACCATGACACACGCTGTTGCGTAGGTCGGCATAGGGCTGGAAACGATCAAGCGAATGGATCGCAAGGCGCGCTCGCTTCGGGTCTGTGGCTTCCAGCGCTTGCAAGCCGTTGCGCAGTATCTGCAGCTTCTGGCCGAACAGATATGCCTTGCCGAGCTCGACGCAAACGGACGATTGGTGCGCCATAAGAAGCAACGATGCGCTAACCACGCTCTCCGCCTGCGTAAAGCAGTCGAGGCAACGTCCCAGCCATAGATGCAGATCGATCTGCGCTCGGTCCCAGTCGGCGAGGGGGGCTGCAGGGCCAAGACTTGTCAGGGCGTTCATACCAACCAGTGTATCAGCTCCTCCTTTATTAATAATTGCACCAAATCAGTTCAAACAAACACGCTCCACCCGGTCGCCTCGACCAGTTCCTCGAGCGCGATCGCGCCGACCATCGAGGTGCCCGAGGCGTTGAGCCCGGGCGACCAGACCGCGATCGCGCCATGGCCCGGCGCGATGCACAGGATGCCGCCGCCGACGCCGGACTTGCCGGGCAGGCCGATGCGATAGGCGAAATCGCCGCTATTGTCGTAATGGCCGCAGCTCATCATCACCGCGTTGATGCGGCGGCAATTCTCGCGCGTCACCAGCTGCTCGCGGTTGATCGGATCGCAGCCATCGAACGCCAGGAACAGGGCGGCGCGCGCCAGCTGGCGGCAGCTCATGCGCACAGCGCACTGGCGGAAATAGGCGCCGAGGCTCTCTTCGACCGGATTGGCCATATTGCCGAACGCGGCCATGAAATACGCGAGCGCGCGGTTGCGCGATCCGGTGGCGGATTCGGATTCCGCCACCTCCTCGTCCACCGCAATGCTGTCATCGCCCGACAGCCGGTGGAAGCGCCCGAGCAGTTCCGCCTCAAACGCTTGCGCACCGCTGCGCGCCACCAGCATGTCGGTCACCACGATCGCGCCTGCGTTGATCAGCGGATTGCGCGGGATGCCCTTTTCGTTTTCCAGCTGGACGATCGAATTGAACGCGCTGCCCGAAGGCTCGCGCCCCACCCGGTCCCAGACATGTTCGCCATAATGCTTGAGCGCCAGCGAGAGGGTGAACACCTTGGAGATCGACTGGATCGAGAACGGTTCGTGGCTGTCGCCCAATGTCACCATCGTGCCATCGCCCAGCACGATCGCCATGCCGAACTTGGTCGGATCGATCCGCGCGAGCGCGGGGATATAGTCGGCAACCTTGCCGGTGCCGATATGCGGGGTGACCGCAGCCTCTATGCGCGCGGTGATCACCGGCCAGTCCATGCCCCCTCCCCCAGAATTCGGCGCTGGATCGTTCCGATCGTTGCGCAACCGAACAAAACATAGCAGGGGGAAGCGGCATGTCGATTCTTACGCGCTTCATTCCCGACCGGTTCGTGCTGATGCTGCTGCTGACCGTCGCGGTCGCCGCCGTGCTGCCCGTGACCGGCCAGGCGGCGGTCTATGCAGGATACGGCGTCTCGGTCGCGATCTTCCTGCTGTTCTTCCTCCACGGCCTGCGCCTGCCGCGCGCCGAGGTGATCGTCGCGATGAAGAACTGGCGGCTGCAGGGCCTGATCTTCGCGTTCACCTTTGCGTTCATGCCGCTGCTGGGTCTGGCGGCGTCGCAGGCACCGGCCGGACTGCTGCCGCACGGGCTGGTGATCGGGCTGCTGTTCCTCGGCATCCTGCCCTCGACCGTCCAGTCTGCGATCAGCTATTCCTCGCTCGCGGGGGGCAATATTGCCGCCTCGGTCATGGCATCGGCACTGCTCAACCTTGCCGGTATCATCATGACCCCGCTGCTCGTCGCGCTGCTCATCGGCGCGGATGGCGGCGCTGCGATCAGCAGCGATACCGTGATCAAGATCCTCTCGATCCTGCTGCTGCCCTTTGCGCTGGGTCAGATCGTTCAAGCCTGGCTTGGCGCCTGGGCGCAGCGCAACAAGTCTCTGCTCACCCTGCTCGACCGCAGTTCGATCGCGATCGCGGTCTATGTCGCCTTCAGCTCGGCGGTCGCGGGCGGCAAGATGCAGACGCTCGGCTGGAGCGTCCTTGCTATGCTGTGCGCCATCATCCTGCTGATGCTGGTGCTCTCGATGCTAGCCGCCTGGGGGCTGGGCGGGCTGCTCGGCTTGCCCCGCGCCGACCGCATCAGCCTGTTGTTTGCGGGATCGCACAAGAGCATCGCGACCGGCGCGCCGCTCGCCGCAATCCTGTTTGCAGGGCCGCAGGCGGGCATCGTTATCCTGCCCGCGCTGATCTATCACCAATTGCAGCTCGTTCTATCGGCTCCGCTGGCATCCAGACTGGCGAAACACGACGAGGCCTGACGCTTTTCGCTTGGCGGCGATCGGCGACGCAGCGATATAGTCAGCAGCATGAGCACCGCCGCCAGCCCGTTCGCGATCGACAATGCCCCGCCGCTCAACCCGGCCAAGTTCCGCGACCCGCTGGTCACCGCCAAGGGCGAAACGCGCGCGAGCGTCCGCATGACCGGGCTGGAGACGCTGTGGTTCAACACCGGAACCCTGTGCAACCTCGCGTGCCTGAGCTGCTATATCGAAAGCTCTCCGCGTAACGATGCGCTGGTCTATCTCTCGCTCGCCGAGGTCACTGAATATCTCGACGAGATTGCTGCCAGCGGCCTCCCCACGCGCGAGATCGGGCTGACCGGGGGCGAGCCGTTCATGAACCCGGACATCATCGCGATCCTGGAACTTTGCCTGGCGCGCGGCTTCGAGACGCTGGTCCTGTCGAACGCGATGCGCCCGATGCGGCGGCACGAGGCGGCGCTGCTCGAGCTCAAGGCGCGGCATGGCGACCGGCTCACCATCCGCGTCAGCCTGGACCATTACACCCAGTCCGTCCACGAGGCCGAACGCGGCGCGAACAGCTGGGACAAGGCCTTGTCCGGCCTGCAATGGCTGGCGCAGCACGGCTTCAGGATCGCGATCGCCGGACGGCATCTGGCGCACGAAAGCGATGCCGAAGCGCGCGCCGGTTTTGCGGCGCTGTTCGACCGGCTGGGCCTTGCCATCGACACCGGCAATCCGCAGCAGTTCGTGATGTTTCCGGAAATGGACGCAGGCGCCGACATCGCCGAGATCAGCACGGGCTGCTGGGACATATTGGGCAAGAGCCCCGATGCGATGATGTGCGCGACCAGCCGCATGGTGGTGAAGCACAAGGGCGCACATGCGCCGACCGTCGCGGCGTGCACGCTGCTGCCCCATGATCCCGGTTTCGACATGGGCGCGACGCTGGCCGAGGCATCGCGCGCGGTATCGCTCAACCATCCGCATTGCGCGCGCTTCTGCGTGCTGGGCGGGGCGAGTTGCAGCTAGGCAGGCGCGCACCTACATAGCGGGCGAGGCGCGCGCCTATCCCGGTCGCGCCAAGCTGACAGGCCGACACACCCCGATGCTCCCCCCCAGAACGCGATCTTCCGGCCAGGCCGTCCCCAGCGGCCGCCTCTCCCGCTTTGCCAGCTTCGGCACCATGGTCGGCGGCGTCGCCGGATCGATGCTCGTCGATGGCACCAAGCAGCTCGCGCAGGGCCGCCGTCCCTCGATCGGCGACCTGCTGCTCACCCCCGCCAACGCGCGCAAGATCGCTGACCGGCTGGCGACGATGCGCGGCGCGGCGATGAAGCTGGGCCAGCTGATGTCGATGGACACCGGCGATTTCCTTCCGCCCGAGCTGACCGATATATTGAGCCGGTTGCGCGCCGATGCGCAGCACATGCCGCAGGGCCAGCTGCGCAATGTGCTCAATCAGAACTGGGGTCGCGGCTGGGAAAAGCGCTTTGCCAGCTTCGATTTCAGGCCCGTCGCCGCCGCCTCGATCGGCCAGGTGCACCGCGCAAAGACACTCGACGGGCGCGACCTTGCGATCAAGGTGCAATATCCCGGCGTGCGCCAGAGCATCGACAGCGATGTCGACAATGTCGCCGCGCTGATCAAGCTCACCGGGCTGCTGCCGCCCGAGCTCGACATCGACCCGATGCTGGCCGACGCCAAGGCGCAGCTGCACGAAGAGGCCGACTATGCGCACGAGGCGGCGCACCTGGCGCGCTTCGGCGAGCTGCTCGCAGGAAATGCGGACTTCCGCGTCCCCGCATTGCATGCCGACCTCACCACCACCGACATCCTCGCGATGGATTATGTCGAGAGCATCGCGATCGAGGACACGATCGCCATGGACCAGGCGACGCGCGACGGCATCGTGCTGCGGCTTGTCGGATTGCTGCTGCGCGAGCTGTTCGAGTTCAAGCTGATGCAGACCGACCCCAATTTCGCCAATTACCGCTTCGATCCGGCCAGCGGCAAGCTGGTGCTGCTCGATTTCGGCGCAACGCGCATCGTCAAGGATCGGGTGTCGAACGCCTATCGCACGCTGCTGCGCGGAGGGCTGGAGCGCGATATCGCCCTGATGCGCGAGGGAGGCCTGACCCTGGGCATGCTTCATCCCGATGCGCCCGAGAGCCACAAGGTGGCGGTGTTGGGGATGTTCGACACGGCGTTCGAGCCGCTGCGCATCGACGGGCCGTTCGACTTCTCTTCCAACGAGATGACGAGCGAACTGCGCGACGAGGGCATGGCCTTTGCCAAGGAACGCACCTTCTGGCAGGTCCCCCCGGTCGATACGCTGTTCATCCAGCGCAAGATCGGCGGCGTGTTCCTGCTCGGCAGCCGGCTAAAAGCCAATACCAATGTGCACCGGCTGATCCGCGACGCGGTGATGTAATCCGCACGTTTACTTGCCGAGCGCGGTGACTTCCTGGCCCGCCGGGCTGGTGAAGGTGAAGCCCGACAGCTTGTTCTTGGCCAGCGTGTTGACGAAGGCCTGCGCCTCGTCCGCGCTCTTGAACGGCCCGGTCAGCAGCCGGTTGGTGGCATTGAGCGGCGTCCACCAGCCCTGCTTGCCCTTGAACAGGGCGGGCGAGGTCGTGGTCAGCCGCTTCCATTCCTTGGAAAGGTCGGCGCGATTGGCACCGCCTGCCACCTGCACCCAATAGCGCTTGGGATGCTTGGGCTCGGCCTTTTTCGCAGCCGCAGCCTTTTTCTCGGCTGCCAGCTTGTCCGCTGCCTTCTTGTCCGCCAGCTTCTTGTCGGCGAGCTTCTTGTCCTCTTCCGCCTTCTTGACGGCAAGTTCCTTCTCGTCGGGCTTTTTCGGTGCTGGCGGCAGCTTGGTAACATCGACCGCATAGTCCGCTGGCGCGAGCTCGGCTGCGGGAACCTGAATGCTGGCAATGACCGACGCCAGGCTGATCCGGGCAGGCTCTGGTGCGGATGGCAGCGGCTGCACAGTCGCCGGAGAAGCCCCCGCGCTGGCCGTCGTGGCACTGGCCGCCGCCGGACTGGAACTGGACAAGGTCAAAGGCGCCTGCCCCGGCGCAACGGCATTGGTCGACGTCACTGCAGAGCCTGCAAGCCCCGTTGGCGCTGCCGAGCCTGGCGCGCTGGTCGCAGGCGGAGGGGGCGGCGTCGCGCTCGTCGTTGCCGCTGTCGGATTGGCGACCGAAGTGAAGCCGGGCCGCGGCAACTCTGTCATGCCTGAAAGCACGACCACCTTGTCATCAGGGCCGATCAGCGGGCCCTGCGTTGCCCGATCGCGCGCGGACGATGGTGCTGGCAGTTCCTTGAGGTCAGTGACCCTGACCGAGGTCGCGAGCGCGAGCTGGTTATCCGCCGGTCGGTCAGGCTGTACGCCGGATTGGACGTTGGTCGCCAGGGCAGGACGATCGCCGCCGCCACGTGCGACGTTGGCCGGGGCTGCCGCCGCGTTGCGTGACGCCGCACTGCTGTCGGGCAAGGACTGAACGGTCGCGCGTGATCCGGGCAGCGGCTGAACGGTCGCGCGGGCGGTCTGCACATTCTGGATCGTCTGGATGGTCTGCTGCGATGGCGCCGATGAGGTGCCGCGCCCGGGCATCAGCAGATCGGGCGGCGGCACGGGACCCGGCGCGCGTGTTTGAACCGGGACGGGCTGTGCAGCGGCCTGCGCCTGGGCAAGCGCGATCGCCTCGCGCTCCTTTTTCGAGAGCTTGCCCGGGATACGCCGCTGCGACTTGTCGACCTTTGCCACCCGGCGGCTCTTGGTCTCGGGCGTCGGACCCAGCGGCTCGCCCGCCGGGATCAGCCCTGCATCGGCACGGCCCGAACGGACGCGCGGCGTACCCAGCGATGCATATTGCCGGTTGCGCGGATCGTCCTTGCCCACCGCCGCCGCTGCCGGGAAATGCCCGAAATGTGCCGCTGCAGCCTGTTGTGCCGGGGTGAGCCGGCCCATGAAGCGGAAAAAGGGCTCGATCGACGCGGCCATGCGCTTGGGCATCGTCGCATCGGCAATCGCAATGGCCCCTTCGGCATCGCCCGACACTGCGAGCACGAAGGCGCGGGTGCGCCAGGCCGCAGCGTCGCGCTTGCGCAGCAGCGGATCGAGCTGGGCTTCGGCAGCCGCCCGGTCGCCCGAAATGCCCAGCGACAGCGCATAGCGACGGATGGTCTCGTCATCGGCTCCGCGGCGCAGTGCCAGTTCGTAATCGTCCTGCGCGGCGTTCGAATTGCCGACCAGGTCGTAGGCGAGACCCCGGTCTGCGGCATAGACGGTCTCAGGCACGCCCAGCCTCTTCGCCTCGTCGAACAGGCGCAGCGCTTCATAGGGGTTCTCGTTGAGCAGCAGCGCCGAGCCCAGCCCGGCCTTCACCCGGCCATTGCCCGGCGACATCTCATCGGCGCGCGCGAAAAAGCCGATCGCCGCCTGCGGGTCCTGCAGCAGCAGGGCGGCATTGCCTGCATCGATCAGCGCGTCGATGTCACCGGGATAGAGCGCCAGCCGCTGCAACGCATTCTGCAACTCGCGCGTGCCGCGTGGCTGCGCGACATCGAGCGAGCTATAACCGGTTTCGGGCGCATCGGGCCCTTCCTCCTGCGCCTGGGCAGAGGTGAGCGAAACACTGGCAACCGCGCCAAGCAGAGCAGCGAAACGAAGTTTCCGGTGACGCAAAAACGGGGTCAAAGCCATATCGCCCCGTCAGTCGCGCTTTGCAGGCACGATTGCAAGCGCAGCATACCGGGCATCACGGCAGGGCGTGTGCGGTATTCGGTGGCTTGCGGGAACCAAATGCCCGCCGGGTGCACAGGCACGCGGCGGGCAGCAGGATTACTGGTTGTTCTGGCGGCCCAGGAAGCGCGGGATGTTGAGCGGCGGTGCATCGGCACCGTCGTCATCTCCCTCGTCCTCGCTGCGGGCACCGCCGCGCGACAGGCTCGACATCCGTTCGAACAGGGTGCCACCGCCGGTTGCGACACGCGGGGCCTTGGCGACCGGATCTGCCGTCTGCGCGGGCGGCGCAACGAACGGTGCGGGCTCCTGCGGCAGCTGGGCGCTCGCGGGATCGAGCAGCAGCTCATCGGCGCCGGCATCGTCGTCGAGCGACTGGGCTGCAACGCCGAGGTCAAGCGCTTCGGGCTCGGCCGCCGCAATTGGCGTGGGCGCCGGAGCAGGGGCGGGTGCCGGGCGCGGGGCCGCGGCGAAGCTGGGTGCGGGCGTCGGCGCAGCGAAGGCGCGCGGGGCGGCCTGGTTCAGCGAGAACGGACGCGCCTCTTCCTGCCCCTGCTGCATCGCATCGCCATCGATTCCGGTGGCGACCACCGAGACGCGGATCTTGCCTTCGAGATCGGGGTTGAACGCGCTGCCCCAGATGATGTTGGCATCGGGATCGACCAGTTCCTTGATATGGTTGGCCGCTTCGTCGACTTCCATCAGGCGCATGTCGTCGCCGCCGGTGATCGAAACGATGACGCCCTTGGCGCCCTTCATCGACACGCCATCGAGCAGCGGGTTGGCGATCGCGCGCTCGGCGGCTTCGAGCGCCCGACCATCGCCCTCGGCCTCGCCGGTGCCCATCATCGCCTTGCCCATTTCGCGCATCACCGAACGGATATCGGCAAAGTCGAGGTTGATCAGGCCGGGATTGACGATCAGGTCGGTGATCGAACGCACGCCCTGTTGCAGCACCTCGTCCGCCAGCTGGAAGGCTTCCTTGAAGGTCGTGTTCGGGTTGGCGACCAGGAACAGGTTCTGGTTCGGAATGACGATCAGCGTGTCGACATTCTTCTGCAGCTCGGCAATGCCCGCTTCGGCAGCGCGCATGCGCCGCGTGCCTTCGAAGGTGAACGGCTTGGTGACGACGCCGACGGTCAGGATGCCGCGATCGCGCGCAGCCTTGGCGATCACGGGCGCTGCACCGGTGCCGGTGCCGCCGCCCATGCCGGCCGCGATAAAGCACATGTGCGTGCCTTCGAGGATCGCCTCGATATCGCCGACGGTCTCTTCCGCTGCCGCACGGCCGACTTCGGGCCGCGATCCGGCGCCCAGACCCTGGGTGACATCGGGACCCAGCTGGATGCGCTGCTCGGCGGTCGAGCTGTTCAGCGCCTGCGCGTCGGTATTGGCGACGATGAAATCGACGCCCTCGACGCTGGCCGCGATCATGTTGGCGATGGCGTTGCCGCCAGCCCCGCCGATCCCGATCACCGCAATGCGCGGGCGCAGTTCGTCGACGGTCGGCGGTCCGATGGTGATGCTCATGCCTTAATTCTCCCCTGCTTCATTATTCTGAAGCAAATACCAAAAACCACATTGCACAGATTGATTCGCGAATTCACCCAAAAAATCGGGTTTTTCCACCACTTCCTGCATGCAAGACGACGAACCGCGCCGCATCGTCAGAAATTTCCAACCAGGGCACGCCACAATCGCTGCAGAACAGCAGCGCCAGAATGACGGTGAACCTGCTGATAGCTGGAGGCAACGCTGCGAATATCGACCGGTTCGTCGGCCGCGAACAGCGCCAGTCCCGCCAATGTCGAGAAGGCCGGACCCGCATGTGCATCGGGAAGGCCCGCGATGCCGGTCGGGCGACCGATCCGCACCGTGCGGCCCAGCGCCACCTGCATGTGATCGGCAAGCCCGCGCAGTTCGGCGCACCCGCCGGTGAGCACGATCCGCTGGCCCTGCGCGCCGGTAAAGCCCAGTTCCTTCAGCCCCTTGGTGATCTCGCCGATCAGATAGTCGAGCGGCTGGCGGATCACCGAGACGAGCTGCGCGCGGCTGATCGAATGCTTGTCATCCGTCCTCCCGCCTGCGCCGACCAGCTTGCTGTCCTCTTCGGGCAGACGCAGGTCGATCATGTCGTGATTGTCGCGCGGCGAGGATGTCGCGGCACCATGAAAGCACTTGATCCGCTCGGCCTCCGCCCGGCGCAGCCCGAAGGCGGAGGCGATGGCATCGGTAATGTCCGCGCCGCCGAAGGGAATGGTGAACAACCCGACGAGCATGCCGCCGGCATAGAGCGAGATATTGGTGACCGCCGCGCCCATCTCGACCAGCGCGACGCCGAGCTCGCGCTCTTCCTCGCCCAGCACCGCAGTGCCCGCGGCGATCGGCGCGGCAACGATGCCGCTGACGCCGAGATAGGCGGCCGCGACCGTCTGGTCGATATTGCGCACCGGCGCACCGTCGGCAAAGATCACGTGGATATCGACGCCCAGCCGCTCGGCATGCAGGCCGATCGGCTTCTTGACGCCGGTTGCGCCGTCGAGCGTGTAGAGCGCGGGCTGCGCGTGCAGCACCATGCGACCGCCGGGCTGGATCGTCTCGCGCCCCGCTGCCAGCAGATGGTCGACATCATCCTCGTCGATCCGCCCGCCGCCCAGATCGATCTCGACCCGCGCGATCGTGCTGGTCAGCCCGCCCGAAGTGCAGCCGACATGGACATGGTCGATGTTGAGCCCCGCGATCCGCTCGGCCTGTTCCACCGCTTCGCGCACCGCCAGCTCGGTCGCGGCCATGTCGGTGATATAGCCGCGCTTGACGCCCTCGCTGGCGCGCTGACCAGTGCCCAGCACCAGCAGCTCGCCCGCGTCGGTGCGCCCGATGATCATCGCGCAGACCTTGGACGAGCCGATGTCGAGCGCGCCATAGGTCTTCTCGATCCGGGGGACGGCCGCGCCGCCCTTGCGTGCCTTGCCGCTGCTCATTGGTCGGCTGCCGATGCCAGGGCATCGCCTTCGGGCTTGGCGGGGCTACGCGGACGGCGCAGATAGGCGCGCTCGGGATCGCGCAGGTCGAAATAGGTCACGCCCTTGCCCAGCAGCCGGTTGACCCCGTCCATCCGCGCGAAGTTGATCAGCGCGGCCTGCGACAAATCCTCGCCCTCGGGCAGCGCCAGCACCTCGCCGGTATGGAAGCTGAGGTTCCAGCGTCGGTTGCCGACCCATTCGGCCTCCTTGACCTGCGGGGTCAGCGCGGGCGCGGCGTCGAGCAGCTTAGTGAGATCCTTGATCCGCGTATTGGCGCGCTTGCCGACGATGCGCAGCATCTTCGGATCGATCTGGCCGGCGCTCGGCTCGAGCGCGACGCCCTCGGCATCGACCAGCATCACGCGCCCACGATCCTCCCACACCGCCAGCGGCTCGCGCTCGACGATATCGACGATCAGCGTGTCGGGCAGCTGGCGCGAGATACGCGCATCGGCGATCCAGCTGAACCGGGTCAGCTCACGGCGCAGCTCTTCCAGATCGACCTGCGGCATCGACCGGTCCTTCTGCGCGAGCACGATCTCGTAGACCTTGAGCTCGTTCATCTTGTCGACGTTGCGCACCTCGACCTTCTTGACCTCGAACCCGGCGCGTCCGGCGGCGAGCGCCATTTCTTCCTGGACCATTCCGGGCACGCCCATGAACTGGGCGGTGATGACGCCGCCCAGTGCGAGAATGCCCAGGATGCCGATGGTCGCGGCCTTCTGCATCTGCTCTTCGGTAAAAGGCAGACGGGCGAGAAACGCGTTGGTGCGCGAGCGCTGCGGCGTGCGCGGCTTGGCGCGCGTCGCGCCCCGTTTCGCCGATGTGCCGCGCTTAATCCGTGTCGCCATGCCGGGTGCCCCCCAATGCCTGTTCAACGATGATCTCGACCAGATCGGCATAGCTGATGCCGATCGCCGCCGCCTGTTCCGGCACGAGGCTGAGCGGGGTCATGCCCGGCTGGGTGTTGACCTCCAGCAGGTACAGCCCTTCCAGCCCCTTTTCGTCATCCCAGCGGAAATCGGAGCGCGACGCGCCCTTGCAGCCAAGGATGTTGTGCGCCTTGAGCGCCAGCTCCATGCAGCGCTGCGCGATCTCTTCGGGGATTTCCGCCGGACAGATATGCAGCGTCAGCCCGTCGGTATATTTGGCGTCATAGTCGTAAAAGCCCGACTTGGTCTGCAATTCGGTAACGCCCAGCGCGCGGTCGCCCAGCACCGCAGTGGTCAGTTCGCGGCCCTTGATGAACGGTTCGGCGAGCAGTTCGTCGAACTCCTGCCATGGGCCGATGGCGTCTCGGGCAATCGGGTCGCCATAATTGCTGTCCGCCTTGACGATGGCGACGCCCACCGACGAGCCCTCGTTGACGGGTTTCAGCACATAGGGACGCGGCAGCGGATCGCCCGCATAAAGGCTTTCCGACCGGACGATATACCCGCCCGGCATCGGGATGCCATGCGGCACCAGCGCCTGCTTGGTCAGCACCTTGTCGATCGCGATCACCGAGGTCGCCATGCCCGAATGCGTGTACGGAATCTGCATCAGGTCGAGCATGCCCTGCACGCTGCCATCCTCGCCCGGCGTGCCGTGCAGCGCATTGAACACGATATCGGGACGGATGCCCGCCAGCACGGCAGCAACATTGCGGTCCATGTCGACCCGCGTCACCTGATGCCCGCGCGATTCCAGCGCCTTGGCGACGCCCTCGCCGCTCATCAGCGACACCTCGCGCTCGGCCGACCAGCCGCCCATCAGCACGGCAATATGGAGCTTGGGCAGGGTCATGAATTCGGCTTTCCTATCCGCTGGATTTCCCATTCCAGCGCGACACCCGATTGCGCGAGGACGCGGGCGCGGACTTCCTCGCCCAGCGCCTCGATATCGGCGCTGGTGGCGGTGCCGGTGTTGATCAGGAAATTGGTGTGCTTCTCGCTGACCTGCGCGCCGCCGAGCATCAGGCCGCGACAGCCGGCCGCATCGACGAGTTGCCAGGCCTTGTGCCCTTCCGGGTTCTTGAAGGTCGATCCGCCGGTCTTGCTGCGCAGCGGCTGGCTCGCCTCGCGCGAGGCGGCGATGCGGTCCATCTCGGCCTGGATCGCCTCCGGCGCATCGGGATGGCCGCGAAAGGTCGCCGCGATCACGATCGCACCTTCGGGCAGTTCCGAATGCCGATAAGTGTAGTGCAGGTCAGCGAGTTGCAGGGTCTGGCGCTTGCCGTTGCGCAGCACGACTTCGCAGTCGATCAGGATATCCTTGACCTCGCGACCATAGGCACCGCCGTTCATCCGCACGAAACCGCCGACCGTGCCGGGGATCGAGCGCAGGAATTCCAGGCCCCCGATACCGGCATCGCGCGCGGTCGAGGAGACCAGAATGCCCGAGGCCCCTGCCCCGCAGGCCAGCGTCACGTCATCGATCCGCTCGACCTTAGAGAAAGCCTTGCCGAGGCGAACCACGACACCGGGCACGCCGCCGTCGCGGACGATGAGGTTCGATCCCAGTCCCAAAGCCATCACAGGCACGGACGGATCGAGCGCGGCCAGGAATTGCGCGAGGTCATCGGCGTCCTTGGGCTCGAACAGCCAGTCGGCGGCGCCCCCGGCCTTGAACCACACCAAAGGGGCCAACGGCGCATGCGCCGTCAGCTTGCCGCGTACATCGGGCATGGTTTCAGGACGAGGCGCGGTTGAAATCACGCAGGCACTCTCCGCGAACCAATCGCCGCAGCCAGGCCCGCCGCCCATTTCGTGATATCGCCTGCGCCCAGGCAGATGACCATGTCGCCGTCCTGCGCCTCGGCCGCCAGCAGATCGGCCAGCTCGTCCGGCCCGGTGATCGTACGCGCCTGGCGATGGCCGCGCTGCTTGAGGCCGCTCGCCAGCGTTTCGGCGCTCACGCCCTCGACCGGCTCCTCGCCCGCCGCATAGACCGGCGCGACATAGACGATATCAGCATCGTTGAACGCCTGCTGGAACTCGTCCATCAGATCGCCCAGACGCGAATATCGGTGCGGCTGGACCACCGCGATGATGCGGTTCTTGACCCCCTCGCGCGCCGCCGCCAGCACCGCGCGGATTTCCACCGGGTGATGGCCGTAATCGTCGATGATCGTCACACCATCGACTTCGCCCACCTTGGTGAAGCGGCGCTTGACCCCGCCGAACTTGGCAAAGCCGGTGACGATATCGGCGTCCGCCATGCCCATCTGCAGCCCGACCGCGATCGCGGCGATGGCGTTCTGCACATTGTGGCGGCCCGGCATGGGGAGTTCGATGCCCGTGATCTGGCGGGTGGAGCCGTCGCGCTCGCGCACGGTCACGTCGAAGCGGTTGCCGCCGGGGATCGAGACGACATTGTCGCCGCGCACATCGGCCTGGGCGGAAAAACCATAGGTCACCACGCGCCGGTCCTTGACACGCGGCAGGATCGCCTGGACCTCGGGATGGTCGAGGCACAGGATCGCCGCGCCATAGAAGGGCACGTTCTGGACGAACTCGACAAAGGCGTCCTTGACCCGGTCGAAGCTGCCATAATGGTCGAGATGCTCGGGATCGATATTGGTGACGACCGCGATCGTGCCGTCGAGCCTCAGGAAGCTGCCGTCGCTCTCGTCGGCCTCGACCACCATCCATTCGCTGTCGCCGAGGCGCGCGTTCGATCCGTAATTGTTGATGATGCCGCCGTTGATCACGGTGGGGTCGATGCCGCCTGCGTCGAGCATCGCCGCGATCATCGAGGTGGTCGTGGTCTTGCCGTGCGTGCCGGCGACCGCGACGGTGGACTTGAGCCGCATCAGCTCGGCCAGCATCTCGGCGCGGCGGACGACAGGGACGCGGTTCTCGAGCGCCAGATCGACTTCGGGATTGCCGCGCTTGATCGCGGTCGAGGTTACGACCACCGCAGCGTCGCCCAGATTTTCCGCCTTGTGCCCGATCATCACCTTGATGCCGCGCTTGCGCAGGCCCTCGACGACATAGCTTTCGGCAATGTCCGACCCTTGCACCTTGTAACCCAGATTGTGCATCACCTCGGCAATGCCCGACATGCCGATGCCGCCGATGCCGATGAAATGGATGGTACCGATGTCGATTCCGACGCCCTTCATGCTTCCTGTCCTTCAGCTTCGCGGGCCAGGGCCTCGCCGCCCAGGGCCTGGCCCTTGGCGGCGGGAGCCACGCGAATAATGTCTGCGAGCGGCGCGGCGCCGAAGCTCTCGACGAGATCGGCGAGATCGCGCACCGCATTAGGGTAACCGCATTTGTGCGCGGCAAGCGCCGCATTCTCGAGCGCCTGCGGGTCGAGCGCCATCTTCTGGATCTGCTTGGCGAGTTCCTTGGGCGTGAAAGCCTCCTGCCGGATCGAGCGCGCGCCGCCGGCCTTGACCATCTCGCGCGCATTGGCGGTCTGGTGGTCGTCGGTGGCAATCGGCAGCGGCACCAGGATCGCCGGGCGGCCAGCAACCGTCAGCTCGGCGATCGTCGATGCGCCCGCACGGCCGATGAACAGGTGCGACCAGCCGAGCTTTTCGGGCAGGTCGTTCATATAGGTGGCGAGTTCCGCCGGAATGCCATGCTCGGCATATTTGGCGCGGACGCCCTCGATATCCTCCTCGCGGCACTGCTGGACCACCTGGAGGCGGCGGCGCAGATTGACCGGCAGCATCGCCAGGCCATCGGGCACGACTTCGGACAGCACCCGCGCGCCCTGGCTCCCCCCGGTGACGAGCACGCGGAACACGCCATCCTCCAACAGCGGCGGGTAATTCTCGCCGCGCAAGCCGAGCACCGCGTCGCGCACCGGATTGCCGACCAGATGAACGCGATCCTTGAGCCTGGGGTTCAGCCGGTCGACCTGCTTGTACGCAGTGGCAATCGCGTTGACCCGGCCTGCCATGAAGCGGTTGACCCGCCCCAGCACCGCATTCTGCTCGTGGATGATCGTCGGGATGCGCGCCTTCTGCGCCGCGAGCAGCGTCGGCAGCGCGGGGTAGCCGCCGAAACCGATGACCGCGCTCGGCTGGAAATTCTCGAACAGGTTGAGCGCCATGGAGCGGCCCGCCCAGATGCCCCTCATGCCGCGGAGCCAGCCGATCGGCCCGCCCGCGATGCGTCCGGGCGGCAGAATGTGCACCTGATCGCCCTCGAAAATTCCGGGGATCTTCGCGCCGCGCTCGTCGGTCACCAGCGCGATATGATGCCCGCGCTGCTGCAATTCGCGCGCAAGCGCATAGGCCGGAATCAAATGTCCGCCGGTGCCGCCTGCGGCGAGCACATAATGGCGTGAGATGGTCATCAGTTCTTCCAGTCCGGTCCGAGCAGGCTGCGGTCTTCGAACGGGTTACGCCGGGTGAGCGACAGCAGCAAGCCCGCGCCGATGCCGAGCGCGATCATCGAAGAGCCGCCATAGCTGATGAACGGCAGCGTCATGCCCTTGGAGGGGAACAATTGCAGGTTCACCGCGATGTTGATGAACGCCTGCCCGCCGAGCTGCGCGGTAAGGCCCGTCACCGCGAGGATGGTGAACAGGTCGCGCTCGTCGAGCAGCCGCATGCAGATGCGCACGATGATCGCAAAATAGACCAGAGCGATGGCGGCGCAGGCGAGCAGGCCGAACTCCTCGCCGATGACCGAGAAGATATAATCGGTATGCGCCTCGGGCAGGTTGAACTTGTGCACGCCCAGGCCCGGTCCGGTGCCGATCAGCCCACCGCCGGTCAGCGTCTTGTGCGCGAACATCACATGGTCATACTCGCCCGCGCCGAACAGCCAGCCGTTGATGCGCTGCGTCGCCACCGGATAGAAGAAATAGGCGAGCGTCATGCCCACCGCGCCCGCACCGACACCAAGGCCGACCACCTGCATCGGCAGGCCAGCCAGCAGCATCAGCGTGAACCAGATGCCGATGAACATGATCGTCTGGCCAAGGTCCGGCTGGCGCATCAGCAGCACCGCGATACACGCGGTGATCGCCATCGACAGCTTGAGCACTGGCAGGCTCGGGTCCTTGACGCGCAGCGAGATGATCCAGCCCATGGTCACCGCATAGGCGGGTTTCAGGAATTCGGACGGCTGGATGCCGATGCCATAGCCGATCCAGCGCTTCGACCCGTTCACGGCATTGCCGAAGATCGGCACCAGGGCGAGCAGCACGAAGAATACGCACGCCATGATGATCGCCAGGCGGCGCGCCTCGCGCTTGGGCAGCATCGAGACCACGAACATGAAGCCCAGGCTGACGATCACCCAACCAAGCTGGCGGTAGAAGAAGTAGAGCGGGCTCAGCGTCTCGGTCGCGGTCGAAAGGCGGCGCGCGGTCGCGGGCGATGCCGCCTGCACCGCGATCAGGCCGATGGCGATCAGCATCATGATCATTGCCAGCAGCACGCGGTCCAGTTCCCAGAACCAGATCGCCAGCTGCGACCGGTCGCTGCGGCCCAGCCTGCGCCCGAGATTGCGCGGCAGCTTGTACGCGCGCTTGCCCGAAAGACCGGTTGCGGGGGCGGTGGCAGCAAGATCACTCATCGCTCGGCATCCTCCTCGTGGTTCGCATCTTCGGCAATCAGCGCATCGACGATCTTGCGGAAGCAGTCGCCGCGCGCCTCGAAATCGCGGAACTGGTCGAACGAGGCACAGGCCGGCGACAGCAGCACCACCTCGCCCGGCTTCGCATTGGCCATCGCGCTGCGCACCGCGTTCGCCATCAGCTCGGCACGGGTCACCGGCATGACCTTTTCGAGCTGGTCCGCGAACACCGGCCCGGCCTCGCCGATGGTATAGGCGTGAACGACATGATCGAAATGCGGCGCGCATTCGTCGAGGCTGTCGCCCTTGGGGAGGCCGCCGACGATCCAGTGGATGCGCGGATAGGCCCCCAGCGCAGGCGCGGTCGAGGCCGGATTAGTCGCCTTGCTGTCGTTGACATAGAGCACGCCGCGATGCTCGGCGGTGCGCTCCATGCGGTGCGGCAGGCTGGAATAGGTGGCGAGCGCCGCGCGGCTGCGCGCCTTGTCGAGCCCCAGCGCATCGACAGCTGCCAGCGCGACCGCGACATTCTGCGCGTTGTGCGGGCCCTGCAATGCGGGCCAGGCGCGCTGGTCTTCGGCCAAGATATCGGCTGCGTGAACCTCGATCGGGTCGGTCAGCGTCGCAGCGATGCCGCGGGTCGGCTCGTCATCGGTGGCGATCACCGCGACATGCTCAGGATCATGCTGCATCGCAAACAGCCGCGCCTTGGCGGCGCAGTAACCGGCAAAGCCCTCATAGCGGTCAAGATGATCGGGCGTGATGTTGAGCAGCACCGCGACATTGCAATCGAGGCTGTAGGTCAGGTCGATCTGATAGCTCGACAGTTCCAGCACATAGATCCCGCCTTCGGGAAGCGGCGGCTGCGACAAGATGGGCAGGCCGATATTGCCGCCCATGATCGTCGGCACGCCCGCCTCGCGGATGATGTGGTGGATCAGCGCAGTGGTGGTCGACTTGCCGTTGGTGCCGGTAATGCCCACCACGCGGTGCGGCGGCAGGCTCGCCCGGGCGAGCGCGAACAATTCGATATCGCCGATGATCGGAACGCCCGCAGCGCGCGCGCGATCGGCCACCGGATGGCGGTTGAGCGGCACGCCGGGGGAAACGATAAGGCCATCGAACCCTTGGAGGTCGATCTCCATCGGATCGCCGATCCGCACCTCGGGGTGGTGCGACACCGCCGTCTCGCGCGCTTCGTCGCGATTGTCCCATACGGTGCACTCGGCACCCGATGCCATCAGCGCATCGAGCGTCGCCAGGCCCGAGCGCGCCAGGCCCAGGATGCAATAGCGTTTCGCGGCAAAGGCGGGCGACGTGATCACCGGATCTTCAGCGTCGCAAGACCGGCCAGCGCGAGCACCAGCGAGATGATCCAGAAGCGCACGACAACGGTCGATTCCGCCCATCCCAATTGCTCGAAATGGTGGTGGATCGGCGCCATGCGGAACACGCGCTTGCCGGTGCGCTTGAAGAAGAACACCTGGATGATCACCGACATCGCCTCGACCACGAACAAGCCGCCGACGATACCGAGAACGATTTCATGGTGCGCCGCGACCGCGATCGCGCCGAGCGCGCCGCCCAGCGCCAGCGAGCCGGTATCGCCCATGAACACGGCGGCAGGAGGCGCGTTGAACCACAGAAAGGCAAGGCACGCGCCGATGATGCAGCCGCAATAGATGGCCAGGTCACCCGCGCCCGGCACGTGCGGAATGCCCAGATATGCTGCAAACTTGGCGTTGCCGACCATGTAGACGATCAGCAGGAACGCGAGGCTCGCGATCACCACCGGGAAGGTGGCAAGGCCGTCGAGCCCGTCGGTCAGGTTCACCGCATTGCCGAAAGCCACGATGGTGAACGCGGCGAACGGGATGTAGAACAGCCCCAGGTCGAACGGCGGATAGTTGATGAAGGGCACATAGAGCAAGGTTCCGGTCTGACCCAGGATGACCCAGCTCGCCACGCCGGCGATCAGGAACTCGCCCAGCAACCGCACCTTGCCCGACACGCCCTTGTGGCTCGCCTTGCGCACCTTGTCGAAATCGTCGAGGAACCCGATCAGCCCGAAGCCCAGCGTCACGCACAGGCACGCCCAGACGAAAACGTTGGTCAGGTCCATCCACAGCAGCACCGAAATGGTGAGCGAAATCAGGATCATCAGCCCGCCCATGGTCGGGGTGCCGCGCTTGGCGAGGTGCGTCTGCGGGCCGTCGAGGCGGATCGGCTGACCCTTGCCCTGGCGCATGCGCAGCATCAGGATGAAGCGCGGGCCGATGATCAGGCCGATGAACAGCGCGGTGACGATCGCCGCGCCCGAGCGGAAGCTCAGATAGCGGATGAGGTTGAGCGGCCCTTCAAATTCCAGATATTGCGCCAGCAGATACAGCATCAAACCCCCTCCCGCGACACGGCGGATGCGGCCGGCGATGCTGCCAGCGCGCGCACCAGTGCGGACAATCCCACGGAATTGGACCCCTTGACGAGCAGGGCATCGCCATCGCCCAAAATGGCCGTCAGCGCGTTCAGCGCCGCATCGGCGGCGGGCACATGCGCGATTGTGCCCCGCCACTCAAGCGAATTGGCGAGTACATCGGCCAAGGGTGCCATTTCGTCGCCGACCAGAATGACATGATCGACCTTGGCCGCGAGGATCGGCGCGGCGAGCCCTGCATGATAGCTGTCCGAGGTCTCGCCGAGCTCCTTCATCGCACCGAGTACGGCGATGCGGCGGCTGGCCTGTTCCTGTCCGAGCAGTGCCAGCGTCGCCGCCATCGAGGCTGGGTTGGCGTTATAGGCCTCATCGATCAGCAGCGCACTGCCGCCATCGGGCGTCGCAACCTGCACACGCTCGCCGCGACCCGACATGCCAGGCAGATCGGCGAGCGCGAGGCCAGCCACCGCCAGATCGCCGCCTGCCGCGTCGACCGCGGTCATTACCGCGAGCGCGTTCATCACCCAGTGCTCGCCCGGCGCGGAGACGCGGAAGCACAGCCGCGCCTCGCCGATCTCGGCAGTGACCAGCGATCCGCCTTCGGGCGCGCGGATCGCATCGATCAGCCGGGTTTCGCTGTCCGGCTGGCTGCCGAAGCGGCGGATGACATGGGCGCATGCCTGCGCAGCGGCATAGAGGCGCGGATAATGGCGGTTGTTGTGCGGCACGATCGCGGTACCGCCGGGCTCAAGACCCTGGAAGATCTCGGCCTTGGCATCGGCAATACCTTCCTCGCCATTGCTGAAATTGCCGATATGGGCAGGCGCGATCGTCGTGATCATCGCGATATGCGGGCGGACGATGCGGGTCAGTTCGGCCAGCTCGCCCGCATGGTTCATGCCCATCTCGAACACGCCGAACCGGGCGTCGCGCGGCATGCGTGCCAGGCTCAAGGGCACGCCGACATGGTTGTTGTAGCTCTTGACCGAGCGATGCACTGCGCCCGGGGCCATCCGGTCGAGCGCGTGGAACAGCGCCTCCTTGGTGCTGGTCTTGCCCGCCGATCCGGTCACGCCGATGACCGTCGCGCCGGTCCGCGCGCGCGCGGCATGCCCTAGCGCGGTGAGCGCGGCGGCGCTATCCGCCACCAGCACATGCGGGTGATCGACCGGCTGCTCGCAGATCACGCCCGCCGCGCCTGCCGCCATCGCGCGGTCGATGAACAGATGCCCGTCGGTCGCCTCGCCGCGCATCGCGATGAACAGGTCGCCCGGCTGGATTTCGCGGGAATCGAACGCGACGCCGGTCACCTCGAACTCCGCCGAGGCGGTGCCGCCAGTTGCCTTCGCGAGCTCGGAGGACGTCCAGAGGCTCACGCGGCGCACTCCCGCGCAACCTGGACGTCGTCGAACGGCAGCACACGGTCTCCGACGATCTGACCTTGCTCATGGCCTTTCCCGGCGAGCAGCACGATATCGTCCTTGCCCGCCATGGCGATGGCAGCGGCAATCGCCTCGCGCCGTCCGCCGATCTCGGTCGCACCGGGCGCCGCGGCCATGATCGCGGCGCGGATGCTGGCGGGGTCCTCGGAGCGCGGATTGTCGTCGGTGACGATGACGACATCGGACAGCTCGGCCGCCACCTTGCCCATTTCGGGGCGCTTGCCGGCATCGCGGTCGCCGCCCGCACCGAACAATGTGATCAGCCTGCCCGAGACATGCGGGCGCAGTGCGGCAATCGCGGCGACCAGACCATCGGGGGTGTGGGCATAATCGACATAGACCGGCGCGCCTTCGCGGGTGATGACCGCGCGCTCGAGCCGTCCGCGAACCGGCTGCAGCCGCGCCATATGGTCGAACACCTGCGCCGGCGTGCCACCCGATGCGATGACGATGCCGGCGGACACCAACGCATTGGCCGCCTGATAGGCGCCGATCAGCGGCAGGTTGACCTTCACCTGCTTCCCATCATGCTCGAGCACCAGTTGCTGGCCGAGCTGGGTCGGGGTGCGGCTTACGAGCGTGATCGCCTCGCCGCCCTCGCCCACCGTCATCAGCTTGAGCCCGCGCGCGTTGACGCGATCGATCACGCGTGCCGACCATTCGTCATCGGCCCAGACGACGAAATGGCCGTCCTCGGACACGACCTCGTCGATCAACCGCATCTTGGCCTCGAAATAGGCCTCCATCGTGCCGTGATAATCGAGATGATCGCGGCTGAGATTGGTGAAGGCGCCCACCTGGACCGGCAGTCCTTCGGTGCGGAACTGCGACAGGCCGTGGCTCGAGGCCTCGAAGATCGCATGGGTCACGCCCTCGCGCGCCAGGCCGGACATGTTGCCGAGGAACGTCACGATATCGGGCGTAGTGAGCCCGGTGGACGCCTGATCGACCGAG
The DNA here is from genome assembly GCF_001557175.1 of Blastomonas sp. CCH9-A1. Lineage (NCBI taxonomy): Bacteria > Pseudomonadati > Pseudomonadota > Alphaproteobacteria > Sphingomonadales > Blastomonadaceae > Blastomonas > Blastomonas sp. CCH9-A1. The sequence continues at coordinate 29,786 of NZ_LSHM01000032.1, forward strand.
GTGGTGACGCCGAGCGTCCCGATCGAGGCAGCGTTGTGCCCGGCCATGCGCCAGAGCTGCCGGGTCATCTCGGCGGTCGAGGTCTTGCCGTTGGTGCCGGTGACGGCAGCGACATGCGCGGGCACGGGAGTGAAGAAGCGCGCGGCGATCTGGGCAAAGGCGCGGCGGGGATTGGCGTCGGCGATGTGCACCGCGCCCTCGACCTTCGCACTGGGCGCAGCGACAATGGCGATGGCGCCGGCAGCAACGGCATCGGCGATGAAATCCTCGCCGTTGAAACGGGCACCGGCAAAGGCACCGAAGACGGTGCCGGGTGCGACCTTGCGGTGATCGATGGCAAATCCGGTGACAGTCCGCGCCGCATCGTCGCCGGAAAGACCCGAAGCCAGTTCACCCAATTTCATTGCACGTCCCTTTTGCCGACCCTGAAAATCCCCGCCTCCTCTATGTTTCGCCGCTTCAGATGCAACCCCCTGCATCGCGGCGCCTGTGTATAATTGCCTATACCGGATCGTCCGATTTCTTGCCCGGCGCCTTCCACAGCAGCGGCATCAGTTCGGACACATCGACATCGCGCCTGTCGTCAGGGATGACGCCCAGCATCGGGCCGATCCGCGGAACCAGCTTGGCCACCACCGGCGCGGCGGTCCAGCCTGCGGTGCGCTGGAAGGACGACGCCTGGTTGCCCGAGGGCTCGTCGATCATCACGATGACGACATAGCGCGGCTTGTCCATCGGGAAGGCGGCAGCGAAGGTCGCGACCACCGAGCTGCGCTTGTAGCCGCCTGCGCCCGGCTTTTCGGCAGAGCCGGTCTTGCCGCCGACGCGGAAGCCCGGGGCCTCGGCCTTGCGACCCGTGCCATCGCGCACGATCATGCGCAGCAGCTGGTTCATCCGCGCGCTGGTCGAGGCCTTGAACACGCGCTCGCCCCGCGGCACGTCGGCGGGATTGAGCTTCATCAGCGTCGCAGGACGGTACAGCCCGCCATTGACCATCGCCGCATAAGCCGAGGCGAGATGCAGCGGCGTCACCGCGATGCCATGGCCGTAGCTGACGGTCATGTTGGTCAACCGTCCCCATTGCGACGGCCAGAGCGGCTTGGCGCGCTCGCGCAGGTTGATATCGGCCTGGCGATCGAAATGCAGCTTGCGCATCACTGCCTGCAGCCGTTCCGGACCCAGCTCGTCGGCAATCTGGGCGGTGACGATGTTGGAGCTGTGCACCAGCGTTTCGGGCACGTTGAGCCAGCGGCCCGACGAGTGGGAATCGCGGATCTGGAAACCTGCGACCCTGAGCGGCCGGCTGGCGTCATATCGGCGCGCCATGCTGGTCACCGTGCCCGCATCGATCGCGGCCGCGACGGTCAGCGGCTTGAAGGTCGAACCCAGCTCGAAGAAGCGATAAGTGACCTGGTTGGCTTCGAACGCCACGCTATTGGCGTTGAACTGGTTGGGGTTGAAACTGGGCAGCGAGGTCATCGCCATCACTTCGCCGGTCTCGACATCGAGCACGATCCCGGCTGCGGCCTTGGCATCATAGGCCTTCATGCCCTTGCCGAGTTCGTCCTCCAGCGCCGCCTGGACGCGGATGTCGATCGACAATGCCGAGGGCGTGAGCCGCTTCTTCGGATCGAGCAGCTCCTGGTCCATCGCGCGCTCCATGCCCGAGACACCATGGCCATCGGGATGGACATAGCCGAGGACATGCGCCGCGAGTTGCAGCTGCGGATAGAAGCGCTCCTTCTCGCGTGGGAACTCGATGCCGACCTCGCCCAGCGCGTGGACGCGATTGACCTCTTCCGGAATCGCGCGGTGGCGCAGATAGGTGGGCTTGGTGCGGCTGAGCAGCTTGAGGAAGCGCTGCTCGGATGTGTCGGGGAAGATTTCCGCCAGCTTGGCGGCGAGCACCTTGCGGTTGCCGATCAGCTTCGACGGCACCACGCGGATGGCATAGCCATCGATCGTGCGCGCCAGCGGCACCCCATTGCGATCAACGATATCGCCCCGCCCCGGATCGACCAGCGCGCCGCGCGTCGCGGCCTGGGCCTGTTCGCCGAACACGCCGATAAACGTCAACCGCAGGAGGATCGCGCCGACGCCGAGGCCAAACAACGCGAGCACCGCGACCAGGCGGACCTGCGCGGTGAGCGTGAGATGCTGGCGCTTGCTGGCCAGACGAACCCTGTGACTTCCGGATGCAAGCGCGGTCATTGACCCCCCGTCTTCTTCAGTTCGGCATCGGCCTGTTTGTTGATCCGGTCGAGCAGCCGGTCATCGAGCAGACGACGGCCCGAGCCCTTTTCCTCGCCCGCCTTTGCGGCCTTGGGTGCGGTCGCCGATGTCGCAGCGCGCGCCGGGCTGATGATGGCGACGCTCGCCGAGACCGAGAGCGGCTCGGGCGTCTTGACCGTGTTGGCAGCAAGCTCGGCGGGCTTGATCGGCGTAGGTTCGGCCTGCGGCTTGATCGTCATCGCGGCGACCCGCACCGGCTCGTCGAGCGGCTTGTCGATCTCGCCCAGATTGGCCAGTTCGCGCTCGCCATCGAGATACTGAGCGGCGCTGGGCGCCTCATAGCCATATTCGAGGTCGTTCCACATCGCGAGCTGGGCAAGGCTCGCGCGGGTGGCGAATTCGGTTTCCAGATAGCGTATCTCGGCGCGGGTGCGCAGGATGTCGCGCTCGGTGCGCGTGAGGTCGCTGCGCAGCGTCGCGACGCTGAGCGAGAGCGGATAGAGCGCGATCGCGACGATGAAGATCAGCGCGATCCAGCCGATGGTCTTGAGGCGCTTGACTGCCAGGATCATGCCGCCTGCCTTTCCGCATCGTCATGCGCGCCCCAGGCCGGGGCATCGCTACGGACTGCAACCCGCAAGGTGGCCGAACGCGCGCGGGGGTTACGCGCGCATTCGGCCTCGCCCGCCCGGGTCGGTCTGGCGGGTTTCTCGAAACTGGGGGTCCGGCGCTGGCCGGGATTGTCGGGCAGGTGACGCGATCCTGCGCCCTCGCCGCCGCTGCGCGCCTTGAGGAAGCGCTTGACGATGCGGTCTTCCAGGCTGTGGAAGCTGACAACGGCAAGCCGCCCGCCCGGTGCGAGCATCGCCTCGGCCGCGACCAGGCCCTCGCGCAGCTCGTCCAGCTCGCCATTCACATGGATGCGGATCGCCTGGAAGGTGCGCGTCGCCGGATCCTTCGGCGCGCCGGGGCGATAGCCCAGAGCCTTGCGCACCACCGTCGCCAGCTCGAGCGTCCTCTGCAACGGACGGGCGGCGACGATGGCGCGGGCGATGCGGCGCGATTGACGCTCCTCGCCATAGAGATACAGGATATCGGCGATATCGCCTTCGTCGGCGGTGTTGACGAAATCGGCAGCACTGAGGCCGTCCTGGCCCATGCGCATGTCGAGCGGACCGTCCGACTGGAACGAGAAGCCGCGCTCGGCCTGGTCGAGCTGCATCGACGAGACGCCGATATCGAAGACGATGCCATCGACCTGGGTCACGCCTGCCGCGCGCAGCATCTGCGCCAGCTGCGAGAAGCGCCCGGCGTGGAAGGTGAAGCGGCCTTCGCTCTGCCCGGCCAAAGCAGCTCCGGTGGCCACCGCGTCGGGATCGCGGTCAAAGCCATGGACCTGGGCACCGGCGGCCAGCATCGCGCGGCTGTATCCGCCTGCACCGAAGGTCGCGTCGACATGCACTTCACCCGGCAGGATCGCCAGGCCTTCGAGCACCTCTGCGAGCAGCACCGGAATGTGCGGCGCGTCGTGCGTCATCGCGGGAGAATCAGCGGCCATCAGCGCTTGCCTCCCAGTTCTTCCATCAGGAAACGCGCGTTGAATTGCTGCGAGGCGAGACGCGGGTCGTCGAGCGACATCAGATGCTCGTAGCCCCAGACGCTGAAATCGGTGCCGTTGCCGCTGAAGAACACGTGCTTCTCGATCCGCGCCATCGCCACCAGCATCTTGGGCAGGATAAGACGGCCGCTGCCGTCGAAGCTGATCGTCGAGGTGGAATTGAACCTGGGGCCACCGAAGAGTTCGGTGCGGAATTCCTCGCCGGTCTCGTTGGCGATTTCCTCGCGGCGGCGCATCTGTTCGAGCAAGGCGTTCAGCCGCTCGGTGCCATAGCCTTGGAGACACTGGCCCTGCGCGTTGAACGAGAAGACGACTGCGCTTTCGCCGTTCGAGTTTGCGATGATGGGATTGCGGAAGGCAGCCGGGATGGCCATCCGCCCCTTGGGGTCGATGGTGGTCAATGCAGAACCCAAAAAGGCACTGATTTCCGCCACTTGGTCGACTCACCCCTTTTTCCGCGCCCTTGCGTATCCCTGACATGCCGGGGGTGTTCGCCTGACCCTTGCCTGACCTGCAAACAGCCCTTGCCCGTCGCTCCGCAGGCAAAGTCCTCAGGCCCCCACGCCGCGCTAGCGCCGCAGGTCGGAAAGGAATCACAGATGGTTGAACCCCGATTAAGGAGGTTCATAACAAGGGATAGTTGGGGATGGAAGGGGTTTTTTGGGTCTAGAACGGTAACATTGGGGTCAATGTTCCATATTCGGGGTGAACCGAAAATATTCGGGCAGTTGGCATCATCCGCTGTCCTCCTGCATCAGTTCGAGCAGCAGATCGCGAATGAACGTGCGGTTGGCGGCCCCGGAAACGGCGCGGTTTGCGAGGATTTGAGGATCGAGCAGATCGGCATCGGCAACGATCACCGCACGCCCCTTGCCTATGCTGCAGCGGACCACCGAAGCGTGGAAAGCCGGGTGGCATGATCCGTCCCCAGATTTCCCCAGCAGAACCCCGAATTGCCCGGGATGGACCAGTAACACGCCCGATTCACCCAGCCGGACCGATTCGATTCCCGGATTTTGCAGCTCCAATCCCCAATGGCGGAGCAAGGGCGAGATCAGCGACGTGCGCTGCGGACCGCGCGGATCGGCCAGCCCGACCCCGTGCGGCCAATCGAGCTGCGGATCGGCAAACAGCAGCAGCCGGCCGCCAGCGCGCACATAGTCATCGAGCGCCACCAATTCGTCGGGGCCGAGCGCGCGCGGTTGCACCAATATGGCCAGCCGCACATCCTTGAGCGCAGCGGCATCCAGGGCATCGGGTACGACCAGATCATGCGCCGCGGCGAGCGCCGCATGCAGCGGGTGCGGATCGGCCTTGCCCGCGATCACGTCCGCCATGTCGACCCCCGCGCCATAGACCAGCGGCAGGCTGCTCATCAGCGCGATCTTCTGTCGCGGCAGGCTGGGGACGATCGGGGATGGTTCAGCGCGCTGGGCCGGCTGTTCGGAAGAGGCAGGGACGCAGGCGGTGACCGCAAGGCTTGCCGCCGCGAGCGCGTGCCCTGCGCGCATCACTGCTGGGGCTGGCTGGGCGAACCCGATTGCGGCGCGTTCTGCAGCTCGCCGACCACCGGCGTCTGCCCGCCCGCGCTATGCTGTATGCCTTCTGCCGGAAGATCGGGGACGACGCCCAGATCGACCAGCGGTTCGCTGGCGGCGGGCGGCTGCACGACGGGCGGAGCGGTGGTCGCAGCGACACCGGGCTCGGCGACACTGGCGCTCTCCGCCGGAGCCTCGGTGGCCGCGCGTTGCAGCAGCATATCGGCGAGCGCGACCATCACCAGCACGGCAAAGATGCCGCCGATGCCGATCTGCAATCGGTGCATCAGGGGATTGCCCCCCGGCGTGCGGGCTTTGTCAGCGGCCATCGCGCCAGTATAGGTCAATCGGCCAGCCAGGGGAAGACGGGCAATCCCTTGGCACGCAGCCATTCGGGATTGTACAGCGTGGACAGATAGCGGAACCCGGTATCGCACAGGATGGTGACCACGCGCGACCCCGGGCCGAGTGTCCGCCCCAGCTCGACCGCACCTGCGACATTGATGCCCGAGGAAAGGCCCAGGCACAGCCCCTCTTCCTTGAGCAGCCGCTGAACCCAGTAGATCCCGACCTCGTCCGAGATGCGGAACTGCGTGTCGATCGGCGCATCTTCCAGATTGCCGGTGATCCGCCCCTGGCCGATGCCTTCGGCAACCGACGAGCCTTCGGCCTTGAGTTCGCCATTGGCATAATAATTGAACAGGGCCGCACCGTGCGGATCGGTGAGCGCAATCGTGACATTGGGGTCGTGCGCCTTGAGGCCCATGCCGACGCCCGCGATGGTGCCGCCAGTGCCTGCCGCGCAGGTAAAGCCATCGATCCGGCCGTCCATCTGCGCCCAGATTTCCTCGGCCGTGCCCTCGATATGCGCGCGACGGTTGGCGATATTGTCGAATTGCTGTGCCCAGACCGCGCCGGGCGTCTCTTCGGCCAGGCGGCGCGAGGTGTGCACGAAATGGCCCGGATTGGCATAGGGCGCTGCCGGGACGAGCACCAGCTCCGCCCCCAGCGCGCGCAGCGTGTCCATCTTTTCCTTGGACTGGGTCTCGGGCATCACGATGATCGTCTTGTAGCCCTTGGCATTGGCGACCAGCGCGATGCCGATGCCGGTATTGCCCGCCGTGCCCTCGACGATCGTGCCGCCGGGCTGCAGCGTTCCGCGCTCCTCGGCATCGCGCACGATATAGAGCGCCGCACGATCCTTCACCGACGCGCCGGGATTGGCGTATTCGCACTTGCCGAAGATGTCGCACCCGGCGGCCTCGCTGGGGCCGTGCAGGCGCACGAGCGGGGTGTTGCCAATCAGGTCGAGCGTGGTCGGTGCAATGGTCATCGCCGCTAGATAGCCACCGGGTCCGCAGGCGGCAAGGTGCCGTGACCCTCCGCCCCCGCCCGGGCCGCGATCAGGCGGGCCGCTCGGCCAGAAGGCTGCGCACCAGGGGCTGCATCTTCTCGTCGAAGCGCGCCAGCATCACGTGCTCGTCGGCGGTCTCGTAATGCGTGATCAGCTCGCGCCCGTTCCACCAGTGCAGCGCGAAGGCAGGCGGATCGGCGATGATCATGTTGCGGCCATCGGGCCGGTCGGGATCGATCGGTGCAAGCTCCAGCGCCACCTGCGGCGCGCTCGACGGACAGATCGCGACGGGAAAGCCGTTCCACTGGCTGACGATCGCGCGGTGGACATGGCCGCAGACCATGCCGATGACATTGGGGCGGTTCGCCAGGCATCCGCGCAACCGCTCGACCCAGGGCTCTTCGGGGTGCGTGTTCATCCATTCGATGCCGACCTCGATCGGCGGATGATGCTGGACGATCAGCGTGGGGCGATCGGTCTGTTCGGCGAGCCGCGCGCGTAGCCATTCGGCGCGGATCTCGCAGAACGCGCCGCCATGCCGCCCCTCTTCGAGCGTATCGAGCACCAGCAGCCGGATGGGTCCCGCGTCGACCTCGTACTGCACGAAGCCGTCGACCATTGGCACGTGGGGAAATTGCGAGGCAAAGGTGTCGCGCTGGTCGTGATTGCCCATGCACATGTGCACCGGGAACGGGCAGACCGAAAACGCATTCTTGAGCCGGCGATAGCTGTCCTCGTCACCACGATCGATCAGATCACCGGTGGCGAGCAGAAGATCGGGCACCGGGTCCAGATCGCGCAACATGGCGATCACCTGATCGAGCCGCTTGCGATTGAATTCGGCGGGATTATCCGGATCGAAGCCCAGATGAATATCGGTGATCTGAGCTATCAGCATTGTGCGACCCGGTCCCCTGTCTTTTGTGCGCTCAGGCGCGGCAGCTATCGTCGCAGCCGCGCCGCTGCCCCTCCCGGATGCGCCATGGAGGCCGTAATCTCTGGCCGCTTTTTCTTCTTGTCTTGCTCGCGAAGCAGCCATGGCGCCCCCTTATCGGCATGGTAATCGTGACACATTGCGCAGGTGGATTCGACCGGTTTCTTCACCTTGATCAGCGAAGCGCCAGTCTCGCCGACATGACAGGTCCGGCAGTCCTTGATTCCGGGCAGTAACAGGTCGGATGCATCGCTCGACTTTTCGGCGAGATGGCAGCTGGTGCACTCTTCCTTGTCATGCGCGTCGTGCGTGAACCAGCCCTTCTGCATGTAGCGACTGGTCTGCGCGACCGGAGCAATACGGAAATCGAGCCCGCCCGATCCCGAAGGGGGCACCACGACATGACAGTCATAACAGGCACCGCCGCGGCTGAAGACCTGACGGATCGCCTGATCGGCCCGGCCGCCGCGGAAATTGACCGCGCGCGCATAATCCGCCGCCGTCCGCCGCGAGTTCACGACGCCGGGGCGCTGGCGTGCCAGGCTGCCCAGGTTGATCGGGCGTGCAGGCGGGGTCGAGCGGTAGAAGGCGCGCAGATCCGCCTTGACCTGCTCGGGCTGGCCATGGCGCAGCGTGCGATAGGTGTCGCCGATCTTGTCGAAGGCCAAGCTGTGGCACATCGCACAGCTCTTCTCCATGTCAACCTCGACAAAGCCGACATTGTTCTTGTCCGGCTCGTGGCAATCCTTGCACTCGAGCGCGTCGCCAAAGCCGTATTTGGCGCTGAGCCGCCGTCCCATCTGCGCGACGCCGTTGGTCTTGCTCAGATGCATGTCGTGCGGGAACTTGAGGCCGTTATTTTCCTTGGGCTTCCTGTCGAGCGAGATGCGCTTGCGCGGCGCCTTGGCATCGTCGCCGACCAGCGGACGCACCAGCACCGCCGCCTGGAACTGCGGATGGGCCTTACCGAAATCGGCGGCATTTCCGAGTTTGGTGTCGGTCAAGCGCGTGTTCATCCCGTCGTGACATTCAGCGCAGAATCGCTGCTGTGTCGGTTCCATAGCACCCGCACCCTCATGCTCGGTGTGACATTCGACACAACGTCCCGCAGGTTTGTTGAAACTGGCTGCAACGAATCGGGTGAAAGCGGCAAATCCGGTGGGGTCGCCACGTGCATCGAGCTGACGCGCCATCGGGGCGTGAGGTCCTGCATCCTTCTGGTGGCAGGTCATGCAGGCATTGTCGCGGACGGACACGAACGCATCGACATGGCACGACTGGCAATCGTTCTTGAGGGTCTTGTGCGCCAGGCTGAGCTTGCCCGAAGACCACATCGTGTCGGCATGAAAACCGGCGGGCCGCGAGATTTTCTCCTTGTAGGCCAGGTCCTTGTAGCTCGACCAGGTATAGACCGGCCAGGCCAGGCACGCGATGAGGACCAGCAGCGCAAAGCCCCAGGCGCTCATCCGCTTGCCGGGCAGCAGACCTTTCAGCGAATAGATCGCGGCCTCGTCCTTGTCCTCGGCGCTGTCCGATACCGCTTCGACGCGGCGAACGGTCAGCGTGATCGCATCGCCTTCGGTGCCCAGCGCGATGATATGGCCGCCAAAACGCAGTTCGGCACCGCGCGCCACATCAATTGAGGTCGATTCGACGCTGCGCCCGTCGACATCGAAAGGTTGCGCCGATTCGGCGGTGACGATTAGCTCGCCGCCGCGTCGCACCATGCGCGCGTGGACTGGGTTCACCGCGAGGTCGGGCAAGTGCACGCCGTTGCTGGCGTTGCGGCCGATGAGGATCTCCTCGCCCGCGACCTCGGTCTGGCGGACGATCTCGCTGCCATCTGCCTTCAAGGCCACCTGGCGGACGATAAACATCATTCAACTGCCCCCAACACTTGCCGACACCCCGCCCCGGGACTTTGGATCACCAGTAGAAAAACACGCTGAAAATGTGCGCCGACAGCGCGGCGAGCAGCGCGAACGTCATCGGTACATGGACATAGAGCCAGACCTGCAGCAGCGCCTTGATCTGAAGATGCTTGCGCAGCCGCGCCAGCGTCGATTCCTTGCGCTGCAAGAGCCCGTCGACCTTGTCGAGCGGGTCGTCGCCCATGCGCGGCTGATAGGCGCGCATCCGGCGCAGCTCGGCAATGGCAGCACGGGTCTCGCAGCCCGAATAGCTGTTGGTGATGCGCTGGATGAAATTGCCGGCAAACGGGTCCTGCTCGAGCGAAGCCTGGACCAGCGCGGCCTGCGAAGGATCAAGCGGCTGGCCGGCATCGTGCAGCTGCCGGTCGAGCGAACGCAGCTGCTCGATCATCATCTTTTCGGTCACCGCACCATCGGTATCGGCGCGGTTGCTCGACAGATTGTCGGGCAAGGTCGCGTAGAAATAGATGCCGACAATGCCGGAGACGATGACGATCATCATCAGCGACCAGGCCAGCGTGTGCACGTTCCAGCCGAGCTGGAAGCCGGTGTGCAGCGTGCCGATGACGATCAGGCTGAGCCCGAGATAGACATGCGCGCTGGTCCAGGCCTTGAGCGACCAGCCCCCCGGCGTGATCGCGCGCTTGCGCAAGCCCAGGCAGGTCAGCCACAGGATCAGCGCTGCGCCGATGGTGCCGAGCGTATAGCCATACCACGAACCGCCATTGTGCCGCGGCTGCACGTCGATGAGAAAATAGCTGACGAGGCACGTGATGCTGAGCACCGTCGCGATTTTCATCCAGCGGAAATTCTTGTGGCGAAGAAAGCCGTCATGCATCGAATTGCGCTGACGTCCGGTGGTCTTCTTGCGCACCACGGGTGCGGCGGTTTGCGCCTGGCTGGCCATGGTCAAGCCTCCTCCTGCTCGAGCCGCGCGACGGTCAGGAACTCGTCCGGCGCAACGCGGATCGCCGCGCCCGTCGGGCAGGCGCGCACGCAGCTGGGGCCACCCTCGATCCCGGCGCACATGTCGCACTTGATCGCCTTTTTGGGCTTTTCGACGCTGTGGTCGCTATTGGCATAGGACCATTTCTTGCTCGGCTCGCCAGGGCCGGGGCCGAAGCCGAAGAACAGCCAGGAGAGCAGGCTCGGCTTCTTGGGCGGCACCTTGTCCATGCGGATCACGCCATAGGGGCAGTTGCGCTGGCAGTTGCCGCAGCCGATGCACGTGTCGTTGATATAGACCTCGCCATCGGGGCCGCGATTGATCGCATTGGGCGGGCAATCGGCCATGCAGTGCGGATGCTCGCAATGGCGGCAGCTGGTCGGCACGTGCAGATGCGCATAGGTGCGCCCCGCCTCGCGATCGAGCCGCGACAGGCCGTCATGGCTGTCCGCACAGGCCTTTTCGCAATTGTCGCAGCCCACGCACAGCGTCTCGTCGATCAGCAGCACGTCGGTCGCCTCGCCGATGCCGTTTTCGACGAGGAAGTTGGCCACGCCCGAATACATGTCGACCACGCCCGAGAAGCTGTCCTTCTTCGCCTCGATAAAGGCGTTGATGTCCTGACGACTGGCCATGTCGCGCTTGGCGCGCTTCAAGAGTTCGGGATTGGCCTCCAGCACCTTCTTGAAGGCATCGCCATCGATCTGGATGACTTCCGACTTGATCGCCGCCTTGACCGTCGCGGTACGCCTGCCGCCCGCGATCAAGGCCATTTCGCCGACATAGGACCCGGCGGGCAGGTAGGAGAGGAACACGGGCTTGCCGCCGATCTCCTTCTCGACGATCATCGATCCCACGCGGATCACATAGATCTCGTTGCCCTCATCGCCTTCCTTGAGGATCGCCTCGCCCGGCCGCACCTGGCGGATCTTGCTGGTATCGACGACTTCGCGGATATCCTCGGGCTTCAGGCCGGAGCCGAACATCTGCAGCAAAAGGCGCTCGGTCGAGATGCGCTCGATCGCCTTTTTCGCGGTCGGCACCTGGCTCTGCAGCTTGAGCGCGGCGTTGCGCGAGATTTCGACGCAGATCGTGTCCTCGGCAGCGACCACGGTCGCGCCGCGACGGCGCCCCGAGATCAGGCCGACCTCGCCGAAGATCGAACCCTTGCCGATCGGTACGGTCTTCGACGGGTCATTGGGGTCGATCTGCACCGCGACCGATCCTTCGGCGATCGCGAACAGCGACGATCCGGGCGCGGCGCGCTCGAAGATCACATCGCCGCGGCGATAGAATTTGGCATCCGAATCGAGCATGAACTCGCGCATCTGCAGCGGGTTCATGCCGTTGAGGATCGTCACGTTCGCGCGCAGCAGGTCGAGCCATTCGGCCACCGACTTGCGGCCCGGCAGGTCCTTGAACTTGCCCTCGAGGATCGGCTCGTCCGCCGGCTTCAGTTCGGTATTGCCGTTGATGAACTCGATGACGTCATAGCCCTGGTTCATGCAGTGCTTGATCAGCGGATAGCCCGCGAGCGCGCCGATCACGAAGATGCTGGGCGCGGTCGATTCGAACACCGGCGACAATTGCGGGAAGGCCAGGCGATCGGCGCTGGTAAAGGCGATGCCGCATTCCTCGATGAACGCGCGCGGCGGCGCCGAACCGATACGCGCGATGATGCGGTCGCAGCGCACCCGCTCCTCGCCATCGCGGGTGCTGAAGGTGATCCAGCCGGGTTCGATGCTGGCGGTATCGGTCTCGAAGCGGATCTGCAGCTTGCCCGCATTGCGATCGGCGAGCAGCGCCAGCGCGTTCGCCTCCTTGGCGGTGGGGAAGGTTTCCTTCGGGCTCGGCGCTTCGGGTCCGCGGTTGACGATGGTGACGACGTTGCCCTGCGCCGAATCCTCGGCCAGGCCGCGTGCATTCTCGATCCCCGCATCGCCCGCGCCGATGACGACGATATGCTCATCGACATATTCGGTGGGGTCATCCAGCTGGTACTGCACATGCGGCAGATCGCCGCCGGGACAGCGCATGCGGTTGGGATTGCCCTGGGTACCGATGGCGAGCACGACATTCTCGGCGATGATCTTCTCGCCATTGGTCAGCTCGATCTCGTAGGGCGGGGCGTAGCGCTGGATTTCCTTTTTCGTCACCGATCCGTCGCGCGCGCGCTGTTCGATCACATGGACGCTGCCCTCGATCGCGGGGCCTGTGCCCTTGATCGCCTTCACCTCGGCGTTGAACTTCACGTTGACGTTCAGTTCCTTGGTGCGCGCATTCCACTTTTCCAGGATCGCCTCGCGCTTGCCCGCCTCGAACTCATGGTCGGAGCGCAGGACCAGCTGCGATGGCGTCGCCATCACGTGCTTGCCCTTCTGGTATTTGTAGATCGTGTCCGAAAGATGGTCGGTCTTTTCGAGCAGGACATGGCTCATGCCGAGGCTCGCGGCACGCGCGGCTGCGCTTTTGCCTGCCGGGCCCGACCCGATGATAGCAACGCGGTAGATCTCGCTCACTGGTTCGCGTCCCCCAATTGCGGACGCTCGCGCGACCGCGCCTGCCAGCAAACGCTGCCCCATCCGGCGGCCCGCAACCCGATTTCTCCCCGATCGGTGCTGCTATCGCCAGATTGCCCCGCTGCCGCAAGAACTTGCCCAAAATTCGGTTGCGAACCCTATGCCGATATTTCTAGCAAAGAATGTGATCTTTACCACTTAGAAATTGGAAAATCTGGCCGATCGGCTAGCCTTCCACCCGGACGCGACAAAGAGACAGCCCGCATGACCGACCAACAGACCGATACCGACATGCCCCTTGCGGCAGAACCGGCTTCCGCGCGCGCTTCCGGCGGCCGCCCCGGTGTCGGCACGATCGCGCTGGCGGCCGCCGCGCTGATCGCCGTCACGGCCGTGGGGTACAAGGTCTATAGCGACCAGAAACCCGCTGCATCGGGACCCGTTGCCCCCCTGAACGCGCAGGGACAGCCCGCATCGGTCGATGAGGTCATCACCCAGCTCGAAGCCCGGCTGCGCGAAAACCCGAACGACGCCGAAGGCTGGCGGATGCTGGGCTGGAGCTATTTCGAGACGCAGCGCTTTGCCGAATCGGCCACCGCGATGCGCCGCGCCATCCAGCTGGCCCCCGGCAATTCGGAATATCACTCGATGCTGGGCGAGGCGCTGGTCATGGCCAGCAAGGACGAGGCGATCAGCCAGGATGCCCGCACTGCGTTCAAACGCGCGGTCGAGCTCGATCCCAAGGATGCGCGCGCGCGCTATTTCCTCGCCGCTGCCAAGGATATCGATGGCAAGCATGCTGAGGCGATCGAGGACTGGTTCGCGCTGCTCGCCGAGACGCCCGCCGACGCGCCTTATGCCAAGGACATTCGTGACGTGATCCGCAATGTCGGCAAGGAGCGCGGGATCGACGTGGAAAAGCGGCTCGCCTCGGCCAAGTTCGCGCCGCCCACGGCGGGCTTCCGCACCGACGGCGCCGAAACCGCGACCGCTGGCATCCCCGGCCCGACGCCCGACCAAATGGCGGCGGCCGCTGCCCTTCCCCAGGGCCAGCAGGACATGATGATCCAGCAGATGGTCGATGGCCTGGCCGAGCGCCTCAAGCGCGAGCCCGGCGATACCGATGGCTGGATCATGCTGTTGCGCAGCCGGATGCAGCTTGGCGAGACGGGCAAGGCCCAGGCGGCGCTGCGCGACGCCACGGCAGCGCTCAAGAACAAGGCTGCTGACCAGCGCAAGGTGCGCGAAGCGGCAGCGGCCCTGGGCGTCCCTGGCGCCTGAAACGATCGGCCAGCGCCACCCCGCCCGATCTTGTCCCCGACGACGAAATTGATCCGAACTGGATCGATGTAACGGTTTAATCGTTGCGTAGCGAACGTATCGTCAATAGCGATTCGCAAATCATTATCAATTAACCGTGTTACTCGCAGGCGAATCCCTGCTATTGCGCGTAACCATTGCCAACCGGGATTTCGACCAGCCTCATGCCCGAACTGGACCATGTCGAGCGCGCATCGCAGGCCATAGAGGCTGCGCAAACGCTTGAGGAACTTCTGGAAATTACCGCGCAAGCGGCAACGCCCTTCGGCTTTGCGCATGCAGCGCTGGCGCGTCACGTGCACGTGCAATCCGGGCTGATGGAGCCCGAAATGGTTACCAACTATCCACAGGCCTGGCACGATCTGTTCGCGCGACGGGATTATGGCCTGACCAGTCCGGTGCTCGCGGCATGCCAGCGCCGCGGTGGCGCCATCCGCTGGGAAGATCTGGAAACGATCATTCCGCTCACCCGCATCCAGCGCGAATATCTGGAAGAGATGCGCAAGCTGGGCTTGAATTCGGGTTGTACCATTGCCGGGCACATGCCCGACAGGCCCACCATCTCGGTGCATTTCGTCGTCGCCGGCGGCGAGCCGCTCGAAGCGCGTCCGTTCATGCTCGCCATCCTGCTCGGCATTGCCGCCGGGCAACAGGCGCGCACGCTATGGCAATCGCAATTGCCCCAGGTGCAGGTGACCCAGGAAGAGCGCCTGTCGCCTCGCCAGGTCGATTGCATCAAGCTGGTCGCACGCGGCATGACGAGCTGGGAAATCGCGGCGGTGCTCGGCATTTCGGACCAGACGGTGAGCGAATATCTCACCGATGCGCGCCGCCGCCTCGGCGTGTCCAACCGCGCGCAGCTGGTGCTCAAGTCGCTGAAACTCGGCTATTTCACACTCGACGACGTCACCGAATAGCCACCGGTTGGCCCCAGGCCTGTACGATCGTCCAGCCCGATCCGCTGCTCCGAGCAGCGACACGTGGCGGTGGGGCGCATCGCCGCTCCGATCGCTTCTGGAGATCGACCTGTGGAGCATGCGGTCGCTCGCCCCGTTTCTATGGCCAACGCTACGGGCCGGATATCATCCGGGGAACATTGCCCCGGTCTCAGCGCCCCGTCTTGCACGTGTGAGCGCCTCGCAAGCCTGTACGAATGTCCCGAAATACCGGCGCGCGGCCATGGCTGCTTCAGGACAGGCGCGCGCTTTGAACAATGCGATGGAAATCGTCGATATTGCGTTCGAAGTAATGGAGCCGCGGGGCATCGAACCCGATCATGTAAAGCCGGCCTGCGATGATCGCGGCATGCGCCTCGCCCTTGCGGGTGAGCTGATCCTGGTCGACATATTCATATGTGAACATGACACCATCCTGCCCCAGAAAGCGCGTCGGCTGCACATCGGTAACGCGGAAATCGGCGATCTGCTTGGCGGTGCGATAGGTTGCCTCGAACAGTTCGGGCAGTTCCACGAGCAGGGTTCCGGCACCGAATTTGGGCAAGGGCTCGCGTTTCTTGCTGCGTTCGCGCACGAGCGGCTTGCCCGGCTCGATCCCGGCGAAAAAGGTGAGATCGTTGAGCTGCCCGCCATCGAGCGTCCAGGTCTCCGTATGCTTGCCGACATTGCCGTCGAGCCGGTTCCAGTCGCGCCCCGGTGTGACGGTGAGCGGCGAATCGGCGATGCTGACCGCCACCCCCTGCTCGCGCAGCTTGTGCGCCATGGCGGTGGACGGCAGCAATGCGATGATCAGCGTCGCGGCAAATGCAGCGATAAGACGGGACATCATGGCGCGGGCACCTCTTCGGGGATCATCATGCCGATCAGCTTCGCATCCGCTGCATCGGGCTTGAGTTCGAGATAACGGCGGAGCGCCTGCTGCCCTGCGGCCGCCTGACCGGTCTTGAGCAGTGCCAGGCCGAGGCCGCGATGCGCCTCGGGATGGGCGGGATCGAGCGTGATCGCCTCGCCATAGAATTGTGCGGCATGGACGAGATCGCGCGGCGCGCCGCGCAAGCGATAGAGCTCGCCGCGCGCATGCCAGAGCGGCGCGGTCCAGCCGCTTTCGGCCAGTGACTGGATGATATATTCGCTTGCGCCGAAATCGTTGAGCTTGATCTGATCGTCCAGCAGCTGCGGCAGCCAGGGCGCGAGCGCCTCCCGGTAGCGCGCCGCGCCATCGTCGCGCGTCGCAGCATCCGGCCGGGCGAGGAGGGCGAGCGTCGTGGCGCGCTCCGCTTCGGGTGGGTGCGTCGCATAAAAGGGAATCCGGTCGAAGCGCGGCTTCTTGAGTCCCTTGGCTCGGGCATCGGCGGTAAACTCCGCCATCAGGCGCTCCCAGACCCGCGCCGCCGCCTGAGGTCGGAGCGCGCTGGTGTTGAGATAGCCAATGCCGAGGCCATCGGCCTCCCGCTCCTGGTCGCGATTGAAGCGATAGATGCTGCCGATAATGGTCAGCTGCAGATTGCGATAGGTGCGCAGCATGTCATAGCTCGGAGCGAGCGAGCCGAGCACCGCCGCCCAGGCCAGCACATCGCCTCCCGAGCGCTGCGCCTTCAGCCTCTCGAGGGAATGGCGCGCTTCGAAATGGCCAAACTCATGGCCCAGCACTGCGCCCAGCTCGGCCTCGCTATGCACACGCAGCAGCAGTCCGGAATAAACCTGCATGAGCCCATTGGGTGACATGCTGGCGTTGAACATCGGCACGCGAACGATATAGATTCGCGTTGCGCCGCATCGATCCTGCCCGACCGTATCGCACAGAACCTTCGTGACATAGGCCTGCAAGGCCGGATCGCGGACGATCATGTCGGACTGGGCAAATCGGCGCTCCTCCTCGTCCATTTCGCGCCAAAGACCCTGTTCATCCACGCCCTGCGGTTGATAGGCCCCGGCATAAGGCGGCGGAAGCGGAGGTTCGGCTTGAGCGGAAACGCCCGCAGCAAGGGCCAGCATGCCGATCGCCAACCGCATCCGCGCGATCATGGTCTGGCCTGCGCGGTTGCGGCTGGCGCTGCGGCCTCTTTCGCAATCGTACTGCCCGGAAAATCCTCGAGCAGCTGGCGCACGCGCTTCATCGCGCCCTCGGCCTCGCGCACATCGCCGCCCATCTGGAAATCGGCGTTCAACCACAGCAGGTCACCGGTCCTGAGGTCGACCAGCCCGGCATAGCCCGCGTGCACGCCCGAGGTGAAGCCGACCCCCGCCACCAGTCCGACGATCTGCAGCATCTTCCGCCCGGTCGATCCATATTGATCGTCCGTATAGAGGAACAACGCATAATCGGCCTGGTCTGCGCCGGGCAGCTTCGCCACACCGGGCCCGAGCGACCAGTCGAACTGGCCCGCCTTGTTGTCACGCTTCTTGGTGGGCAGTCGATTGCCGACGAAGAACTGATATTCGATGACGGCCCGCGATACCGCGGCAAACAATGCCTGATGCTCCGCGACCAGCCGGGCATCCTCGCCATAGGCTTCGGGCGCAGCGACAACCGTATTGCCCAATTGCCGCTGCAGCTCGACCAGCGCCGCATCGATATGGCGGCGCGCCTGATCGGTCCATTCGGCGCGCGGCTCGGCCATGCCCCCGGTCGATTGCTCGGCCACGCGCACCGAGGGGCGCAGCACCAGGATGGTCTTGCCGCTTTGCGGTGGAAGGGCAAAGCCCTGACGCACCGCCGATCGCTCCTGCGCCAGTACCGGAGCCGAAACCGCCGCCCCCCATAACAGAAGCGAAGCCAAAAGGCCGAATATCGCACGCATCCCCTACCCCCGTTCCATCATGGGAGCATAGAATAACTTGTGTCCGTTATTCTATGGGAAAGCGTGCGATTGCTTCATTATGGATATGATTGTCGGCATCGTCCGGAAATGCTTAGCGGGCCCCGAACAGGGCGGAACCGACCCGGACATGCGTCGCGCCAATTCTCACGGCGGTCTCGTAATCGCCCGACATGCCCATGCTGAGCTGATCGAGGCCATGGTCGCGCGTCAACTTGGCGAGCAGCGCGAAATAGGGCGAAGGCTCCAGATCGGCGGGCGGTACCGCCATCAGCCCGATGACGGGCAGATCGAGCGCGCGCACATCGGCGAGAAACTGCGGCAGCTCGGCGATCGCGCAGCCGCCCTTCTGCTCTTCCTCGCCGATATTGACCTGGACGAAGCACGGCACACGCCTGCCCGCCTTGTCCATCGCCGATGCCAGCGCCTTGGCCAGCGACGGGCGGTCGAGCGAGTGGATGCAGTCGAACAGCGCGACCGCTTCGTCCGCCTTGTTCGATTGCAGCTGGCCAACCATGTGCAGCTGCAGATCGGGGTAGCGCTCACGCAACGCCGGGAACTTGAGCGCGGCCTCCTGCACCCTATTCTCGCCGAAGACCAGCTGCCCCTCGCCGATCAGCGCCTCGATGGCCTCGACCGGCTTGGTCTTGGAAATGGCGATCAGCGTGGTCGATCCGCCGGGGCGACCGGCGATCTTTTCCGAGCGGGCGATATTGTCGCGCACGGTCGAAAGCGGGGTGGTGGGGGCGTCGCTTTGTATATCCATGGGGCGCGGCTATAAGCCCGGACATGCGCCGCCGCCAGCCCGGAAACACGACGTCAGGCAACGTCCTGCCCACACTCTGGCTGATCAGCGATGCACGCAACGATGCCGTGCTCGAACGCGCGATCCGGCGGCTGCCGATGGGAGCAGGGCTGGTGTTTCGCCATTATCACCTCACCACCGAGTCACGGCGCGCGCGGTTCGAGCGGCTCGCCAAACTGATCCGCGCGCGCGGCGGCATGATCGTACTGGCGGGCGATGGGCGCACCGCAAGACAGTGGCGCGCCGATGGCAGCTATGGGGCGCCCGGCGGCAAGGCGGATGCGCGGCTGATCCGATTGCTGACCGTTCACGACATGCGTGAACTCGCCCGCGCCAACCGGCAAGCTGGACCAGCACAGGCGCTGATCTCCCCGGTCTTCGCCACGCGCACGCATCCCGGGGGCGCATCGCTCGGCGTCCCACGATTCGCAGTACTGGCGCGGCTATCCCGCCTGCCAGTGATCGCACTGGGCGGGATGACGCGGGCGCGGTTCCGAAGGGTTGCACGGATTGCAGAAGGCTGGGCGGCGATCGACGGGTTGTCGGGCTGAGCTATCGCGTCAGCCGAAGGAACGCCGCGCCATCTCGATCAGGGCCTTGAACGCGGCCGAGGCATTGCGACGGTTTGGATAATAGAGACAAAGCCGTTCCAGCGGCGGTGTCCATGGTTCGAGCAGGCGAACCACCCGACCCGCCTCCAGATCCTCGCAGATATCCGATTCCATGAAATAACCGATGCCGACATTTTCGAGCACGGCGATGCGCGCGAGACTTGCCTCGTCGAGCGTGATTGGCCCCTCGACATCGATCTGTAACGGCTGGCCGTCATTCTCGAACTGCCATCGGTGCAGCGCGCCGTTTGGCAGCCGGACGCGCAGACAGCGATGCCGCAACAAATCCGGCGGTGTTGCCGGCACGCCATGCGCATCGAGATAGGCGGGGGATGCGACCACCGCGAAACGGCGTGGCGACCCGACGGGGATGGCGATCATGTCGCTGGGCACCAGATGCGCGCTGCGCAGCCCAAGATCAAACCCTTCGGCGACGATGTCGACGATGCGCCCCTCGGTGACGAGATCGATATGCACCTCGGGATAGCGCTGGAGGAATGGTAGCAGGAGCGGTGCCAGAATTTCGCGCGCAGCGGTCGGGAAAGCGTTGATCCGGATCGTGCCAGAGGGCGAATGCTGCTGGGCGCTCGCCGCCAGCATCGCATCGTGCAGCGTGGCAACGGCGGGTGCTACCTGATCGACGAAGCTGCGACCGGCATCGGTGAGCGAGACACTGCGCGTGGTGCGGTTGAACAGGCGGACGCCGAGCCGCCGTTCGAGCGCGCCGATCAGGTTGCTGAGGCTGGTGGTCGAGAGACCGAGCTCGATCGCCGCGGCGCGGAACGATCCCCGCCGCACAATGGCCAGCACGGCGTCGAACTCGATCAAGCCCTGTCTCGACATTATCCTTCCTTTCGCAACACTACATACCTCTCTATCCCGCTTATTAGCAATTATTGGCCTCTCTATAATCGCTCCGACCCCATCAAGGAGCAGAGCCATGCCGATCGATCTTCCCTGCCCCATTGCCGATTATGTCGCTGCCAACGCGCGACTCGATATCGATGCGATGCTCAAACCTTTCACGCCCGACGCGATCGTGGTCGACAATGGCAAGCGGTATCAAGGCACAGCGCAGATCCGCACACTTTTCGAGCGGGAGGTCATCCCGGTCGCGGCGATCTTCACGCCAGACATGGTTCGGACAGAAGGCGATCGGGTGATTGTCGAAGGGCCTGTGCATGGCAGCTTCAACGGTAGCCCCATTGGCTTCACCTATGACTTCGCGCTGACCGGCGATGCCATCGCGGCGTTGGAGATCACACTGTGACGTTGCGGGTCGATCCAAACGAGTTTGCGGGCAAGCGCATCGTCGTCAGCGGCGGCTCAAAGGGATTGGGGCGTGCGACCGTCGAGCGCTTCGTGGCAGGCGGCGCACGGGTCGTGACTGCAGCCCGGTCCAGCGTGGAACCGAGCGAAGGCGTCTTGTCGGTTCAGGCCGATCTGACCACCCCACAAGGCATTACGGCGCTAGCTCAGGCCGCGCTCGATCATCTCGGCGGCGTCGAGATCGTCGCGCATGTGCTCGGCGGGTCCTCCTCACCGGGCGGCGGCTTTGCCGCGCTGTCGGACGAGCATTGGCTGGCCGAGCTGAACCTCAACCTGATCGCGGCGGTGCGTCTGGACCGGCTGCTGGTCCCGCAAATGACCGCGCGCGGTTTGGGTGCGGTGGCGCATGTGACATCGATCCAGTCGGTCATGCCGCTGCCCGAATCGACCACCGCCTATGCCGCCGCCAAGGCCGGCTTGAGGACCTATAGCAAGGCGCTGTCCAAGGAGATCGGGCCGCAGGGTGTGCGCGTGAACAGCGTCTCGCCCGGCTGGATCATGACCGAAGCATCCTCGGAGTTTCTCGAGCGGCTGCAGGCGGCCGAAGGCGGAACGATCGAGCAGGTGCGGCAGCGCGTGATCGACGGGCTGGGCGGCATTCCGATCGGGCGGGGGGCCGAGCCGCACGAGGTGGCCGATCTCATCGCCTATCTCGCCTCGGATCGCGCGGCGGCCATCCACGGGGCGGAGTTCGTCATCGATGGAGGGACGATCCGGACGGTGTGAGGTGAGCGGCGCCGTATCACCCTCTCCCAGCTTCGCCTAGCTCGCTTCGCTCACAAGGCTTCGCAACCCTCTCCCATCCAGGGAGAGGGCAGTCAGTGCTGATACATCGCGAAATCAGAAGCGGAACTCGGTCCCGACATAGACAGCCTGGCTGTCATACTGCTCGTTGGTGAGCCCGGTCAGGCGGTCGCGTTCACTGCGCAGGCGGATGCCGGCGGTGACGTCGAGATTGCGGGTGACCTTGTAGGCGCCGCCGACGTCGAGCGAATAGCTGCCCTGGTCGTTGAACGGACGCACCGCGCGGGTGGTCGGGGCCTGGACATCGTCCATCTCGATCCGCGGGCTGAACCGGCTCTTGCGCTGCGATGCACCACGGCCGAGCTCGCCGATATCGGGCAGTGCATCATCCGACTGGCGGATGCTGGTGGGCAGTGCGAATTTGGTAAAGCCCTTGGCCACGCCCAGGCTGTAGGCGGTCGGCGTGATCTGGACGACACCGTCGCCCTTGCCGCCGTCGCTCGCCAGATCAGGCCGCATGTTGATCGCCTTGGCCGAGTCGGGGCGGATGCGCACCGCGATGGTCAGCGCGCGCGGACCGTCGGTCGCGGCAGACGCTGCAGGCGTGAAGCGGAACATCTTGTCACCGCGCAGTGCCGAGAATTTGAGCTTGTCCGCCAGACGCGGATCGACCGAGGCAGGCGTGAACGAACCGATGCCGCCGCGCGCATCGATCGAGACGGGTCGCGAGTCGAAACCGGAGGAAAAAGCGAGCGCAATCGACGGCACCAATGCCGCAGACCCGAGCAAAAGCCCTGAAATTGCCAGCTTTTTTGTAACTCCCGCTTTCATCGTCTTATTCCGACCCCGCCGCATCCCTGTAAAACGCGTTAACACAAAAACGCGTCCATGGGGGATCAAAGCACCTTCCCGTAAAAATAATCTCAAACCGTTGCAAACAATCCACAATCGGTTGCGGCTCTTTCTGCCCCGTCCTGCGGGGTACCAGAGCTCTGCCAGACGGCAGAATATCCGGGGAATTCTTGCTGCGCGCTGAACATGCACCGGCATGCGCAAGTGCTTGCCGAAGCAGCCCAAGCCACTATAGAAGGCCGCTGTTTCAAGCTGCGAAGATATAAGGAAGCCGCCATGCCCGTACCCCGTTTTGCCCGTGCCGCCCTTTGCGCCGCTGGCACGCTGGCGCTGCTTTCTGCCTGCGGTGGCGGGGAAAAGCGCGCCGAGGCGGATATCGCCGCCAGCCAGGTGACCACCATCGGCGTCAACAGCTATCTGTGGCGCGCCTCATTGGACGCGCTGTCGTTCATGCCGCTGCTCCAGGCGGACAGCGCCGGCGGCGTGATCGTGACCGACTGGTACGCCAATCCGCAGAGCCCGTCCGAGCGGATGAAGGTGACCGTATCGATCCTCGACCAGGATCTGCGCGCCGATGCGCTGCGCGTCGCCGCCAGCCGCCAGGTCAACCAGAACGGCCAGTGGGTCGATGCGCCCGTCCGCGCTGCCACGGTGCAGAAGCTGGAAGAGGTCATCCTCACCAAGGCCCGCGACCTGCGCCAGTCCGCCATTCGCGAATAACACCCTGTCTTTCAGAGGGATACAATGAACGAGAAGACGCGGTTCAATCCGCTGGCCGCCGATGCCCGCTGGCAATCGGTGTGGGACGAGCGCCAGTCCTTCAAGGCAGACAGCAACAGCCCGAAGAAAAAGGCCTATGTGCTGGAGATGTTCCCCTATCCGTCGGGGCGCATTCATATCGGCCATGTGCGCAACTACACGATGGGCGACGTCATCGCGCGCTATCGCCGGATGCAGGGCTTCGAGGTGCTGCACCCGATGGGCTGGGATGCGTTCGGCATGCCCGCCGAGAATGCCGCGATGGAAAAGGGCGTGCACCCCGGCGGCTGGACCCGCGACAATATCGCGGCGATGCGCAAGCAGTTGAAGCGCCTCGGCTTCGCGCTCGACTGGAGCCGCGAGCTGGCGACCTGCGAGCCCGAATATTACGGCCACGAACAGGCGCTGTTCCTTGACCTGTACGCAGCAGGCCTGGTCTATCGCAAGGAAAGCGCGGTCAACTGGGATCCCGTAGACCAGACCGTGCTCGCCAACGAGCAGGTGATCGACGGCAAGGGCTGGCGCTCGGGCGCGCAGGTCGAGCGGCGCAAGCTGAGCCAGTGGTTCCTCAAGATCACCGACTTTGCCGACGAGCTGCTCGAAGGGCTGGATACACTCGAGGACTGGCCCGAAAAGGTCCGCTCGATGCAGGCCAACTGGATCGGCAAGAGCCAAGGGCTGACATTCAGCTTCACGCTTTCCGGCGGTGCCAGGACCATCCCCGTCTATTCGACCCGGCCCGACACGATCTTCGGCGCGAGCTTCGTTGCGATTGCGGCTGACCATCCGCTGGCGGTCGAACTCGCCGCGAGCAATGCCGACGCCGCCGCGTTCATCGAGCGCTGCAAGGCGGGCGGCACCACCGCGGCCGAGCTGGAAACGGCGGAAAAGCTCGGTTTCGACACCGGCCTCAAAGCCATTCACCCGTTCGACCCGAGCTGGGAACTGCCCGTCTTCATCGCCAATTTCGTGCTGATGGACTATGGCACCGGCGCGGTGATGGGTGTGCCCGGGCATGACCAGCGCGATCTCGATTTCGCGCGCAAATACATGCTGCCGGTGACCCGTGTGGTCGCAGCCGAGGGCGACGAGAACGCCCCGATCCATGACGAGGCCTATACCGGGCCGGGCAGGATCATCAATTCGAGCTTCCTCGACGGCATGGCGGCGGAAGAGGCCAAGGCCGCGGTGATCGCGCGCGCCGAGGCCGAAGGTTGGGGCCAGGGCACCACCGTCTGGCGGCTGCGCGACTGGGGCGTCTCGCGCCAGCGTTATTGGGGCACGCCGATCCCGTTCATCCATTGCGACGATTGCGGCGTCGTCCCCGTGCCGAAGGACCAGCTGCCGGTCACCCTGCCCGAGGATGTCAGCTTCGACATTCCCGGCAATCCGCTGGTGCGCCATCCGGCATGGAAGCATGTCGATTGCCCGAAATGCGGCAAGGCTGCGGTGCGCGAGACCGACACGCTCGACACCTTTGTCGATTCGAGCTGGTATTTCCTGCGCTTTGCCAGCCAGCCATCGGACAAGCCGTTCGACGCGCAAGAGATCGCCAAATGGCTGCCGGTCGGCCAGTATATCGGCGGGGTCGAGCATGCGATCCTTCACCTGCTCTACGCCCGCTTCTGGACCCGCGCGCTGGCGCGGATCGGCAAGCTCGACGTGCAAGAACCGTTCGCCAGCCTGTTCACGCAGGGCATGGTGACGCACCAGACCTGGCAGGACACGAACGGCAAGTGGCTTGGCCCGGAACAGGTCGAGAAGAACGGCGAGGATTGGATCATCACCGAGACCGGCGAACCCGCGATTGCGGGCCGCGTCGAGAAGATGTCCAAATCCAAGAAGAACGTGGTCGATCCCGACGAGATCGTGAACCGCTATGGCGCAGACGCGGTGCGCTGGTTCATGCTCTCCGACAGCCCGCCCGAGCGCGACCTGCCGTGGAGCGAGGCGGGCATCGAGGGCTGCTGGCGCTTCGTCCAGCGCTTGTGGCGCGTGTTCAACTCGGTCGAGGCGGCCGAAGGCCAGGACAAGGCTCTGGACCGCAAGCTGCACCAGTCGATCGATCTGATCGCCAAGGATATCGAGGCGCTCGCCTTCAACAAGGCGGTGGCGCGGCTGTACGAGCTGACCAACGCGATCGAGAAGGCCGCGCCCAGCGCCAGCCGCAACGTCGCGATCCGCGCGCTGGCAAGGCTGGTGGCACCGATGGTGCCGCATCTTGCCGAAGAAGCCTGGGAAGTGCTCGAAGGCCATGGCCTGATCGCCGATGCGAGCTGGCCCGAGGTCGATCCGGCGCTGCTGATCGAGGACGAGGTGACGATCGCGGTGCAGATCAAGGGCAAGCTGCGCGATACGCTCACCGTCGCCAAGGGCCTGCCCAATGAAGAGCTCGAACGGCTTGCACTGGCATCCGACAAGGTGCAGCGTAGCCTGGACGGCGCGGCGATCCGCAAGGTGATTGTGGTGCCCGACCGGCTGGTCAATCTGGTGGTGTGATGAATGCACGTGCCAACTTGCGTCACCCTGAACTTGTTTCAGGGTCTATTTCTCCCCATGCGGCTTCGGCTGCTGGGGCACGATGGATGCTGAAACAGGTTCAGCATGACGAAATTGGCGAGATAACTGCCTCCCACCTTACCGGAGCGAACTGATGCGCGCCCTCCTCCCCCTCGCCCTGCTCGCCACGCTGTCCGCGTGCGGGATGAAGCCGCTCTATTCGAACGGCACGCAAGGCGCGGTTTCGACCACGCTGGGCGACGTCGCGGTCGCGCCGATCCAGGGACGCGCAGGCTGGCTGGTCAAGAATGCGCTCGACGACAAGCTCGATGCGCTGAGCAATGGCAACCAGAAATACAAGCTTCAGGTCGTGCTCGACGACAAGATCACCGGTTTCGGTCTGCTCGCCAACGACCAGGTGACGCGCGAGCGCAGGACGCTGCGCGCGCGCTATCAACTGGTCGATATCGCCAGCGGCGAGACGGTGCTCGATGCGACCGCCGCCTCGGACGCGGGTATCGATATCGTCAGCAGCGAATATGCGACGATCGCGGCGGAAAATCGCGCGCTGGAAAACCTGTCGCTCGAGATTGCCGACCAGATCGTGACGCGCCTGTCGCTATTCGCGCGCGAGGTTTCGGCCGCGCGATGAAGGGCGATGTCGGCGCGATCCAGGCGCTCGCCCGCAAGCCGCGCCCCGATATCCGGCTCTATCTGATCTTCGGTACCGATGACGGCGGCAATGCCGCGCTGATGGCGGACATCATCGCGAGCTTCCCCAAGGGCACCGAACGCACCGATATCGACGGGCATCAGCTCGCCAAGGACCCCTCGCTGCTCGCTGCCGAGGCCGCCTCGCTCTCGCTGTTCGGCGATGCGCGCTATATTCGCGTCCATACCAGCGGCGAGGAAAGCCTGCCCGCGGTCGAGGCGCTGCTCGCGGCGGACAAGGCGGTGAACCCGGTCGTCATGCTGGCCACCAGCGTGACCGACAAGTCGCGCATCGCCAAGGCGGTGCTCGCCGCGCCCAATGCCATGGCGGTGCAGACCAAGATACCGGGGCCGGACGACATGGCGCGGATCGTCACCGAACTCGGCCGCGCGGCGGGGCTCACCATTGATGCCGAGCTGGCGCATGTCATTGCAGGGTTCACCGCTGCCGATCGCAGGCTGGCGGCGCAGGAGATTGAGAAGCTCTCCCTCTATCTCGATGCTAGCCCCGAAGAGCCCAAGCCGGTCACGCGCGAGGCGATCGCCGCGCTGCGCGCCGATGCCGAGGATGACGCGATGCAGCCGATCATCAACGCGGCGCTCTCCGGCGACCTCAAGCGCCTGCCGGAGGAACTCAAGCGAATGCGCGAGCAGGCAGTGTCCGAGGTCGGGCTGGTCATCGTGATGCAGCGTCAGGTGATGCAGCTTGCCGGGCACGCACAGCGCATGGGCCAACCGCGCGATGTTTCGGCTTGGGTGCGGCAGGAAATGCAGAGCCGCAGGTTGTGGGGCGGCGGCAGCGCGAACGACTGGACGCGCCAGCTGCGCGCCTGGGGCCGCCCGCAGGCGGTGGCGCGGCTTTCCGAACGGCTGCTCGCGCTGCAACAGGCGATGATGAAGGCAAGCCCCGGCCCTGCGCTGCTGCTCGAGCAGGAACTGCTCGAAATCGCCCTGGTCGCCGCGCGCGCATCTTGATCTTTGGGCCGACTGGGCCATGTTACTGTCTCCCCAGGAGAGACAGATGAGCGACACGAAGATCAGCGACGCCGAGTGGCGCGCGAAACTCAGCCCCGAACAATATCATGTGCTGCGCGAAGGCGGCACCGAGCGGGCGTTTACCGGCAAGTATAACGACCACAAGGGCACCGGCATGTACCGCTGCGCCGGATGCGGTGCGCCGCTGTTCGAATCCGACACCAAGTACAATAGCGGCTCGGGCTGGCCGAGCTTCACCGCGCCGGTCGAGCAGGAAGCCGTCAGCGAGATCGTCGACACCAGCCACGGCATGGTCCGTACCGAAGTGCGCTGCGCGCGCTGCGATGGGCATCTGGGGCATGTCTTCCCCGATGGTCCGGGACCCGAGGGGCTGCGCTACTGCATGAACAGCGCCTCGCTGGATTTCGAGCCGAAAGAGGATTGATCGGCCTCTCTGTTTTCCGGCGGAAGCCGGAATCCAGAGGCGAGGTTGCACTGTAGCCGCTCTCGGCTCCGGCTTTCGCCGGAGAACAGGTTGGGATGATGTTCGCTAGATTTGACACCACGTCCCTCGACTTTAGTTTACCCTGAGCGGCTGGCCTGTCAGCCAGTCGAAGGGCTCGGGACAAACGGGAAGTGGTGCATTCTCGGCTTAACCCAAATCCGTTTGTCCCGAGCGCAGTCGAGGGACGTGCGCACCTAACTAGCCCCGCCGCCGCCTGAGCACGATATACAGCGCCCCGTCCCCACCATGGCGCGGATGCGCGTTGCGGACCGCTGCGATATCGCCCGCATGGCGCGACGAGGCGAGCCAGTCCAAGACCGCTGCGCGGATCGCTCCACGTCCCGTCTCCGGCGCGCGCGCCTTGCCGGTGATCAATAACATCAACCGCATGTCCGCCGCGACCGCCTGACCCAACGCCAGGTCAAGCCGCGCGTAAGCGCTGGCGAGCGTGTGGCCGTGCAGGTCGATCGTGACATCGGGCTGCACCCCGCCCTTGGCCATGCGCCGATCCCAATGGCCGTCGAGATTGCCCTTGACGGTGGGGACAGGCGCGGGGGTGAAGGTCCAGCCAGGGGTGGGTTTGGCTGCAGTTGAGCTGAGCCAATCCTCCCCCTTGATGGGGGAGGCGCGAGATTTGGCCGCATGCGGCCTAGTCGCAGCGGTGGGGGTGAGCGAGCCTTTGAGTGCAGCGGCAGACGCTCCATCACCCCCTCCCAACTCTCCCCCATCAAGGGGGAGGGCTTTGGGTGTGCTGGGGGCCTTGACCCGATCCTTGAACGGCTCGACTGTCGCGATCACCCGTTTCCACAGGGCCGCTTCCGCATCGGTCAGCGGCCTGCGGCTCATCGTCAGCGCGCCTGGGCAGCGAGCCGGTCGTAGCTCCCGCGCGGCAGCAGGATCAGCGCCAGCCCGCGCGCGGACATGCCGCCGGCGATGGTCCGCGCCTGATCGCCCGCGCCCCAGAAGGTGTCGAACCGGTTCGCACCCTTGATCGCGCCGCCGGTATCCTGCGCGATCCACAGCCCATTGGGCTCGGCCCGGTCCATCGACAGGAAGACCGGCGCGCCCAGCGGGATGAACTTGGGATCGGCGGCGACCGAGCTGCCGGCCTCGACCTGATAGCCGAGCGCCCCCAGCGGCCCCGGCCCGGTCAGCTCGCGGAAGAAGACGAAGCTCTTGTTCTCGCGCATGATGCTGCGGCCCTGTTCGGGATTGGCGCGCAGCCAGGCGACGATGCCCTGCATATTGGCCTGGCCGGGCGCGAGCAGCCCGCGATCGCGCATCAGCGCGCCGATGCCGGTATAATCGCGCCCGTTCTGGCTGGCATAGCCGATGCGCACCACCGACCCATCAGGCGCGCGCAGGCGGCCCGAGCCCTGGACCTGGAGGAAGAAGAACTCGATCTCGTCCGCCGCCCAGGCAATCACCGGCGCGCGGCCGCTGAG
Organism: Blastomonas sp. CCH9-A1; assembly: GCF_001557175.1. Lineage (NCBI taxonomy): Bacteria > Pseudomonadati > Pseudomonadota > Alphaproteobacteria > Sphingomonadales > Blastomonadaceae > Blastomonas > Blastomonas sp. CCH9-A1. The sequence goes on from NZ_LSHM01000032.1 coordinate 59,188, forward strand.
CGATCCCTGCTCGATTTGGGTGCGGTCGTCATAGGGCACGAAATCGCTGCCCTTCACCTTGCCGCGAATCTTCTTGCCCGCCCATTCGGGGGAGAATTGCGACAGGTCGACATCCACCAGATCGGATGGCCGACCATAGACCGGCACCTCGAACCCCGGCTGGCGGGTGCGTGTGCCGGCGATTTCGGGCTCGAAATAGCCGGTGGCGAAGGCCGCGCCTTCGCCGACCTGTACCGCCTCGAACGCTTCGGCGAAGAAGCGCGCGGGGTCCTTGTCGCCCCAGGCAGCAGCGGCGTCGCATGGAGCGCGCCAGTCCTCGGGCCGGGTGAGGCCGCTCGCATCCTGGCGCTTGGTGACCGACGGGCAGGTGAGGCGGAATGCGGCGAGCGCGGCGCGCGCATCGTCAGGCGCGATCGGCAGGCTGGCAATATCGGGACCGCGGCGCAGCGTCTGCCCCGCAGCCTGCGCGATATCTGCGCTCGCGATCACGCCCGCCCCGGTCATTGCAGGCAAGGGCGTGGCGCGCGGGATCACATAATTGGAAACAGCACCCCCAGCAGGCGGTGTCACGGGCCGCGAAGGCGCAGGCGTGACCGTTTCATAAGGGAGGCGCGATGGCGCTGGCGTGGATGCCGTGTCCCCCGAAGGAACGACACCCGCGCATCCGGCGAGCGTCAGCGGCACTAGGGCAAGCGCCAGCCTTTGCATAGCAGCCCCCTGCCCCGTCGCAATCAGGCCTGGTCGGTTTCGACCAGAATCCAGTTGGGATCATTGCTGCGCAGGTCGCGCTGGAAGGTCCAGACATCGTGCGTCTCGACTGCATCGGTCAGCGATCCGGCAACAAGCTCGCCATCGGGACCACGCACGACCGCCGCAATGTCGGAATCGAAGCGCACGGTGATGCGCGCCATCGGCGCGTCATATTCGGCGTCGACGATGCGCGTTTCGTCGATGCGAACCAGCCGGTTCTCCAGCGTCTCGCCGCGCGCAGTGCGCTGCTCGATCGATTCGGCGAAGCTTTCGTAGACTTCATCATCGCACAGGCTGCGCAGTTGTTCGCGGTCGCCCGACCAGAAAGCTTCGAGGATCATGCCATAGGCAGCCTTGGCACCTTCGCGAAAACGGCCGACATCGAAGCTGCGATCGGACGCGAGAATTTGGCGGATGCCCGGCTCGGCAGCGATGTCGAACACGGTCGAGGTGCCCGGCGTCAGTCCAGCGGGCTTGTCGTCGAGCTGCGGGCGCTCGATCGCCGTGGGGCGTTTGGTGACAGGCGTGTCCATCCCGCGGGTCAGCGGTTCCTGCTCGTGCCCGGTGCGTTTGCCCAGCACCGAATAGAGCCGGAGCCCCAGAAATGCTGCAACCATGGCCAGGATGATGATTTCTACCGTCACAAGACTTCCCGTTTGCCCACCCGTGTGGAACGTGATGCTGCCAGCGCAGCAGGTTGAAAGCACAACATAGGACATGTCGGCCAATATGCAAATCGCTTTGGCCCGATATCCGTTGCGCCGGACCTGCACTTTCGCGACGCTTGCGCATGCAGCACAGCCCGATTAGAGCGCGGCACAGGACGCGCGGGGCGCGCAACTGCATCGAAAGGGATTATTCATGGCCGAAGACGGCACCGTAAACACGCAAGAGTCGGCGCTGAATGGCGCAGCGGGACCGCAGGCTGGCCTGATCTCGCAATATGTGAAGGACCTTTCGGTCGAGAACCCGAACGCCCCCGACAGCTATCAGTGGCCGGGTCAGTTGAGCTTCGACGTGCAGTTCCGCGCCGAATCGCGCCAGCTCAATGAAGAGGTGCATGAAATGCTGTGCACCTACACGATCGCAGCCAAGGCCGAACAGGGCACCGCCTATCTGGTCGAACTCGCCTATGGCGCGCTGGTCGGCCTGCGCGGCATGGACGAGGAGCAGACCCGCCGCTTCCTGTTCGCCGATACGCCCCGCATGGTCTTCCCGAACATCCGCCTGATCCTGGGCAATGTCATCCGCGATGCGGGCTATCCGCCGCTGGTGCTCGAGCCGATCGATTTCGTCGGACTGTACGAACAGCAGAGCCAGGACCCGAATTTCGGTGCGGCAATGCCGCCTGCGGAAGGCAACGCCTGATCCTCGCTTCCTGGGGCATCATCCGATGAACCTGCTGCGCGCCGTCTCCACCATCGGCGGTCTGACCCTGGTCAGCCGCGTGCTGGGGATGGTGCGCGACATATTGATGGCCCGCTATGTCGGCGCAGGCATGGCATCGGACGCGTTCCTGATCGCCTGGCGGCTGCCCAACCTGTTCCGCGCGCTGTTTGCCGAGGGCGCGTTTGCCGCGGTCTTCGTGCCGATGTTCAACCGCAAGATGGCCGAGGCGGACAAGGACGCGCCCGGTACCGGACTAGACATCGCCAAGGCCTTTGCCGGCCAGGTGCTGTCGGTGCTGGTGCCGTTCCTGGTCCTGTTCACCGCGCTGATGATGCTCGCTGCAGGGCCCGTCGTCTATGCGATGACCGGCGGCTTTCCCGATGGCGGGCCGGAAAAGTTCGCGCTCGCGCGGCACCTGACGATCATCACCTTTCCCTATCTCGGGCTGATCTCGCTGGTCTCGCTCTTGGGCGGCATCCTCAATTCCTTGAACCGCTTCTGGGTCAATGCCGCAGCGCCCATCCTGCTCAACATCTGCATGATCGTCGCCTTGCTGTTCTTTCGCGGCGACAATGAGGTCGACACCGCGATCACCCAGGCGATCGCCGTCACCGTCTCGGGCGCGATGCAGTTGCTCTGGCTGATCCTGTCCTGCCGCGCCAATGGCGTGGTGCTCAAGCTCTCGCGCCCGCGCCTGTCGCCCGACGTCAAGGCAATGCTGCTGCTCATTGCGCCGGCAGCAATCGGCCAGGGTGCGATCCAGTTCAACCTGCTGATCTCGACCTCGCTCGCCGCACGCTATTTGAGCGAAGGTGCGGTCTCGTGGATCTATTATGCCGACCGGCTGAACCAGCTGCCTTTGGGGCTGATCGGTATCGGTGTCGGCACCGCGATCCTGCCGATGCTCTCGCGCCAGATCGGCGGCGGCGACAGCGCGGCCGCGCTCAACACGCAGAACCGCGCGCTCGAACTCGCACTGCTGCTCGCGCTGCCTGCTGCGGTCGCTTTGGTGACCGCCGCCGGGCCGATCATCCACGGCGTGTTCCAGTACGGCGCGTTCACCGCCGAGGACACGCTGGCCACCGCGCAGGTGCTTGCCGCCTTTGCCTGCGGGGTGCCGGCCTATGTGCTGATCAAGGTACTCACACCCGGCTTCTATGCCCGAGCCGATACCAAGACGCCGGTGCGCCTCGCATTAGCGGCCATGCTGGTGAACCTTGTCGGCAATCTGGTGCTGATCTGGCCGCTGGGCCCCGTCGGCGTGGGCGTAGCCACCGCGCTGTCGGCCTGGGTCAATGTCGGCCTGCTGTTCGGCGTGCTGTACAAGCGCGGGCATATCCAGCCCGACGGGCGACTGATTGCCAAGATGTGGCGCATCATCGCTGCGTCGGCGCTGATGGGCGTGGCGCTCTGGCTTGGCGGGCATCTGGCAGAAAGCTGGATGGAAGGCAGGCTCGAGCACCGCATCGCCGCACTCGCCGTCTTGTGCGGCGGCGGCGCGGCGGTATATGGGCTCGCAACGCTGGCGCTGGGCGCTTACCGGCTCAGCGAGATCAAGGGCATGCTGCGCCGCAAGGCGTGAAGCGGCCCGCCCCTTCAGGCGAGAAAGTAACCGACATGCGCGTCCTTTCCGGCATCCAGCCGACCGGCAATCTGCACCTGGGCAATTATCTGGGCGCGATCCGCAACTGGGTGAAGATGCAGGACGAGATGGACGCGGACAGCGCGTGCTTCTTCTTCCTCGCTGATCTCCACTCGATCACCGTGCATGAAGAGCGCGAGACGCGCATCCGCAACGTGCGCGAGATGGCCGCCGCGCTGATCGCCTGCGGCATCGATGCCGACCGCAGCGTGCTGTTCAACCAGGCGCGCGTTCCCGCACATGCCGAGCTTGCCTGGCTGCTCAACGGCACCGCGCGCATCGGCTGGCTCAACCGCATGACCCAGTTCAAGGACAAGGCCGGCAAGAACCGCGAGGGCGCGAGTGTCGGCCTGTTCGTCTATCCGGTGCTCCAGGCCGCCGACATCCTGCTCTACCAGGCGACGCACGTTCCCGTGGGCGAGGACCAGAAACAGCATCTGGAACTGACCCGCGACATCGCGATGAAGTTCAACACCGATTTCGGGGTCGAGCTGTTCACCCTGCCCGATCCGTACATCCCGAAGGAATCGGCGCGGATCATGAGCTTGCGCGACGGCAATGCCAAGATGTCCAAGTCCGACCCGTCGGACATGAGCCGCATCAACTTGACCGACAGTGACGACGAGATCGCGCAGAAGATCCGCAAGGCCAAGACCGACCCCGAACCGCTGCCGGACGTCGCATCCGCGCTCGAAGGCCGGGCCGAGGCGCTCAACCTGATCGGCATCTATGCGACGCTGACCGAATCGACGCCCGATGCGGTCTGCGCCCAGTTTGCAGGCCAGGGCTTCGGCGCGTTCAAGCCCGCGCTCGCCGAAGTGCTGGTCGAGACGCTGCGCCCGATTCGCGAGCGTTTCGTCGAGCTCAAGGAAGATGAGGCTGCACTCGACGCGATCCTCGACAAGGGCGCGGAAAAGGCGCGGTCAGTCGCGGCGCCGACACTCAGCGGAGCTTATGAGGCGCTCGGCCTGATGCGCTGAGCCGAAGCTGAACCTGCGCAGAATTGCGTTCAAACGGGGTTCATTCGCGGCCAGTTAGTCCTATATCCAGAGTCGGACGGCGCAGGGTCGCGTGCGTCCGCCATGGAGAGACAAAATGACTGTTCGCAGCCGTTTTACCCGTCGTGCAGCGCTGTTTGCGGTGCCCGCCCTTGCCCTTGCGCTTTCGGCCTGCGCCACCCCGTTCAAGGCCGATGTCGCCCGCTTCCAGGCTCTGCCCGCTCCCCAGGGCCAGAGCTTTGTCGTCACCGCATCCGATCCGCGCCTGCAAGGCGGGCTGGAATTCGCGCAATATGCCGGGCTGGTGACGCGCCAGATGAGCCAGCTGGGCTATGTCCCCGCCAGCGATCCTTCGCGCGCCGACATGGTGGTGAGCTTTGCCTATGATGTCGACAATGGCCGCGAAAAGGTCGTGTCCGACGGCTTTGGCGGCGGCTGGGGCGCCGGTTTCGGTCCGTGGGGCGGTCCCTGGGGCGGCTTCTACGGTCGCCGTGCCTTTGGTTTCGGCTTCTATGACCCGTTCATCTTCGGCCCTGGCTGGAATAACGATGTGCGCAGCTACACCGTGTACACCAGCGAACTCGACCTGAAGATCGACCGCGTCGCCGACAATCAGCGCCTGTTTGAAGGCAAGGCCGAGGCCCAGTCGCGCAGCAAGAACCTGCAATATCTGGTGCCGAACCTTGTCGATGCGATCTTCACCGATTTCCCCGGCCGCTCGGGCGAGACGGTGCGCATCTCGATCGCACCCGAAGGCAAGAAGGTGAAGCCGATCCGCGAGACGCGGTGAGCATAGGCTAACCCTCCTAAATCCTCCCCGAGCTTGTCTCGGGGAGGGGGACCGCCGATCAAAGATCGGTGGTGGAGGGGAAGCGGGATCACGCTTGGAATCGCGGCAGTGCACATCCGCTGCCCCTCCACCACCCGCTGCGCGCGCGGTCCCCCTCCCCCAGCAAGCTGTGGGAGGATTTTTATACCCCCGTCGAGCCGAAGCCGCCGGTGCCGCGTTCGGTAGCGTCGAGATCATCGACCTCGGCGAAATCCGCGCGCTGCACCGGTGCGGCCACCAGTTGCGCGATGCGGTCACCCCGGCGGATCGGGAACGGCGTGTCGCCATGGTTGATCAGGATGACCTTGAGCTCGCCGCGATAGTCGCTGTCGATCGTGCCGGGCGTGTTGGGCACGGTGATGCCATGCTTGAGCGCGAGGCCCGAGCGCGGGCGCACCTGCACCTCGTATCCGTCGGGAATCGCCATCGCAAAGCCGGTGGCCACCGCATAGCGCTGACCCGGCATCAGGTCGAGCTCTTCAGCCGCGACGACATCCATCCCCGCCGCGCCCGCTGTCGCGTAGGCAGGCACCGGCAGCCCCTCGCCACGCGGCAGCCGCTTCAACCTTATCGTGATCGGCGCCAGCGGGTGTTCAGCGGACGGCATCAGCGATCTTCTCCATCAATTTGCGCGCGACCTGGTCCTTGGGCAGGTTGGACCAGCTTTCCACGCCATCGGCGGTGACGATGTGCACCGCGTTCTCGTTCCCGCCCATCACATCGCCGGAGACGTCATTGGCGACGATCCAGTCGCACGCCTTGCGCGCCAGCTTGGCCTGGGCATGCGCGATGACATTCTCGGTCTCCGCAGCAAAGCCGACCAGCAGTGCGGGCCGCCGCGCGTCCCGGGCCAGCCCTGCCAGAATGTCTGGATTCTCCGCCAGCTGCAGCACCGGTAGCGCGCCGCCGGTCTTCTTGATCTTCTGCTCCGCCGCATCCGCGGTGCGCCAGTCGGCCACCGCCGCGACCAGGATCGCGATATCGGCTGGCAGCGTCGCATCGACCGCCGCCGCCATCTCGCGCGCGGTCTCGACATCGATGCGCGTCACCCCCGGCGGAGTCGGCAGATGCACCGGCCCGGCGATCAGCTGCACCTCTGCACCCATGGCCGCCGCGGCTTCGGCAATCGCAAAGCCCTGCCGCCCGCTCGACCGGTTGGCGATATAGCGCACCGGATCGATCGGCTCGTGCGTCGGCCCGGCGGTGATAAGGATGCGCTTGCCGGAAAGTGGTAGCGTTGGAGCAACGGCAGCACCCGCCCGCACGGCCAGAGCCTGTTCGATCTGCTCCATGATCGCCACCGGCTCGGGCAACCGGCCCGGCCCGTATTCGCCGCATGCCATCGCGCCGTCATCGGGATCGACCACCGTGATGCCGTCGGCGCGCAACCGCGCGACATTGCGCTGGGTCGCCGCATGCTGCCACATGCGCACGTTCATCGCGGGCACCGCCAGTACCGGCGTGTCGGTGGCCAGCAGCACCGTCGTCGCCAGGCTGTCCGAAATCCCCGCCGCCATCTTCGCGAGCAGGTCTGCGGTGGCGGGACAGACAACGATCAGGTCGGCCTCGCGGCTCAGCTGGATATGCCCCATCTCGGTCTCGTTCTTGAGATCCCAGAGCGTGGTGAACACCTCGTTCTCGCTCAGCGCCGCGAGCGTCATCGGCGTGATGAACTGCGCGCCGCCATCGGTCAGCACGCAGCGCACGCTCATGCCCGCCTTGCGGATCAGCCGGATCAACTCGCACGCCTTGTACGCGGCGATGCCGCCGCCGACGATAAGCAGGATATGGGGTGGTTTCATGGGGGCCAGCGGTAAATGCTGCGCGCGCGCCGGTCAACGATAGTGCCAGCTTTCGAGCAGGCGGGAGGTGCCGGGGCGATAGGGCTGGTCAAAGGCATCGGGCGGCCGCGTCTCGCCGCAGCGATAGAGCGGCCCTGCGACCAGCCGCCTGCGATACAGCGCGGTCAGCACGATGGCATGGGCCAGCGCACACAGCGCGACGCCGATCAGCTGGCCCGCGCGCCCCTCGATCAGAAGCGAACCGTGGGGGACAAAGTCGGGCAGGCGAACGAGACCGATGGCATGCGCGCACAGAATCGCTGTGGCCAGAGCGGCCAAGTGATCGCGCATCCGCAACAGGGTGGAACACAATGACATGCGATCCGCCTACACGGCGCGCAGGGCGCGCGCTGTGCGGCAGATCGCAGTCAGGCCGGAATCACGCGGTGACTGCGCGCAGCCCCTCGATGAAATGCGGGATATTGGCTTCCGTGAACCCGGCAATGTTGATCCGGCCCGAACCCGCCATGTACACGCCCCAGTCGGCGCGCAGCGCGGCAATCTGATCCGGCGTCAGCTGGAGCACCGAGAACAGGCCGTTCTGCTGGCCCACGGCTGCCAGATTGACCGATCCGATCGACTGGTAAGAAGCGAGCGTGTCGCGCACGCTGCGCATCCGCTCGCGCATCGAATCGAGTTCAGCGAGCCAGATCTTGGTCAGCCCCTCGTCTTCCAGCACGATCCTGACCGCAGCCGCGCCATGATCGGGCGGCATCGACCAGTTGGCACGCGCCAGCGCGGCCAGGTTCGACTGGATCGCGGGCTGCTGCTCGGCGCTTTCGGTCATCACATAGAGCGCGCCGACGCGCTCGCGATACAGGCCGAAATTCTTGTCGCAGCTATAGGCAATCAGCGCCTCGGGCACCTTGGCAAGGACGGTGCGCAGGCCATAGCCGTCGGCCTCAAAGCCATGACCCAGGCCGTGATAGGCCAGATCGATCAGCGGAAAGAGTCGCTTGGCCGCGACCGTCTCGGCAATCTGCTGCCATTGCTGCTCGCTGTAATCCGCACCGGTGGGATTGTGGCAGCAGCCGTGCAGCAGCACCGCATCGCCCGCATCGGCCTTGTCCAGCGCGGCTTCGAGCGCGGTGAAGTCGAGCTTCTGCGTCGCGACGTCGAGATGACGGAAGGTTTCGCTCGCCAGGCCCACGGCGTTGAAGATCTGCACATGGTTGGGCCAGCTGGGCGTGCCCATCCAGATACGCTTGACGCCGGCCTTGAGCAGCAGGTCCGCTGCCAGCCGCACCGCGCCGGTGCCGCCGGGGGTCTGCAGGCCGTCGATGCGCCCTGCCGGATCGAAATCGCCCAGCATCCAGGGCATGATCGCGCGGACAAAGCCCATATCGCCTTCGGGGCCGAGATAGCTCTTGCTGTCCTGCCCGTCGAGCAGGCGCGCCTCAGCCGCCTTGATCGCCTTGAACACCGGGGTGGCGCCATCGGCGGTGCGATAGACGCCCACGCCCAGGTCGATCTTGGTCGGGCGGTCATCGGCCGCATAAAGCTTGATCAGCGCGAGCAGCGCATCGGCCGGTTGCGCCTTCAATTGTTCCAGCACGGGTAATTCCCCCATCTCACGTTTGAAAATTGCCGGAAACCACCTCTCCGGCGTCAGGAAAATGCGCGAGCCTCCATGCCGACCGTTGCGCGCCGGGGCAAGGCAAAAAGGCCGGCTGCCGCTTTGGAGTGCGACAACCGGCCCCGTATTTGCCCATGGCAGTTGCGACCCTGCGGGCTATGCCTGCCGCGAAGCGATCCGTCAGAAAGGGACGAAGTTCCGCTTGCGGGTGAATTTCATGTACCCGGCATTGACGCCGAGGCGCAGGCCCAGCCCCATGCGCACGGGGATCAGCACCACATCGCCGCGGCGCAGATAGCTGGTGTGGAATCCGCCGACCAGATAGGCCGCGCCCTCGCCCGCGCCGAAGCGCTTGTACAGGTCCTCGGTGTCATAGAGATTGTAAACCAGAACGAAGGTGTTGCCGGCATTGGCCCCGGCATCGAAGCCGATGGAAGGGCCGGTCCAGTAGACGGGCCGGTCGCCTTCCACCTTGTGGTGCAGCGTGCCCGAACCATAGCGCAGCCCGACGACGAATGCGCCCGATGCCTCGCGCCCGACGATATAGCCATTGGGCTCGCCCTGCTTGCGCAATATGTCCTCGATCAGCCCGGCCAGCCCTTCGGCGCCCTTGCCGAACACGCCCTCTGCCGCGCCGATCAGATCATCCTTCTGATAGCCGTTGCCGGAAACCGCAGGCGGCACCGCCGCATTCGCGGCAGGCGCGCTGCTGTCGGCTACCGGCGGCAGTGATTCGGTGCTGCTGGTGGCACCATTGTCGGGCGTGCCATAATCATATCCGCCGTCGAGGGGCGCCTCACGCGCCGGCTCGGCCGTGCCGCTGGGTCGCGCCGGCGCCAGGTCCGCATCGATTGCGTCATTGGGATCGATCGTCCTGACCTGGGCCGATGCCGGCCCGGCCAGAGGCCCTGCCCCCAGCCCCAATGTCGCCAGGGCGACAATCGCCAGACCCTGTCCGAACCAGCCCATTGCCATGCTTGCCTCCCGCCTGTGCATCATTAACCACAATCGCCGCATTCCTGGACCCAAGACAATGAATGGGCGATGACCCGAGTCGGTGGTGCGCCGACCCGAGTCCGATTTGCGACAAATGCGGTTGAATCGGGCGATTGCGGGCCATCCACAGCAAATGCGCAAAAGCGGGCGCGGAAAGCGAACTTAACCGGTTGATCCCTGCCCCACCCGCCGCTATAGCGCGCTCTGGCCAATCGACCGGCCCCGTAGCTGGGGCAAGCAAGCATCGACATGCTGCCATGCGGAGACGTGGGTGAGTGGCTGAAACCAACGGTTTGCTAAACCGTCGTACTGGTAAATCCGGTACCGAGGGTTCGAATCCCTCCGTCTCCGCCACTTCCTGTTCCGCGCCCCGGCCCTGATGGTCAGCAGCCCCGAAGGACACGCGACTGTCTCTGCTTTTGCCTAGCAGAGGAGCCAACGACATTCCCTGGCGCGGGACACGCGGGCGCCGGGAGCGAGACAAGCTGTCTAGCCCGAGCGGGATGGATCCCCCTCTGAAATGCGCAGGGAACGGGCATGCAGGAGTTTCGGTAGCAAACCCGCGGTCCGGACCGGCTTGACTTCCCCCGGCCGGCATCTGGGCGCAGCGCCATGAGCCGGCGTCCTCGATCACAATCTCAAGCCTGTTGGGTTGGCGGGGATGAAGGACGCCACCACGCCACTATACCGAATCGGTCGTGGCAGCTTTCGCATGTCTCGAAGCGCGCGGGCATCGTCTGCAAGGGGTTCGGACGACGCTGCTCGCAGCCGCAAGCCAGGCACGTGGAACTGTCACCGTTCCGCAGGATCAGCCCAGCCTGCTCGAACTCCCGGAGAATATCGGCAAACAACGTTGCCGAGACCGGGTCGTGCACACGGCCGGTCGCGTTGCAAAACGAACGATAGATTTGCGAGAGGCTGCGCTTACTGTCGATCTCGAACCACAGCGCCTCGATGGTTTCATCGATCTCGAGGCGGCTATGCCCATTGTGAATCATGCGGATATCGCCCCTGGGATCGGGATAGAAGCGGAACACCGCCGAGATCTCCCTCACCACTTCAGGCATAGACTCGCCTCAGGGCACAGTCGGACCAGTAGAGCACTTGCCGCACCAGTGTCAGCACTTCGTCCATATCGGGCGCGTCCAGCCCGAGACCGAACACCCTATAGCGCAAATAGATGCCAAGCGCATTTTCGGCCTCAGGCGATGGCGGCATCGACCGAAGCGATCTGATCCGCCATTTTCCGAGTGGATTGGTGAAGCCGTGCGCAAATCGGATGGCATCCACGCTATGGTCGATGATGTCGAAGAGGCGCAGCAGCACTTCGGCCGGATCTCCGCGATCCACCATGCCTTCAAGATCGAGCGCGGCGCCGTCGATCTTGTGCATGCAGCGCTTGACCATGTAGCGGCGGAAATCGCAGGCCTGCGCGGCGGCAAGCAGCGCGCGGTAGGCGGGTGTGTCGAAGAGCGGGACCGCGTTCAGAAGGCGATGAATCAGCAGCTCCTGCCGCTCGTCGATCCGCTCTGCGACAAAGTCGACGGGAATGTCCAGCGCAGCAATTTCCGCGACCGGCGAGGAGATGGTCCCGGTGTGGATATATTCCAGATCGATCCGGCGAGCTTTGCCGAAGATCATGTTGATCAGCATATGATCCTTGCGCACGACATGATCGATGCCGTCCAGCGCCAGCTCGCTCACAATCATGACATCGAGATCGGAGGTCTTGTTGCCAAATCCCTCCACCAGCGATCCTGCAAGAAAGATGGCTCCATGCTCGATGAAGCGCTGCTGTATCGCCGGGAGAAATTCGCCCATGTCGACACCGAAGCGCTGGCAAGCCGCCACGGACGCATGGGTCGGTAGAGGATGAATTGTGCCCTGCATTTTACTTGCGCATCACGCCAGGAGGGACAACAATCAAACTACTGTACCGATGAAGAACATTGGCTGCGGATGAATATCCGCAGCCAACATCACGATCAGGCGACCACGTCTGCGCGAAGCGTACGCAAGGTGGCGGCAAGTTCATTGAGACGCGATTCGACAACGTCGATCTTCTTCGTCACCATCTGCTTGCGATCAAGATACGCAGCACGAGTCACATTTTCAGACTTTGCCATCATAAATCTCCATTCGAATCATTGTTTTGAATATTACCCGAACAAATAATTCGGACTGCAGCTAAATTGAATTAGCTGCACCAGCATTGCTGGCACTTTTTGCAAGCAGCTTACATTTTCACTATACAAATCACCCCAGGATTGTCAACAATGATTCAATAGCCGCATCAACATATCGAATCTTTTCAGCTAAAGATTAAGTACTGTTCATGTTCGTTACAGGGAGATGTGCAATGACCGATAAGGGTTCAGACATCCGCATGAGTCGTGCGGTCTACGATCCGGCGATCCGCGAGGCGCTGACGCTCGGAGAGGTCGGCCGGATGAAATCGGTTCTCAAGCGCGCCAGAAAGGTTCAGGCAGAGACCGGAAACCTCTCAGCCGGAATTGCCGACCTGGAAGCGGCCATCGCCAGGCTGGAGAAAGGCTGACAATGGTCCCGCAGGCGGAGCTGCCGCATGCGCGCTTCTTCGGTTCGGCGGATCAGCGCAGGCGCGTACCCGTCAGCGTCGTCTGGGAACTGACCCGAGCCTGCGACCTGTCCTGCTGTCATTGCGGCTCGCGGGCCGGACGGCGCGCGCGTGAGGAACTGTCCAGCGTCGAATGCCTCGATCTTGTCGATCAGCTTGCCGAACTCGGAGCGCGGGACATCGGCCTGATCGGCGGCGAAGTCTATCTGCGGCGCGACTGGCTGGAGATTGTTCGGCGCATTCGCCAAGCGGGCATGGATTGCTCGGTCCAGACCGGCGGGCGGTTCTTCACTCCGGCCACGCTCGATGCTGCCATCGCGGCCGGCGTCATGAGCATCGGGGTGTCGCTCGACGGCGTCGGCCAGACCCACGACCTGCAGCGCGGGGTGCCGGGCAGCTTCGAAGCGGCGCTGGCGCTGCTGCACCTTGTGGCGAACCGGCCCATCATGGCGAGCGTGAACACGCAGATCAACCGTCACACGATGCAGCAGCTTCCCGAGCTGCTCGATGTCCTGATCGCAGCGAAGGTCTCGAACTGGCAGCTGGCGCTGACCGTCGCGATGGGCAACGCCGCCGACAATGACGACCTGCTGCTGCAGCCTTATGACCTGCTCGCATTGTTTCCCCTGCTTGCCAGCCTTCATGACCGTGCTGCCGAAAACGGCATCGTGCTGCAGCCATCGAACAATATCGGCTATTTCGGCCCCTATGAGGAAAAGCTGCGCCTGATCGGCGATATCGCGGCGCACTGGACCGGCTGCAGCGCTGGCGACAATGTCCTGGGCATCGAGGCGGACGGCAATATAAAGGGCTGTCCGGGGCTGTCGCGCGACTATGTCGGCGGGAATGTGCGCGACGAACCGTTGCGGGTGATCTGGGACCGCGCCGAGCGACTGGCCTTCACCCATCGCGCGACGAAGAGCGACCTGTGGGGCTATTGCGCGCAATGCTATTATGCCGAAATCTGCATGGCCGGATGCACATGGACAGCGCATTCGCTGATGGGGCGGCCGGGCAACAATCCGATGTGCCATTACCGCGCGCTCGAGTTCGCGCGCCGCGGCAAGCGCGAAAGGCTGGTCAAGGTGGCCGATGCGCCGGGCCATGCCTTTGACTATGGGCGCCATGCGCTGGTGGTGGAGGATAGGCCGCTATCCGACCAGGCGGTGCTGTCGTGACCGCCGGAAGGGTCGCCGCCACGCTGCTATTGTGCCGGTCGTGCCGGCAGTTCGTATGGCCCGAAGAGAAGGTCTGCAGCCACTGCCAGAGCGATCTGGCCAAGGCCGAACGTGAGTATCTGTCGGCGCTTGATATGGCCCGCGCTGCGGCAGAGCGGCTCGCGGCTGCCCTCAAAGCCGACCATCGGCTCCAACCCGACCGGCAAACCGGAGCCGCTGCAGCCATGGGCCACAGCGCATCCGGCTCGTTTTCATGAACCCAGAAAGGGCGTGCCGTGTCCGTTCATCAACCACGCGAGATGATCCTCGGAGCCTATATTTCCTATGGGACGGGGCATCACCCGGCCGCCTGGCGCATGGACAGCAGCCGCGCCGATGGGGCGCAGAACATCGAACATTATACAAGTCTGGTGCAACACGCCGAAGACAATCTCTTCGACTTCATCTTCCTGAGCGACACCCCCTCGGTGTTTGCGGACGACCATCTGGGTTATGGCAGCAGGGTTGTTGTCTTCGAGCCGCTGACATTTCTCGCCGCCATGGCAGTCCAAACCCGCCATATCGGGCTGATCGCGACCTCGTCGACGTCCTACAAGGAACCGTTCAACCTCGCGCGCGAATATGCTTCGCTCGATTGGATTTCGGGGGGGCGCGCGGGCTGGAACCTGGTGACCTCGTCCAAGGCGGGTGCGGCACTCAATTTCGGCCACGCCCCGCATGCCGAGCACGAGGCCCGATACGATCGTGCCGAGGAGTTTTTCGATCTGACCTGCCGCTTCTGGGACAGCTGGGAAGATGACGCCTTCCCACGGGACAAGGCGAGCGGCCTTTTCTACGATCCGGCCAAGCGCCACCCCGTTCATTTCGATGGGCAGCATTTCCGCATTGCAGGTGGCTTGCTCAACATCGCGCGTCCGGTGCAGGGGCGGCCTGTCATCGTCCAGGCGGGAGCATCCGCGACGGGGCGCGACTTTGCCGCACGGCATGCCGAGCTCGTGTTCACCGCTTCGGGCAGCATCGAGGATGCCCGCGAATTCTATCGCGATGTCAAGGCACGGGCCGCGCGCCATGGCCGCGATCCGGATCAGCTGAAGATCCTGCCCGGATGCAGCCCCTATTGTGGCCCAACCGCAGACCATGGCCGACGCAAGCTGCAGGACCTGCAGGACAAGGTGGCGCCGGGCCTCGCCCTGTCGATGCTGTCCGACCTGCTGGGAGGATTCGACCTCTCGCCCCATGACATCGACGGCCCGTTGCCCCCACTGCCCCCGTCGAATGGGAACCAGAGCCGCCGGGCGATGATCGAAAAGCTCGCCGCACAGCGAGGCGCCACCATTCGCAGCCTGTACGAACGGCTGGTCGTCGCGCGGGGCCATTTCATGGCGATCGGGTCGTACCAGGACATCGCGGACGAACTGGTCGAATGGGTGGCGACGGGCGCCGCCGACGGATTCAACATCATGCCGCCACAGATGCCCGATTTCCTCCATGATTTCTCGCAAGGGGTGATACCCCTGCTGCAACGCGCTGGCTGGTTCAAGCAGGCGTACCGCGCCGGCACGCTGCGCGACAAGCTGGGCCTGGACCGCCCCCGGCATCCCCGGGCACGCGCTTCAGTGGAGTAGCGACCGGCCGGTTTCGCTTCGATCGAACCGGGCCGTGTCAGCCCGCATGCGCTCTGGTTGCGGGGACTTCGCCCAGAAACAGTTCGGTGACATACGGGATCTCGATCGTGCCGTCGCGGCCGAACGTGGCGAGCAGATCCCAGATCGCCTGATCGACCAGCGCACGTCCCCTGGCCCTGACCGCCGCGGCGACCTTGCTCGACGAATGCGCCATCCCGAGAAAGGCTTCGCCCGTCATCTCCCGGATCCACTCGGCATGGTGGACGCGGATGCGCGTGAAACCCTGGTCCTCAAGCTCCTGGCGATAATCGAACGCGCGATAGTTGCGGCTATAGCCAGGGCTGCTGCCTTCCAGCAGCGCTTCATAGGCGCTGAGGAATTCCGATGTCTGCCAGTTGCGGTTGTTCTGGATCAGGGCGATCGCCCCACGAGGCTGAAGCACGCGCCTTGCCTCGGCATAGAATGCCGGTCGGTCAAACCACTGCGCCGCCTGTGCCGCCATAATGAGTGCCGCCGCGCCATCATTGACTGGCAGGTGCTCGGCTTGGCCACGGACGAATGCGATGCGCGGATCGTCCAGGGCCTGCGCCTGTTCGAGCATGCCGGATCCCGGCTCCACCCCCAGAATGCGCCAGCGCTGATCGAGGACATGCGCCAGCTGCTGCGTGGCGATGCCGGTACCAGCGCCAACATCCAGCGCCAGCAGAGGGCCATCGCCCTCAGGTTCGATCGGCGAGACATAGCGCGCCAGTTCATCGAACAGGGACGCAGGGTAGCTCGGCCGAAACTGCCGATAGCCGCCGGCAATCTCGTCAAAGGCCTCAAGTCTTTCCTTATCCATTTTGTCGGTCCGGCATGAGGGCGAGCGCCTTGCCAAGCAGGCGCGTCGCATCGTCCAGTTGATTTACCGGCACGGCCAGCGAGATCACCTTCCCGCCGGCGGCGCTCAACCTGTCGAGGAGATGGCCGAGCTCGGGAGCATTTCGAGGGGTCGGAAGGCCGTGCCAGGACAGGAACGACGGTTCATGATCGTCGAATGCCGATGCGCGCAGGCAGCTCAGAGCCTGTTCCCGGTCTGCGCCGTCAAGGTCCAGTTCGCGAAAGACAGTCCGCTCGATATCGGGTGAAACCTGGCACAACACGATAGCCCCCAGCTGCCCCGCGTTGCGATACGGGCGTCCATAGACCTCTCGCAGCCAGCGCATGGGGTAGGTTCGCTTTCCGGCCTTGTCGAACCGACCGCTGAGCTCAATCCCCCAGCGCCGCGTACGATAGGTACAATCCTCCGCTTCATAGCGGCGCGCGGCGGCCGCCAGCGACGCATCGCCCAGCAGGTGGCCCTCGCAGAAGCTCGCATAGGAAGGCCAGGAAAGCGTTTCCAGCGATGCATCCGGCAGGACCAGGAAGCGATCATTGGCAAAGGGATGGCAGCCTGTGTTCGCCAGCATTCGCGTCATCAGCGTCGTCTTGCCCGCCATCGAAGGGCCGACAAAGGCGATCAGGCGATCGCCGCAAGCCACCGCGCTACCATGCAGCATGTTGCCGGGCGGGCGATGATAGAGCGCCAGGCTGCGAATGGCGTGGAATATGCCCTCGGCGGCAAATCGCGCATTCACATCCTGTCGCACGCCGATGCGCCAGCTGCGGGGGCCCATCCGTTCGATCGAGAGGCCGCGGGTCGGCCAGACATGCATCACGCGCGCCGCATCGGTCAGCCCGCCGAAATTCCAATAAGGATGTCTGGTGCGGTGCACGGCGACCTTCTCGGTTGGTGATGCCGGAAGCGTCGCAACCCGGCGGACATGAAAGGCAAGGCCCTCGCCCGCAACCATCGCCGCTGCCTCGCCAGGCGCATAGGCCCCCATGAAGGCGTGCGTGATGCTGGCAAATTCCGGTTCCTCCACATCAAGGCGGATCGGGATATCGAGGATCGCAAAATGCACGCTGTCGCCTCGGCCCGGGTCCGCTGCGCTGCCGTGGGCAAGCAGGGCCATTTCGTCGCGGATCATGCCCCGGCTGCCCGGTCGGGACAGTAGCGCCGCTCCGCCGCCGTCACCTCTGCATAGTCGAACAGGTCGAACACCTCTTCCATCGCCACGATCTTGTTGGAGATGCCCTGCACAGACCGTTGCGAAGAGACCTGGTTGCACACTTCGGACATGGCAGCGACGCTGGCCCTGATCATGTGATTGGCCCAGATGACAAGGCCGAAGCCGGACGCTTCGAAGAGCTCGCAGGGCGTTTCGCTATAGGTCGTCGGGACAGCGATGAGCGGGGTGCGCCCAGCCCAGTGCAGCGCAAATTCAAGCACCTGATCGGCCGTCTTCTCTTTCGAATGGATCAGGATCGCATCGGCCCCGGCGAGCCGGTAGCGTTCCGCCCGCTCCAGCGCCTCGTGCATGCCGGCACCGACGACAAGCGCTTCGGTCCGCGCGACAATGCAGAATTCGTTCGCCAGCTGGCTGTCCTTTGCAGCCCGGATCTTGCCGCAGAATTCCTCGGCATCGATCAGGACCTGCCGACCGTTCACGAAGGAGTTCAGCTTCGGAAAGGTCTTGTCCTCGATACATGCACCGCCGACGCCCATCGCACTCAGCCGGCGGACAAGCAGGCGAAAATTGTTGAAATCGCCAAATCCCGTATCGGCATCGACCAGGATCGGCGTGTCGGTGACCTCGCGCATTCCCTGGAGCACATCGATGAGCTGCGTCGAGGAGACTTCGTTGCGATCGCGCTTGCCCAGCGCCGTCGATATCGAGAAGCCCGAGGCCCAGACGACATCGAACCCGGCATTGCCGACAATTCTGGCCGCCAGCGGATTATGGGCCTCCATTGCAAATGCCAGCCGATCCCGGGCAAGTAGCCGCTTCAACGCCGCGCCAGCATCCGGAACAGCGTTACCATTGCAGAGCATGCCATTCACGATCCTTCTCCCTGACTTGGAAGGCTTTGGCGAGAGAGCTTTTTCGCCGCGACATGGCGCAGCAGGCCTCCGGCCCGGTAGACGTCGAGAAGCAAGGGCGGAGGAGGCGCAAACGCGACGGTTGCGCCCTTGCAGACGATCTGTCCTGCGGCGAGGTCGATCTGGACAGGATCGCCCTCGCGACAATCGCCCAGGTCGGCCTCGATCGCCGGAAGCGCCAGGTTCCAGCAGTTGCGATAGAATATCCGCCCGAATGCCGGGCCGATCAGGGCACCGACACCTGCGGCCATCAGCGCGCTGACCGCCTGTTCGCGCGAACTTCCGATGCCGAAGACAGAATCGGCAATGATGCAGTCGCCAGGGGCGAAGGGCGCAAAACCCGGTGGCAGGAAATATTCGAAGACGTGTTTTGCGAGTTCATCCGGATTGGTGGAGGCGTGCTTGTAGCGCGCCGGAAGAATATCGTCCGTCGACACGGCGCCCGAAATCCGTCTTGCCCGCAATTGCATCATGAGGCGTGCTCCGGTTGGTCGGCACGGTCATGATCCAGTGAGACATCGTCTGTCAGTGTTAGACCTTCGAGTTCGGCGAGCGAGGGGATATGCCCCAGCAGCGCCGTTGCCGCAGCAACCAGGGGAGACACCAGCACGATCCGGGCATGCGGATTGCCCATGCGACCCAGGAAGTTCCGATTCATCGTCGAGACCACCAGATCCCCATCTGCTGGCACATGCCCCTGCGTTCCGACGCAGGGCCCGCAGCCCGCAGGGGTTACCAGCGCACCGGCGGCTATCAGCGTTTCGACATAGCCGTGTTGCAGCGCCTGAAGATGGATGTTGCGCGTGCCCGGCGTCACCACCAGCCGCAAGCCCGGTGCTATGCTGCGACCGCGCAGCAGGCGAGCGACCGTGCCTATGTCTTCCAGCCTGGAATTGGCGCAGCTGCCAACGAAGACACAGTCGACAGGCTCGCGGTCGGCCTCGTCTATCGATCGTCCGGTCGAGATTGCATGCCCGTCTGCAAACTGGGGCTCGAGCCCGTCGAGCTGGATGACCATCTTCCGGGCGCCGTCCTCGGCATCGGGGTCGATCCGCATCATTCCGGCCGGGCAGCCCAGCCAGGCCGAGACGAAACAGCATTTCGCACCCAGTTCGACGGACATGTTGGCCACCGTGGCCGCGCCTTCGGCGTCGAGCGACTCGATCCATTCGCCGCACCATTCGATCGAGCGATACAGGAATGCCTCGGGCGTGTTCGTCGCCAGCATATGCAGCATGACGTCCTTTGGCGTTGCATGGCGCGAAGGGCGACCGCGCAATTCGATCCGAACGGTTTCGGGCACCCGCAGCCAGGTCCTGCCTTCTGCCATCGCGCACGCGATATCGGTCGCGCCCATCCCCAGCGCCAGCGACTGAAAGGCTCCGCCGGTACAGGTATGCGAGTCTGCGCCCAGAACCAGTCGCCCCGGTCTGAACCATTGCTGCTCAGCGGCAAGCAGATGGCTGATTCCCGAGCCGACCGGCACCATCTCGATGCCCTGTTGCGCGGCGAAGCGCTCGGCATCCTTGACCCTGGAGGCCATGAGACGGTCGGGCGCGAGTACCGAATGGTCGCAGACGAACCGGATCCGCGATGCATCGCCGACATTCAGGCCGTGCAGTTCGAACAGGCGGGCGATGGTGGGCACATTGCCGTCCTGCGCATAGATCCAGTCGACCTCGACCTCGACGATGCTGCCGACTTCGGCCCCTGGCAGCTGGGCGTGATGCGCAATGATCTGCTGCACCAGCGTCATGCCACCGCGGCCTCGCTCGCAATCCTGCGATGAATGGCGACCAACTCTCCAGCTGACAGCGCCCGCTCCTTCTCCATCGCGAATTCACGAACCGCGCCGAGGCACTGGCGGAGTTCGCCCGCATCGGCCTCGATCCCCTGCTCGCCCAGCACATATCGAATCGCTTCGGTCCCCGAATGCTTGCCGATGACGATCTTTCTGGTGCCGCCGACCTCGGCCGGGTCGAATGGCTCGAAGGTATTCGCGTTGCGGACCACGCCCTTGACGTGAATTCCGGATTCATGAGCGAACACGTTGTCCCCGACAACCGGATGCCATGGCGGCGGCGCATGGCCAGTCGCCTGCGCCAGCAAGTCGCTCAGAGCCTTGAGCTGGGTGAGGTCCAGCCCCAGATCCACGTCGTGAAAGTCGCGCAGGCACAGGGCGACCTGGGCAATGTCGGCCATTCCGGCACGTTCGCCGATCGCATTGACCGTGGCATGGAAATAGCGAGCCCCCGCCTCGAGACCGGCCAGCGTGTTGGCTGTGGCTAGACCGTAATCGTTATGGGCGTGGCATTGCAGGTCGATCGGCACCGCCTTGGCGATGCTCGCCACCACCGCCGCGTACCGGCTTGGCGAAAGGATGCCGATCGTGTCGGAAAGCCGAAGCCGGTCCGCACCCGCTTCCTTCACCGCGCCGGCATAGTCGATCAGAAACGACGGGTCGGCCCGCCCGACATCCTCTGCGCTGATCGACACAAAGGCCCCGCGGTCCTTCGCGACGCCGATCAGTGTCCTGGCCTGCTCGACCAGCCAGCCGCGGTCACGCCCGACGCTGTGCTTCAAATGCATGTCCGAGGCCGGCAGGCCGATGTGAATCGCGCGAAAACCCAGGTCCAGCGACTGCACCACATCGTCCAGCTTTCCCCGGTTCCAGCCGATCAGCATCAGGTCGGAGCCGCGTTCGAGTAACTCCCGGATGACGGCAAGCTCGCTGCCCCCCATGGCGGGAATGCCGACTTCCATCCAGCGCACGCCCAGCGCACGCAAAGCCGTGAAGATGGCGATCTTGGTATCACGACCGAATGCAATTCCAGGGGATTGCTCTCCGTCCCGAAGCGTCGTGTCCTCATATACAATATCGTTGTTCACCAGCCATTGCTCCCGCCAGTACGGTCAGCCACGTTGCCTACTATGGATCGAATGTTTTTGATAAATATACTGTTGATTCGAGTAACTCTACAAGTTTCCTTCAAATCCTACAATTTGTCAAACGAATGACATGAAGCAAATGCTGGGTTTAATACAGTTTAATGATTGAACGTACTTGACAACGCTCGAAATATGCCAAGTTAAGGTGGAAACGGTTCTGAAATGATGTGAAGCCTTTTGCGCGATGGCTGGCCATGCGATTTGTCGGCACAGCGCTGGCTTGCTCGGCCCTGCTGCGGAGAGACAGCGCGTCGCAGCGATACAGGTTCAGGTGGCGCGGATCTGCTCGACGAAATGGCCGCTTTCGGCGGCCAGCTGGCGGGCCCCGTCGAACACGCGCTTGGCAATGCCGAGCATAGCTTCCGCCCTTTCCGCGGCGCTCTGGGCAATGCCGTTGATCGCATCGGCATCCACGCCTGTCGCCCGGCTAGCGTCATGGGTCTGCGCGGCATTGAAGGCGATCAGCTGCGTCGCCGATCGTTGCAGGGCAACCGCGCCCTGAATTTCGGCCGAGTTCAAGGCGATACGCGCAATCGCGGTTTCGACGCGAGCATGGCCGCAAGACACTTCGTCGACCGCATTCCCGATTTCATCGATATAGGCACGGATGCGATTGGCGGCGATAGCGGTCTGATGCGACAGTTGCTTGATTTCACCGGCGACTACGGCAAAGCCACGCCCAGCGTCACCTGCGCGTGCAGCTTCGATCGTCGCGTTGAGTGCCAGCAGGTTCACCTGACGCGAGATTTCGCCAATCAGGTCGATCACCGATTCGATCGATGCTGCAGAGACGCGCAGATCGGCAGTACGGGCGCTGCCTGCCGTCACGAGCGTGACCGCATCAATTCCGGCCTCGCGCGCCTCGTCCGTCCGGGCGGCAATGGAGTCAAGCGCAGCTGCGAGTTCGCGGCCCCTGCCAGCAATTTCCTCCATATGCGTACTGGTCTGCACGGCCGCAGTGGCAACGGCGGCAGCGCGGGTGCTGACCTGGGTCGACCTCTCCGCCACCTGGGCAGCGTCGTTTTCCAGCATGCTCGACAGCTTGTCCATCATCTGGCCCAGAGCCGCAACTTCGCGCTCGAAACGCTCTGCGGCAGCCTCGATCTGGTCGGCGCGCGCAACCCTGTGGCGGGCTCTATGACCCTCCCATTCACCCGCGAGCAGCGCCAGTCGGCGGTTGGTCAGCACGCCGAACAATCGGTGATCCTGCAGGATCATCATGCCTTCGGTTCCTCGTCCGACCCGATATTGCTCCAGGGCCGCACCGATCGACTGCGCGACATCGGCCCTCGGGCAATCGCGAATGTGCGACCTCAGGTCGCCCCCATAAGCCGGATTGCGCAGCAGGGCGTGGCCATAGGGGTTAAGCAGCAGCCGACGCATATCACGCTCGAAAATTGCACCGCACGGTCGACCCTCTGCGTCGAGCACCGGCAGCAATCGCAAGTCTGGATTGGCCTGAAAGCGGTCGATCACGCTGACCAGCGTGTCGCCGTGCAGGATATGGAGCGGCTCGCGATCTGCCGCCGACAGCCAGTCGCCGATCCTATCCGATCGCGCATCTGCCCCGGATGACCCGGCGGAGAAAGAAAAGGCGGATGGCGACTGCATCATACCCGAACAAATTATCGGAATCGTAGTAAACAAGCGCTTAAATATTTGTTACACTTTGAAGACATGACAAAAATGTTCGTCCACCATGTTCGGAGTCAAGCCGAACCGCCAACCGGAACTTTGCCCATAGATGGAGCCGGCAACATCCTGCCCGCCGAGACGCTGATCGTCGTGGGGTCAGGCATCCAGCGCTCGCAACCCTGCATGCCTGGCTCTTCCCCTGGCGCGCGGCATGCCCGATGGAACCATGGGGTCGAGGATCGCTGCTTCAGGCGGCCAGTTTCATGTGCGCGCGAGCGCCGAGCCACGCTGCGGATTGCAGCGCCACCAGAACCGTTAGCGACATCACCAGATAGGCGACCAGTCCGCTCAGCGTGCCGGATGGAATCGCCGCGAGCAGCAGCGTGTCATTGCCCCCGGGGATGAGCGAAGCGCCGAGCGCCATCACCGCACCGCCGGCCAGTGACCGGGCGAGATCCGCCGGGCGGGGCGGCGTGTACACGAACGAGCGCGCAAGGAGGCCCGAGACCAGCGCGCCGCCCAGCAGCGCGATGGCTGGTGCAAAGGCACGGGCATCGCTGTGCATCTCCATCTGCCCGCGCCGCACGATGGCGCGCACCGCATCCGAATAGGCCCAGTTCGGCTCCAGCGCGAAGAGCAGCGCCCCGCACAGACCCATGGCGAGCATCATCGCGCGCGGCCAAGCAGGCCTTGCCCGCCCGGGTTCGATGGATCGGCCACGTTCGCGCCAGCCCCAGGCAGCCAGCAGCGCAAAGCCGATGACAAGCGCGATACCGGGCCACATTGGCGTCGCATGGACATTGCCCAGCGCCGGACCGGCGGTCAGCAATGGTTGCCGATCGGCCAGGGCAAAGCCCAGCGCCAGACCGAAGGGCAAGGCCAGGAAGCGGACCTCGCCCTGGCCAATCCGCGCCAGCGTGCCCAGCAGGCAGGCATCGTTGATCACCGCGCCCAGCCCTATCAGCACGGCGCCGGACACCAGTGTACCCGAAATCGGCACTTCGGACGAGAGACGGGCTGTGGGACCAAGCAGCCAGTGCAGCGGCAGCGTCATTGTGCCCGCGACGCCCATCGCGATGACGAAACCGAGCAGCATGGTGCCGCGCCGCTGCAGCAGGATCTCGCGCGAGGCCGTCACCGCGCAAGTGCTGCTGCCGCTGATCGCCATGCCGACAAGGAAGGCGCATGGCAGGACGAGGATCAGCAGCATGCTGGCTTGCTCGCCGCGACATCGTCACCACTGGACGGTCCATCCACACTGGCACCGCCAGATCGCATCGCATCAGCCTCCTTCTACGGCACTGAGCGGGTTCGCCGGAAAGGCGCGTGCGGTTTCAGTCACGCGCGATTGCAGCCGCTCTCCTGCTCTGGCAAGGCAGGCGCGCGGCCGGTAAACGTCCGGCTGCTGTTGCCAAACAGGAGGGATGTTTGATGAATGTAGCCGAAGCAGTCGCCACGCGCCGGTCGATCCGGGCTTTCAAGGACACGCCGGTTCCGTTCGAGACGGTGCGGCGGGTGCTCGAACAGGCGCGGATGACGCCTTCGGGTTGCAACTATCAGCCTTGGGAGGCGACGGTGCTGACCGGCGCGCCGCTCGCGGCGCTGCAGCAGCGGCTGCTCGCGAGCCAGCCGGACGATCCGCAGGAATATGATTTCGCTGCCCCCGGCCAGGTGCCCAAATATCAGGAGCGGCTCTCGAACCTGGGCAAGGCGATGTACGGGGCGATGGCCGTGGCGCGCGACAATTCGGAACAGCGTGCCGATTTCGTCAAGATGAACATGGTCTCGTTCGGCGCGCCGGTGCTGCTGCTGTGCCATTTCCCCAAGCTGATGAAGGAACCGCAATGGTCCGATTGCGGCATGTGGCTGCAGACGATCATGCTGCTGCTGCGCGACGAGGGCCTGGACAGCTGCCCGCAGGAATATATGGGCGTCTATGGTCGCACGATCAAAGACCATCTCGGTCTGGGCGACGACATCCTGCTGTTCTGCGGCATCGCGATCGGCTGGCGCGACGAGCAGGCGCCGGTCAACAATTTCGAGCGCGAGCGGGTGCCACTCGACGAGCAGGTCACCTTCCTCGGTTTCGAATGATCGGGATGGGACGGATCGAGGGTGCTGCCAGCTATTCGCTGCGCAGCGCCTCGATCGGCGAGAGCCGCGAGGCACGGATCGCTGGATAGCCGCCGAACACCAGCCCGATGACGCCCGAAAAGGCAATGGCAAGCAGAGCTGTATCGAGCCCGATCGGCGCTGGGAAATCCGCCACCTGCTGGAAGATCGCCGCTGCGACCATCGCCAGCAGGAGGCCGATGCCGCCGCCGATGATGCACAGCACCGCCGCCTCGACCAGAAACTGGTTGCGGATATCGCTGCGCTTGGCCCCCAGCGCCATGCGCAGCCCGATCTCGCGGGTGCGTTCGGTGACGCTGACCAGCATGATGTTCATGATGCCGATACCGCCGACCAGCAGCGAGATCGAGGCGATCGCCACCAGCACCGCCTGGAAGATTTGCGTCACCTGACCCGAGGTCTCCGCGATTTCCTTGGTGGTGCGCACCGTGAACGGCGTGATCTTGCCCTTGGAGACGCGATAGCGCGCGCGCAACAGGCTCTTGATCTCGCGGTCGCCGGCGACCAGCGTGTCCTCGTCCTCGAAGCCGACGAACAGCAAGGTGACATCGTCAGGCCCCTGCGCGGTGGCGGTGGAAAGGCGCTGGCGCAACGTGGTGATCGGCACGACGATCTGGTCGTCATTGTCGTTGCCGAGGTTGCTGCCCTTGCTTTCGAGCAAGCCGATCACGGTGAACGGCACGCGGTTGATCCGCACCTTCTCCCCGATCGGATTGACATCGACGAACAGCTTGTCGGCCACGGTCTGGCCAATCACCACCACCCGCGCCGCCGATCCGACATCGCTCTTTGTGATGAAGCGGCCGTCCGACGTGCCTAGGTTGGAAATGCTGCCAAAGGCCTCGGTCGAACCGACCGCCTGGGTCGAGGCACTGCGCCCCCCGGTGACCAGCTGCACGCTGGTGCGGATCTGCGGGGCCACCGCCACCACGCCCGGAACCTGGCGCGCGATCGCCTCCCCGTCGCGCTCGGTCAGACGGCCGCGGTCGCCGGGACGCGGCGGACCATTGGCGCGCTCGGGCTCGGGCACCACGATCGCCATGTTCGAGCCCAATGTCGCGATCTGCTCGGTCACCGAAACTTGCGCGCCATTGCCGACGGCGACCGCCAGGATCACCGAGAACACGCCGATCATCACGCCCAAAGTGGTGAGAATCGAGCGCATGAGGTTGGTGCGCAGCGCCGTGAAGGCGATCGCGACATTGACGCCCCAACCCGCCAGCGTGCCCAGCAACCCGCTCATGCCGGCTCGGCCCGGCGGCGCGATGTTACAGCAGCGTCCTCGATGACCTTGCCGTCGCGGAACACGATCCGCCGCGCGGCATATTCGGCGATATCGGGCTCGTGCGTCACCACGACCAGGGTGATGCCCTCGTCATTGAGCTTCTGGAAGATGCCCATGATGTCGAGCGAGGTCTGCGTGTCGAGCGCGCCGGTCGGTTCGTCGGCGAGCAGGATCAGCGGGTTGGTGACCAGCGCGCGCGCGATCGCCACGCGCTGCTGCTGCCCGCCCGAAAGCTTGGCGGGGGTGTTGAGCAGCCGGTTGCCCAGCCCCATCGCTTCGAGCCGCGCCTGCGCGCGCTGGCGGCGTTCGGCAGGCCCGACCCCGGCATAGATCAGCGGCACCGCGACATTGTCCAGTGCGCTGGTCCGCGCGAGAAGGTTGAACTGCTGGAAGACGAAGCCGATCTTGCGGTTGCGGATCTCGGCGAGCTCATCGCTGTTCAGCGTGCGCGTATCGATGCCGTCGAGCCTGAGCACGCCCGATGTCGGCACGTCGAGACAGCCGATCATGTTCATGAAGGTCGACTTGCCCGATCCGCTCGCGCCCATGATCGCGACGAATTCGCCCTGGTCGATGCGCAGCGACACGCCGTTGACGGCGTGGACCATCTCACCGCCGATCACATAGTTCTTGATGAGATCCTGGGTCTCAAGAAGCGGCGCTGTCATCTTCGTCCGCATCTTCGCTCGGGGTCCTGGGCTTCAGCGACTTGGTACGCACCAGCACCTTGTCGCCCGGCTTGGTGCCCGACAGGATTTCCGTATAGTCGTCGCCCTCGAGCCCGATCTTCACCTGCTTGCGGACCGGACGATAGGGGTCCGTTCCCGCCAGATAGACGAAATGCCGCGGTGCCTGCTTGCGATCGGGATCGCCGGGCTGCGGCTCTTCCTGTGCCTCACGGTCGGCCGCCTTGGGTCGGAAGCGCAGCGCGCTGGTCGGCACCCGCACGACATTGGCCTTGGCGCCGGTGATGATCTCGACATTCGCGGTCATGCCGGGCAGCAGCTTGCCATCGAGATTGTCGACATCGATGATGACGAGATAGCTCACCACATTCTGCGTTTCGACCGGAGCCTTGCGGATCTGGCGGACGCGAGCGCGGAAAATGTCATCGGGATAGCTGTCGACCGTGAAGGTCACGTCCTGGCCTTCGCGGATCTGGCCGATATCGGCCTCGTCGACCGAAGCCTCGACCTGCATCTTGGTGATGTCGGCGGCAATCTCGAACAGGTTCGGCGTCTGGAAACTCGCCGCCACGGTCGTCCCCGGCTCGACCAGCTTGTTGATGATGACGCCGCTTGCAGGCGCGATGATGACGGTGCGGTTGAGGTCGAGCCGCGCCGAGGAAAGCTCGGCATTGGCCTGACGGATCTGCGCATCGCCGCTCTCGGTCTGCGCGGTGGCAACCTCGAGCGCATTGCGCGCGCTGTTGAGCCGGGTCTGTGCGGCGTCGAGATTGGCCTTGGACACGAAGCCGCGCTCGGCCAGCGATTTCTGCCGCGCGTAATCACGTTCCTGGATCTGCAACTCGGCCCTGGCGCGCGCCACATTGGCGGCGGTCTGCTGCAATCCGGCGCGGGCCAGCGCCACCTGCGCCTCGATCTGCTGCACCCGCGCGCGCACCCGGGTGGGATCGATCTCCGCCAGCACCTGGCCCTTGGTCACCGGCGAGTTGAAATCGACATAGACCTTGGTGATCTGGCCCGATACCTCAGTGCCGACCTTGATCGTGTTGAGCGCGCGCACCTTGCCGCTGGCCGAGACCACTCGCTCGACCGATCCGCGCGCCACGGTCTCGCCGAGATATTCGTAATCATGCTGGACCGGGCGCACAGCCAGATAAGCAAGATAGAGAAGGACAAGCGCGATCAGGGCGGACCAGATCTTGTGGCGCCCTATCCAGGAACGCAATTTGCTCAGCATCTATATTGGCCCCATCCTGCCCTGTACCTGCGAACATAGATGCTCGTCACGGGCATGGCCAGCGATGATGCGTTGAGATTGGACGAAGATTAGAAACGGTCGCGACGGCCAGCAATGAGTTGAACATGCGATCAGTCGCACGGATCGATCACCATGGGTGCGATACGGGGCCGGTTTCCCAGGTTGAGGAAATACATCGCGGTCATCCACGAGACTTCCTCGACAATCCTGTCCTCGTCGAGCAGCGGGTCCTCGAGCAGCATTTCGATCGCCGTGTATGTCATCTGTTCGGACAGCCGCACGGCAGCCTTCAACGTTTCGATCGGCACTTCGGGATAGATGGTCGCGACATGGCCGACATGCAGGTCGAGCACCTTGTCGCGCGAGTCGTTACGGACTTCCTGCAGCACCGGCACCGAGCGGATCGCGCGCAGAATCCACAGCCCGCCCGGCTGCGCGCGGGTGACCCGGATCAGTTCCTTGCGCAGCGCAATGTTCCACGCCACGACCTCGTCGAGCGAACGCGAGCCATAGGCATCGTTGCGCATGAACCTGTCGACAACGGCATCCTGCGCGGCCATCAGCCGCTTGGCGAGCTCGGTCAGCAGCGCATATTTGTTGGGGAAGTACCGGTAGAGCGCGGGCGGCGTCATCCCGGCGCGTTCGCACACCAGATTGGTGGTCAGCTTTTCGAACCCGACTTCGGACAGGAGCTCGCCCGCCGTTGCCAGGATCATCTCGAACGTGTCCTTGCCCCGCTGGCGCTGGGGCGTCTTGGTGTCGAGATCGGGCCGCGCGGCCAGCCTTGTCGAAGATCCTTGGGTGACCATCCAGCGTCCATTTGGTTCAACGATGTCAATGTCATAACACCGTGCGATCGGCTCGCAAGCCAAAGCTGGATGGGCCGCCCCCTGGGTCGGCCGGATGCCAGCCCCATCGCTATGCGGCTCTCCTGCCAAGGCAAGACCAGCGTGCCAGGCGGACCTGACACGCTGGTTTGCCGGGGTGCGACCCTTCAGGGCTATATCAATCGTCGATATTGCGGCGGAAGGTTTCGGGCAGGAAGATCAGGCCGATCACCACCGTCGCCGCTGCCACCACCACCGGATACCACAGGCCGTAATAGATGTTGCCGGTGGCCGCGACCATCGCGAAGGCCGTGGTGGGCAGGAAGCCGCCGAACCAGCCGTTGCCGATATGATAGGGCAGCGACATCGAGGTGTAGCGGATGCGGCTGGGGAACAGCTCGACCAGCATCGCGGCAATTGGGCCGTAGACCATGGTCACCAGCATCGCCAGCGCCCAGAGGATCGCGACCACGGCGAGCTTGTTGATCTTCGCCGTATCCGCCTTTTCGGGATAGCCCGCCGCGATAAGGCCAGCCTTGAGCTCGTCCTGGAAGCTCTTGATCGCCGCCTTCTTGTCCTCGCCCGACAGCTTGCCGGCATCGGGCGCAGTGAAGGTCTTGTCGCCGATCCTCACCATCGCCACCGTTCCGGCTGCTGCCTCGGCATTGGCATAGCTGATGCCCGCCTTGGCGAGATAGGTCTTGGCGATGTCGCAGCTCGTCGTGTCGAAGCTGTTCTTGCCGACCGGATCGAACTGGAACGAGCACTCGTCCTGATGGGCACTGATCGTGACCGGGGACGACGCCTGGGCCGCGGCGAGCGCGGGGTTGGCGGCCTGGGTCAGCGCGCCGAACAGCGGGAAGTAGAGCATCGCCGCCAGCGCGCAGCCGCCCAGGATGATCGGCTTGCGGCCGATCTTGTCCGACAGCCAGCCGAAGAAGACGAAGAACGGCGTGGCAAGCGCAAGGGCGATCGCAATCAGGATATTGGCGGTGGCGCCATCGACCCGCAGCGTCTTTTCGAGGAAGAACAGCGCGTAGAACTGGCCAGCATACCAGACCACCGCCTGGCCTGCGACCGCACCCAGCAGCGCGACCAGCACCCAGCGCAGGTTGCCCCATTGGCCGAATGCCTCGGTCAGCGGTGCTTTCGAGGTCGTGCCCTCTTCCTTCATCTTCTGGAAGACCGGGCTTTCGTTGAGCTGCAGCCGGATCCACATCGACACCGCGAGCAGCACGATCGAGATCAGGAACGGCAGACGCCAGCCCCAGGCGGCGAACGCCTCTTCACCCAGCGCGAAGCGGAAGCCGATGACCACCAGCAGCGCCGCGAACAGCCCGAAGGTCGCGGTGGTCTGAATCCAGCTGGTATAGAGCCCGCGCTTTCCTTCGGGCGCGTGTTCGGCGACATAGGTGGCAGCCCCACCATATTCGCCGCCCAGCGCGAGGCCCTGCGCCAGCCGCATCAGGATGAGAATGATCGGGGCTGCCACCCCGATCGAGGCATAGCTGGGCAGCAGCCCGACCGCAAAGGTCGAAAGCCCCATGATGCCCATGGTGACGAGGAACGTGTTCTTGCGCCCGACCAGATCGCCGATCCGCCCGAAGACGAGCGCCCCGAAGGGCCGCACCGCAAAACCGGCGGCAAAGGCGGCGAGCGCGAAGATGAAGCCGGTCGTCTCGTTCACGCCCGAGAAGAACTGGGCGGAAATGTACGTCGCCAGCAGCCCGTACAGGTAGAAATCATACCATTCGAACACCGTGCCCAGCGAGGAAGCGGCGATGACCATCTTCTCCCCCTGGGTCGCTTGGTGATGCTTGGGTAAAGCATCCTCGTACACCGTAGCCATTGTACCCACTCCTCTGCTTGTGTCGTTAGAAGGTGTATTTCGCCGCCATCTCGACGCGATCCATCTGCCCCTTCAATCCGTTGGCTACTTCCCGCTCGGCGTGACGCACTTCCACGCCGATGTCGAGATTCTTGACCGGGGACCAGAACAGGTTGACCGCCGCGCTGTACGCGGAAACATTGGCGAGCCCCGGCACGATCACGCCGCCGGGATAGTCGGCATGTTGATAGCCTGCCGCGATCGTCGAGCGCAGATTGCTCGTCCAGCCGAGCTTCAGCGATGCGAAAGCCGCAAAATTCTCGACCTTGAGCAGCCGGTTGCCCAGCGCGATCCGGTCGTACAGCGCGTCGGGCGCATAGCCGAGGCCGAGATAGCGGCCGATGCCGTCGCCATAGGTCGCGCTGAAGCGGATATCGTGGCGCTTGTCCGGGCCGAAGGCCAACTTGCCGCCCGCCGAGATGCCCCAGCCCATCGCATCATCGTCATTGCCGCCATCGTGCACCGACAGCTGACGCACCAGCCCTGCGACGTGCAGGTCGAGGTTCGGCTGCTTGTAGACCAGCTTGGCGACCAGATCGGGCACGCGGTCCTGATCGTTATCGGCCAGCGCGGCATTGGTGGTGTTGACCGTTTCGGTCTGCGGATTTTCCAGCGCCAGATGCAGTTCGAGCCCTTTGGCCAGCGGCTGGCGGTACTGGACGATCATCTGGCGGACGAACACCGTGCCTTCGAGCGGCCCGACGAAATCGGTGCTTTCAGGGAGCAGCGCGGGGTTCTGGAAAGTGGTCCATTCCTGGCCGATCAGGAACTTGTCGAAGGTCAGAAAAGCGCGGCGCAGCGTCGGCGTATAGGCGTTGGTTGCGCGCTGCGCCCCCGGCGGCGCGGTCGCCAGCGCGAAATCGAACTCGATATGCGCCTTCAACTCCTTGCCCGCGACCGGGGTGGAGCTGGTGAAGAACAATCGCGTCTGGCGCGCATTGGCCATGAAGTCGCGGGTCGATGTGCCGCCGACCGGAATCTGCTGCGGCAGGTAGAATTCCTTGCCCAGCGATCCACCGGCGAGCATGCCATCGTCATAGCGCGTCGCGCTCGCCACGGCCTTGACGAAGCCGCCCAGCTTGAAGGTGGTGCTGCCGACGCGAAAGCCCTCGGCAGGCGCGGTCGGCTTCGCCTCGAGCGCGGCGACCCGCGTCACCGCCTGTTCGCTGGCATTTGCGGCCTGGCTGGCGGCAGCGGCGGTTTCCGCCTGCACCGTGCGCGCAGCGACCAAGTCGGCGCGCAGCGTCTGCATCTCGGCCTCGAGCCGTGCCAGCCGTTCTTCCAGCGCCGCCTCGCGCGCTGTCTGGGCGATGGCCGTTCCCGGCGCCATCAGCGCGCTTGCGGCCAGTAACGCCGCCCCCATCGATCGATAACCGCTCGGCATCGCTCTCTCCTCAACCTGCGCCGGGTGCTCCCGGTCGCAGCCTCAGTCTTTGCCGATTGGCCCTCGCCTTCCAGAGCGACCATGGTCGGATATCTACGACCTTTGTCTAATGGCCCCATCGGGCACCGGCGGCTTATCATCGCGCCAGCCCTGCGCCCTCAGACGCAGCTCAATGAGGAGAGTGACCATGGCCGAGACCGTCTATCCCGTGCCCGCCGACTGGGCCGAAAACGCGCTGATCACCGCGCCGGTGTACGAAGAGCGCTACCGCATGTCGATCGAGCAGCCCGACGCCTTCTGGCGCGAGGAAGCGGCGCGGATCGACTGGATCAAACCGTTCACCAGGGTCAGCGAGTCGAGCTTTCACGAAGCCGATTTCGGTATCAGCTGGTTCGCCGACGGCACGCTCAACCTCGCTGCCAACTGCCTCGACCGGCACCTGGCCGAACGCGGCGACAGCATCGCGATCCTCTGGGAACCCGACAGCCCCGACGCGGCTTCGCGCGCGATCACCTATCGCGAACTGCATGAGCAGGTCTGCCGCTTCGCCAACCTGCTCAAGGCACAAGGCGTGCGCAAGGGCGAGCGCGTGACGCTGTACCTGCCGATGGTGCCCGAGGCCGCGGTCGCGATGCTCGCCTGCGCGCGGATCGGCGCGATCCATTCGGTGGTGTTCGCAGGGTTCTCGCCCGAGGCGCTCGCCGGGCGAATCCAGGATTGCGACAGCCGCGTCGTCGTCACCGCCGATGAAGGGCTGCGCGGTGGCAAGAAGGTTCCATTGAAGGCCAATGTCGATGCTGCGCTCGGCCATCATTGCGAGGCGGTGGATACCGTCATCGTCCTGAAGCACACCGGCGCGGATGTGCCGATGACTGAGGGCCGCGATATCGACTGGGCGCTGGGCGTCGCCGCGCAATCCGCCGATTGCCCGGCAGAGGAGATGGGCGCAGAAGACCCGCTGTTCATCCTCTATACCTCGGGATCGACCGGCAAGCCCAAGGGCGTGCTGCACACCACCGGCGGCTATGCCGTCTGGGCAGCAATGACCTTCCAATATGTCTTCGACTATCGTCCCGGCCAGATCTACTGGTGCGCGGCGGATGTCGGCTGGGTCACCGGGCACAGCTATGTCGTCTATGCCCCGCTGATGACCGGCGCGACCACGGTGATGTTCGAAGGCGTGCCGACCTGGCCCGATGCCTCGCGCTTCTGGCAGATCGTCGACAAGTTCGGTGTCGAGATTTTCTACGGTGCCCCCACGGCGCTGCGCGCACTGATGCGCGAGGGCGACGACTGGGTGACGAAGACCAGTCGCAAGTCCTTGCGCCTGCTCGGATCGGTGGGCGAGCCGATCAATCCCGAAGCCTGGGAATGGTATCACCGCGTCGTCGGCGAGGGCCGCTGCCCGATCGTCGACACCTGGTGGCAGACCGAGACCGGCGCGTGCATGATGACCCCGCTGCCCGGCGCGCATGCGCTCAAGCCCGGGTCTGCCGCCAAGCCGATGTTCGGCGTGAAACCGCTGCTGCTCGACAATGACGGCAAGGTCATCGAGGGTGCGGGCGAAGGCTGTATGGTCATCGACCGCAGCTGGCCCGGCCAGATGCGCACCGTCTGGGGCGATCACGAGCGCTTCTTCCAGACCTATTTCACCACCTTCAAGGGCCTGTATTTCACCGGCGACGGCTGCAAGTGCGACGAGGACGGCTATTACTGGATCACCGGCCGCATCGACGATGTGATCAACGTGTCGGGCCATCGCATGGGCACGGCAGAGGTCGAAAGCGCGCTGGTTGCGCATCCCAAGGTTGCCGAGGCCGCCGTCGTCGGCATGCCGCACGCGGTGAAGGGCCAGGGCATCTATGCGTTTGTCACGACCAATGTCGAGGTCGAGCCCGATGAACAGCTGCGCCGCGACCTGGTACAATGGGTCCGCCGCGAGATCGGGCCGATCGCGACGCCCGACATCATCCAGTTCACCCCCGCGCTGCCCAAGACCCGCTCGGGCAAGATCATGCGCCGCATCCTGCGCAAGATCGGCGAGAACGACCTGTCGAACCTCGGCGACATATCGACGCTTGCCGATCCGCAGGTTGTCGAGCATCTTGTCGCGGGCAGACCGCAACTGGCAGACGCGACATAGAAACGATCCTGATCGCGGATGACCACCCGCTGTTCCGCCAGGCGCTGGTCCTGGCGGTCAGCCGGGTCGCTCCGCAGGCGCAGATTCTGGAAACCGGGACGCTGGCCGCCGCCGCTGCCGCCGCCAGCACCGCGCAAGGGCTGCGCCTCATCCTGCTCGACCTCAAGATGCCCGGCGCGATGGGCTATTCGGGCATCGCCATGCTCCATGCCGAACGACCCGAGGTGCCGATCCTCGTCGTTTCCAGCGCGGAAGGCGCGGCCGTGGCCGAAGAGGCGCAGCAGCTGGGCGCGGTCGGATTTCTCTCCAAGGACAGCGACCTTGGCACGATCGAGGCGGCGATCGCGCGGGCCCTGGGCGGTCGTGCGCCCGCTGCCGGTGCGACGAGCCCGCCCGAACCCCTGCCGCAGGATGTCGCGGGCCTCACCCCCACCCAGCTGCGCGTGCTGCGCGAGGTGATCGACGGCAAGCTCAACAAGCAGATCGCGCACGACCTCGCCATGAGCGAGGCGACGGTGAAGGCGCACATGACCACGATCATGCGCAAGCTGGGCGTGCAGAACCGCACCCAGGCCGCTCTGGTCGCCCGCTCGCTGGGGCTCGACCTCAAGCATTAGGCAGGTTCGCGCGCGCGTGCGACCGAAGCCAGGAACCCGCCGATCAGATCCGCCCCCGCAGGTTTGGCGATCAGCACGACGCCCATACGCGCCGCGCGCCGTGCGAGGTCAGGCGAGCCCTGCGCGGTGACCAGCGCAGCGGGCAAGCCGGGATGCTTGTCGCGCAACGCCGCGATCAGCGCGAGCCCGTCGATCGACGCTCCGAGCTGATAATCGACCAGAGCGGCATCGAACGGCCCCGGCTCGGCCAGCGCCGCTGCCGGGCCATCGGCGCCGTGCGGATCGTGGCCGAGCAGCCCGAGCAGGCTCGTCGTGCCCTCGACGATCAGTGGATCGTTGTCGACCACCAGCACCTTGAGCGCCCTATCGGGCCAGATGGCGCGCGCTGACGCGGAGTATGGCATGGGCATGTCGATCGCATCGGAAGCGGGCAGCGATAGGCTGAAACGACTGCCCCTGCCCGGCATCGACTTGACCTCGATCACCCCGCCCAGCAGCCGCGCAATCCGCTCGGACAGCGCAAGACCCAGCCCCAGCCCTTCGGCCTCGACCGTGCCCAGGCGGGTGAATTCCGCGAAGATCGCCTCGATCTGGTCCTCGGCAATGCCCACCCCGGTATCGATGATGTCGATGCGGATGCGCGCGCCCCGCCGCCGGGTACCGATCAGTACCACGCCTTCGGGCGTATAGCGCAGCGCGTTGGACAGGAAATTCTGCAGGATCGAGCGCAGCAGGCCGGGATCGGTATGGACATGCCCACCCATCGGCCCGATG
This sequence comes from Blastomonas sp. CCH9-A1, assembly GCF_001557175.1. NCBI lineage: Bacteria > Pseudomonadati > Pseudomonadota > Alphaproteobacteria > Sphingomonadales > Blastomonadaceae > Blastomonas > Blastomonas sp. CCH9-A1. Next base: position 95,149 of record NZ_LSHM01000032.1, read on the forward strand.
CGCAAAGCCAGCCCCTTGTCCTCGGCCATCGGCACAAAGCTTTCGGCCAGATCGGTGAGGAACGGCTTCAGCGCCACCGGCTCGGGGCTCGGCTCCACCCCGCCGGCATCGAGTCGGCTGATGTCGAGCAGTGCGCGGATCAGCCCGTCGGCCGCGCCGATCGCGCTGTCGATGCGCTGGGCGAGCTGTTGCGTTCCCGGCTCGGCATCGCGGGTCAGCGCGGCGGTGAACAGCCGTGCCGCGTGCAGCGGCTGCAACAGGTCGTGGCTCGCGGCGGCAAGGAAGCGCGTCTTGTCGCGCGTGGCTTCAGCGAGCTGACGGTTCGCGCTGCTGAGCTCCTGCGTGCGGTCGGCGACGCGCTGCTCCAGCTCAGCGAGCGTGCGTTCGAGCTCGTCGCGCATCCGCGCCTCGGCGGTGATGTCGGTAAAGCTGGTGACATAGCCACCGCCCGGCATCGGCCCACCCACGGTCTTGATGACGCGCCCGTCCTTGCGCTGCCGCTCGAAGCTGTGCGGCTGGCCGCGGCGCATGTGCATCAGCCGCTTGGCGACATGATGCTCGATATCTTCCGATCCGAAATCGCCGAGTCGCGCATTGTAGCGGATGAGGTCCGCGATGGGCGTTCCCACGCGCACCAGGCCGGGCGGATAGCCGAAGATATCGAGATACTGGCTGTTCCACGCGACCAGGTTCATCTCGGCATCGACGACGCTGATCCCGGCATCGACATTCTCGAACGTCGCGGCGAGCAGTTCGCGCGAGAAGCGCAGCGACTGGCCGCGCTCACCCAATAGCCGGGTCACATCGGCAAGGCTCATCTGGCTGCCCGCCAGCGCCGAGGCGACCAGCGCACGTGCCGACGAAGCCCCGACGACCCGCGCAATCAGGTCGCGCGCGCGCTGTGCGGCGGCGCGGGTGATCGGCACGCCCGGCGCGGCATCGGGAAATTCTCGCTGCGCCCGCTCGGTGCCGACAAAGCTGGCGGTGAGGCGCACGAGATCGTCGAGATCGCTGATCTTCTGCGCGCCGCGCAGCTGCCAGAGCAAGGGCCGCGCCTGCACCTTGCGCGCCGCGACCAGGCTGTAGGCGATCAGATTTGCCCCCAGGCTCCAGGCGACGCCATGCACCAGCGGCGAGGCGTTGCCGATGCCGAACAGCCGCATCGGATCGGCCAGCGTGCCGGTGACTGCCGCCATCCATGCATCGGGGAGGATCGGCGGCAACGCCAGCGTGTAGAGCCACAGCGCAAAGCCGGTCGACAGGCTCACCCGCGCCGCCAATGCATCGCGTCCGCCGCCCTGGGTCGCGAGGATCAGATGCGGGGTGAACTGCGCCATCGCGGCAAAGGCGACCAGCCCGATCGAGGCGAGCGTGTTCTCCGCCGGGATCAGCAGCGCCCAGGCGAGCGAGGCGGCGACGATGCCCAGGATCGAGGCGCGCCGCACGCGCAGCATCCTGCGCCCGAATGCACCTTCCGCCGCATCCGAGCGGTCGCGCTGCAGCAGCGCCGGGAAGATCAGGTCGTTCGAGACCATCGTCGCAAGCGCGGTCGCATCGACGATCACCATCGATGCCGCCGCGCTGATCCCGCCGATCAGCGCCAGCACGAGCACCCCGCCGCTGCCCGCCAGCGCCGGGATTTGCAGCACATAGAGATCGGCTCCGGTATCCGCCTGCACCAGGCTCGCACCGGCCAGCGCAATCGGTAGCGCCATGATCGCCATCACCGCCAGATAGGTAGCCAGGCCGAAGCGCGCGCGGTGCAGCGCGCCTGCATCCTGCGCCTCGACCAGCCCCATATAGAATTGGCGGGGCAGCGCGATGATCGCCATCAGCGAAATGAGGAAGATCACCGCGAACTCGACCGACAGTCGTTCGGGCCGGAAATTCTCGGCAATCAGCGCGGTGCCGCGATCGACCGCGCCCGCATCGGCACCGACCAGCAGCACCACCGCCACCGCCGCGACCGCCGTCAGCGCCACGATCTTGATCACCGATTCCAGGCCGATCGCATAGACCAGGCCCTCGCTGCGTCCCGCGAGCTCATAGCGGCGCGCGCCGAACAGGATCGCGAACAGCGCGAGCAGCACCGCCGCGCCGATCATTGCGGCATCGGCCATGGGCTTGCCCGAAGCGAGCGACAGCGCGCCGCCGATCGAGCGGAACTGCAGCGCGACATAGGGAATGGTGCCAACGAGCGCGATCAGCGTCACCAGCCGCGCGACGCCATTGTCATGCCCGAAGCGCGCGGCGATGAAATCGGACACGGTGGTCGCCTGCTCCTCCGCCACCGCCTGCGCCAGCCGCTTCAGGAAGCGCGGCGCGAACAGCAACAGGCAGATCGGCGCGAGATAGATCGGCAGATAGTACCAGCCGTCGCGCACGATCGACCCGACTGCGCCATAGAAGGTCCAGCTCGAGCAATAGACGCCCAATGCCAGCGTATAGGCAAGCTGCCTGAGCCACGGCCGTCGCTCAGCCTCGCCCGCGCGCCGCTCGACCAGCGCCGCCACCGCAAACAGCAGCAGAATGACCGCAAGCCCGATCAATGCCGCCGACGGCAGGCTCATAAGCTCCAGCGCTCCTCCCCCCGGCCCGACCGGGCTCGTGGGGGGAGTTTATGTCATCAACCACGTCAGGAGCAAGCGCGCTGCGCTCAGCCGCGATTGTCGAGCAAGCGACGCAAACTGCGGTGATGGCGCTCCATAGCCACGAAAAGGTAGAGAAACATCAAACCAAGAAAGCCGAGGAACAGCTTGATGCTCATTTCGATGTTCTGACGTCCCTCTGCCTTCCGACTGAAATTTGCTGCTGTCGCCTCTTCGGCAAGATTCTGAGCGTTTTCCAGCCGCGCCTCCGCAACGACGGCATATTGCTCGACGGCATGCGCCAGTTGCGCCGCTGGCTCCTCTATATCGTCCGGATACTGCATCTTGCAGACCTTCTCGACATAGGGTTCCGACACGGTCCGGCGCGAGGAACACCCCATGGGCGATTCATACCAATAGGCGCAATCCGTGGAATAGCTGTCCCAGGTCGCGATCGTCCGCGTGCGCGTTCGCACTTCGTCGCTGCAGACATTGACCTTTTTCGCGTCACGAAATGCCGAGAGTTTCTTGCGGAACGGCTCTTCGTTCGCAGCCTCACTGATGATCGCCAGCGCGTTCAGCATGACCGCGTCTTTGCCGACAAGAACCTTGCCTTGAGCATCCGTCACGTTGCCGGCCAAAGCCTCGAACATTTTTATGCGATCTTCGCTCCATACAAAATCGGCAATCTGGTTTTCACCGATCTTCGCATCGGATCTTTGAAACTTGCGAAACTTGTTGCGGAAAAGCCGGACGGTCTCCTTCTCGACCGCCTTGCTTGCCTCCAGCTTGACCTGCTTGGCCGCCAGCGGGTCCGGCGCAGCTTCTTTCTCTGCAACTGGGCTTACGTCATCCGCCTTGAGCGCGACGGGCTCCGGCGTTACTTCGGTCGAACCGATCTGCTGGGCCGCTCCGTAACAAAGCAAGAGAACCGTTGTAACCAGCGCCAGAGCGGCGAGAATCAAAACTGAATACCGCAGCAACGCCAGAAAGCTGGTTTCAGTTCGAGCGGCCCGGTCTTTTAATTTCTGTCGCCATGCCACCCGCTGCTGATCATCGGCCGTTATATCTTCCATCATGCCCCCCTTTTGATCCCCGATCATGCTTAGGGCGAGAGAGGCAATAACATCAAGAACAACGCCAGAAAAATAACATTCATTTCGGTTGCAATACTGTCAACCGACGAACAGCTCCGCCATCGCATCGATGATCGCTTCGCGGTCGAGCCGGTAGGTGCGGTAGAGATCGGGCAGGTCGCCGGTCTGGCCAAAACGGTCGGTGCCGAGCGGACTGACACGGTGGCCGCGCACGCCGCCGAGCCATGAGAGCGCGGCGGGCGAGCCGTCGAGCACGGTGACCAGGCCTGCGTTCGGCGACAATTGGCCGAGCAGCCGCGCGACATGGCTCTGCCCGCCGGGCGTGCCGGTCCAGCGCGCGGACCTTTGCGCCAACCAGTCGCGGTGCAGCCGGTCGGGCGACGTCACCGCGAGCAGGCCGAGGCCGGGAATGTCGTCCTTCAGCGCCTCCCAGGCAGCCAGCGCTTCGGGCGCGACCGCGCCGCAATAGGCGATTGCGGCTTCCGCGCCCGGCGCGGGTTCGCGCAGCCAATAGGCTCCCGCGAGCGCATCCGCTTCCCAGGCGTCGTCCGCGCGCGCGACCTGTTCGATGACGCGCGTGGTGAGCCTCAGATAGACCGAAGCGCCATCCTTCGCCTGCATATGTGCAAAGGCCCAGCCCATCATCAGCGCGACCTCATCGGCAAAGGCCGGTTCGAAGCTTTCCAGCCCCGGCTGGCCCATGCCGATCAGCGGGGTGTTGATCGACTGATGCGCGCCGCCCTCGCCCGCCAGCGTGATGCCCGAAGGCGTGCCGACCAGCAGGAAGCGCGAATCCTGGTAGCAGCCGTAATTGAGCGCATCGAGCCCGCGCGCGATGAACGGATCATAGACCGTGCCCACCGGCATCAGCCGCGTGCCGAAATGCGGGGCGGACAGGCCCAGCGCGGCGAGCGCGAGGAAGAAATTGTTCTCCGCGATGCCGAGCTCGATATGCTGGCCCGCCTGATGCGCCGCCCATTTCTGCGCCGAGGGAATCTTCACGCGCTGGAACACGTCCGCCAGCTCCTGACGGCGGAACAGCCCGCGCTGGTTGACGAATGCGCCCAGGTTCGTCGTCTGCGTGACATCGGGCGCGGTGGTGACCAGCCGGTCGGCGAGCGGCGCATCCGATTTTGCGAGATCGTGCAATATCTTGCCGAACGCGGCCTGGGTCGATTGCTCCGCTCCTTCGGGCACGGGCAACCTCTCGGGCAAGGGGATCGCGGGCGCTGCATGCTCGGCCTGTTTGCGCGCGATCGGGCTGTCAGCGACAAAGGCCTGAAGCGCGCTCGCCAGATTGTCGCCAAGGCCTGACCATTTGCCCCATTCCTCGCCAGCAGCGATGCCGAGCGCGTCGCGGAAGCCCTCGATCTGCGCGCCGTTCATCATGCCGGAATGGTTGTCCTTGTGCCCTGCCAGCGGCAGGCCATAGCCCTTGACGGTATAGGCGATCAGCAGCGTCGGGCGCTCGTCGTCCATGCTGTCGAAAGCGTCGAGCAGGGTCTCGATGCAATGCCCGCCGAGATTTGTCATGAGCTGTGCCAGCCCCGCATCGTCGAACGAGCCGATCAGGTCCGCCACGCCGCGCTTCCTGCCGATATCGTGCATCAGCCGCTCGCGCCACGCCGCGCCGCCCAGATAGGTGAGCGCCGCGAAATCGGCATTGGGGCAGGTCTCTATCCAGTCCTCCAGCGCCTTGCCGCCGGGGCGCTGAAACGCCGCGCGCTGCAGCTTGCCATGTTTCAAGGTCACGACGCGCCAGCCGCATGTCTCGAAAATGTCGTCGAAGCGGCGGAACATGCGGTCCGCCGTGGTCGCATCGAGCGACTGGCGGTTATAGTCGACGATCCACCAACAATTGCGCAGGTCGTGCTTGTAGCCCTCGATCAGGCATTCGTAGATATTGCCCTCGTCGAGTTCGGCATCGCCCATCAGCGCGATCATCCGGCCCGCCTGCTCCTCGCGCAGCTGGCCGTGCGCGATGAGATAATCCTGCACCAGCGAGCTGAACGCGGTGATCGCAACGCCGAGGCCCACCGATCCGGTGGAGAAATCGACCGGAATGCTGTCCTTGGTGCGCGAAGGATAGCTCTGCACCCCGCCGAGCCCGCGAAAGCGCTCCATCTTCTCGCGCGTCTGCTCATCCAGCAGATAGTGGATGGCGTGCAGCACCGGTCCTGCATGCGGCTTCACCGCCACCTTGTCCTGCGGGCGCAGCGCGTGGAAATAGAGCGCCGCCATGATCGCGGTCATCGACGCGCAGCTCGCCTGGTGTCCGCCGACCTTCAATCCGTCGCGCTTCTCGCGGAGGTTGTTTGCATTGTGGATCATCCACGAGGAGAGCCAGCGCAGCCGCTGCTCGATCTCGGTTAGGAGCCGCACGGTCTCGGCGCGACTTTCGGTGTTTACGGTGTCGATGACCATGGGGCCTCTGCGTCAAATCAGGGGGAATCGTGGTTTCTCCCATGCCCTAAAGCCAGCGGTGTCATCCAGCATTTTCGTGCCGCCCCCGACAATGCGGAGACACCGCCGGTTGAACCCCTGCCCGCTTGCTGCTAGCTGCGCGGCGGACTCGCCCGGGGCCTGATCGCGCGCCCCGATCCGCTCTTGCTGCAAGGACATCCTCATGGTCCCCCGTTATGCCCGCCCGCAAATGACCGCCATCTGGGAGCCGGAGGCAAAGTTCCGCATCTGGTTCGAGATCGAGGCGCACGCCACCGATGCGCTCGCCGAGATCGGAGTCGTGCCCAAGTCCGCCGCCAAGGCACTCTGGGCCTGGTGGGCGACCAACCCTGTGATCGACGTCGCCGCGATCGACGCGATCGAGGCTGTCACCAAACACGATGTCATCGCCTTCCTGACCTGGGTGGCCGAGCAGGTGGGCGACGAGGCGCGCTTCATGCACCAAGGCATGACCAGCTCGGACGTGCTCGACACCTGCCTTGCCGTGCAGCTCGCGCGCGCCACCGACATCCTGATGGACGACCTGAACGCGCTGCTCGAGGCGATCGAGCGCCGGGCGATGGAGCACAAGTACACGCCGACCATCGGCCGCAGCCATGGCATCCATGGCGAGCCGACCACATTCGGCCTCAAGCTCGCCCAGGCCTATGCCGAGTTCGACCGCTGCCGCGCCCGCCTCAAGGCCGCGCGCTCGGAAATCGCCACCTGCGCGATCTCGGGCGCGATCGGCACCTTCGCCAATATCGACCCCCGCGTCGAGGCGCATGTCGCCAAGAAGCTGGGGCTGGCGCTCGAGCCCGTCTCGACGCAGGTCATCCCGCGCGACCGGCATGCGATGTATTTCGCGACGCTCGGTGTCATTGCCTCGTCGATCGAACGGCTGGCGACCGAGATCCGCCATCTGCAGCGCACCGAAGTTCTGGAAGCGGAGGAATATTTCTCGCCCGGCCAGAAGGGCTCGTCTGCCATGCCGCACAAGCGCAACCCGGTGCTGACCGAAAACCTCACCGGCCTCGCCCGCATGGTGCGCAGCGCGACGATCCCGGCGATGGAAAATGTCGCCCTGTGGCACGAGCGCGACATCTCGCACAGCTCGGTCGAACGCTATATCGGCCCCGATGCGACGATCACGCTCGATTTTGCGCTCGCGCGGCTCACCGGCGTCGTCGACAAGCTGCTCGTCTATCCCGAACGGATGCAGAAGAATCTCGACAAGATGGGCGGGCTTGTCCACTCGCAGCGCGTGCTGCTGGCGCTCACCCAGGCCGGCGTGAGCCGCGAGGACGCCTATCGCCTGGTCCAGCGCAACGCGATGAAGGTGTGGGAATCGGATGGCGCGCTATCGCTGCTCGACCTGCTCAAGAGCGATGCAGAGGTGACGGCGGCGCTGTCGCCGGAAGAGATCGAGGAGAAGTTCAACCTCGATTATCATTTCAAGCATGTCGACACGATCTTCGCCCGCGTCTTCGGTTGAACACCTGAGCGAGTAACGCCTTCACAGGACCGGACGAACCGCGATGGCCGGGCCGCGCGCCCGGCGTCAGGAGGTTCGTCGATGGTCCGTGCAGTGTCTTATGGTGTGAGCGCGCCACTGACAGTGGCCTTTCATGCCGGTTCGCAGGGCGAATGGCAGGTCGTGCGGCAAACGACCCGGACGGGCGAGGACCTGCCCGTTGCCGCGCGCATCGGCACCGGCAATCCCGTGGACACGCCGCTCTGGACGCTGACCGGCTTCACCTCGAACCTGCGCTATACCACGGCCTCCGAACGCCAGCGTCTCGATGCGCGCTCGGCGCCGCTGGGGCGCAGCGAAGCGCGGATGGCCGCGCTGATCCCGATCCGCAAGTCGGCCGCCTGGTGGGCGATGGCGCAGGACGAGCGCCGCGCGGTCTATGAACGCTCCGGCCACACGCCGATCGGCCTCGGCTATCTCCCCGGCATCGCGCGCCGCCTGCATCACTGCCGCGACCTTGGCGAACCGTTCGATTTCCTCACCTGGTTCGAGTTCGAACCCGAGCTGGAAGGCGAATTCGACGATCTGCTGGCGCGGCTGCGCATTACCGAGGAATGGCGCTATATCGATCGCGAGATCGATATCCGGCTGATCCGCACCGACTGACCCGGGCTATTGTCCGCTAGGACAGCGGACTGGCCAAGCCGCAATTATCCTCCTATGCTGGCCACCGACCGCCGGGACGCGGGCTGGCTTGAGGGAGAATGCGCTTGAGGGAGACTGGGCGGTCATGCAGTTTCTGAAGACACTTGTGCTCATCATGATCGCGGTGGTGTTCGTCGTGTTCGCCTATAACAACTGGCAGGCGGTGACGGTGGACCTGTGGGGCGGGCTTGAGCTGGTGACCAAGCTGCCGGTGCTGCTGCTGCTCACGTTCCTGGCAGGGGTGCTGCCCGCATGGGCCTATCATCGCACCGCGATGTGGCGGCTGAGGCGGAGGCTGGCAACGCTGGAGGCGAACCAGGCGCGCACGGCAGCGACGCCTTTGGCTGCACCGGCATCGGCACCGCCGCAAGCCACCGAATTTGCAGACCATGCCGAGCCCGAACCGGTATTGCGGTCGGTCTGAAGGATCATAACAGGGGCCCGTTTTCCATCATGTCCAATCCTATCTATCTCGCGGTCGATCTTCCCGATCTGGCCCGCGCCACCGCTCTGGTGCAGCAGGTGCGCAGACATATCGGCGGGGTGAAGCTGGGGCTGGAATTCTTCTGCGCGCATGGCCATCACGGCGTGCACGAGATCGCGAAGATCGGCCTGCCGATCTTTCTCGACCTCAAGCTGCATGACATCCCCAACACCGTCGCCGCCGCGATGCAGGCCATCCATGTGCTCGAACCCGCTATCGTCACCATCCATGCCGCCGGTGGCCGCGCGATGATGGAGGATGCCAAGGCGGCCGCCGGTGCGAACACCAAGGTCGTCGCGGTCACCATGCTCACCAGCCTCGACGATACCGACATCGCGCGGATCGGCTTTGCGGGAAGCACGCACGACAACGTGCTGCGACTGGCAGAGCTGTCGCATCAGGCCGGTCTCGACGGCATCGTCTGTTCGGGGCACGAGGTCGGTGCGGTGCGTCAGCAATGGCGCGACGGCTTTTTCGTCGTCCCCGGCGTCCGCCCCGCCAGCGCCGCAATGGGCGACCAGAAGCGCGCCGTCACCCCGCGCCAGGCGCGCGACGCAGGCGCCTCGGTGCTCGTCATCGGCCGCCCGATCGCGCGCGCAGAGGATCCCGACCAGGCCGCGCGCGACATCATGGCGACGTTGTAGGGATCGCCCCACAGACCCCTTTCGTCACCCTGAACTTGTTTCAGGGCCCATTTCGCCTAACTCTCCAACCTAGCCCAGACGCACAATGGGTGCTGAAACAAGTTCAGCATGACGGAAAGACGACGGCTCAGAGCACATGACCACCCTCATCAAGATCTGCGGACTTTCCACCGAGGCGGCGATCGATGCCGCCGCGCGCGAGGGCGCCACGCATATCGGCCTGGTGCATTTCGAGAAGAGCCCGCGTCATGTCACGCTGGAGCAGGCCGCCGACCTGCGTCGCCGCACGCCGTCTCATGTCCAGGTCGTGCTGCTGCTGGTCAACGCCTCGCCCGAGTCGACCCAGCGCGCCCAGCGCACCGTGCGCCCCGACGTCATCCAGTTCCATGGCTCCGAAAAGCCCGAATGGCTGCGGATCGTGAAGCAGCATATGCCGGTCGAGGCGTGGAAGGCTCTGGGCCTGCGCAGCGCAGACACGTTGACTAACGCACGCCGTTTCGATGGCAGCGCCGACCGGCTGCTGTTCGATGCCCCGGCCCAGGCGCTGCCCGGTGGAAACGGATCGGTGGTCGACTGGTCGCTGCTGGTGGGCCATCATCACGCCCTGCCCTGGGGGCTGGCCGGCGGGCTGAGCCCCGACAATGTCGGGGAAGCCCTGGCCGCGACGCGGGCCCCGCTGGTCGATGTCTCCTCGGGCGTGGAGAGCGCACCGGGAGTCAAAGATATGGACAAGATCGCCCGCTTTTGCCAAGCGGTTCGCGACCATGACCAACACCGCAACCCAGCTTAACAGCTATCGCAATCAACCCGACGCGCAGGGCCATTTCGGCCCCTATGGCGGGCGCTATGTTGCCGAAACCCTGATGCCCCTGGTGCTCGATCTGGAGAAGCACTATCGCGCCGCGAAAGCCGACCCCGCCTTCCAGGCGCAGTTCGACGACCTGCTCGAACATTATGTCGGCCGCCCCAGCCCGCTCTATTATGCCGAACGGCTGACCGAGGAATTGCGCAAGGACGCCCCTGAAGGCAAGGGCGCACAGGTCTGGTTCAAGCGCGACGAGCTGAACCACACCGGCGCGCACAAGATCAACAACTGCATCGGCCAGATCCTGCTCGCGATGCGCATGGGCAAGACGCGGATCATCGCGGAAACCGGCGCGGGCCAGCACGGCGTCGCCACCGCGACCGTCTGCGCGCGCTTCGGCCTGCCCTGCGTGATCTATATGGGCGCGACCGATGTCGCGCGGCAGCAGCCCAATGTGTTCCGCATGAAGCTGCTGGGCGCGGAGGTCGTGCCGGTGACCTCGGGCGCGGCGACGCTCAAGGATGCGATGAACGAGGGGCTGCGCGACTGGGTCGCCAATGTCCACGATACCTTCTACATCATCGGCACCGCTGCGGGTCCGCATCCGTACCCCGAACTGGTCCGCGATTTCCAGAGCGTGATCGGCAAGGAAGCACGCGCGCAGATGATGGCGCGCACCGGCCGCCTGCCCGACCTGCTGGTCGCGGCGATCGGCGGCGGATCGAATGCGCTGGGGCTGTTCCACCCGTTTCTCGACGATGATGTCAAGATGCTGGGCGTCGAGGCAGCGGGCTATGGCCTGGATGGCGACCAGCATGCCGCGAGCCTGCTCGGCGGCTTTCCCGGCATCCTGCACGGCAACAAGACCTATCTGCTGCAGGACGAGGACGGCCAGATCACCGAGGGCCATTCGATCAGCGCGGGCCTCGACTATCCCGGCATCGGCCCCGAACATGCCTGGCTCAAGGACATGGGCCGCGTCGAATATACCGCGATCACCGACGACGAGGCGCTGGACGCCTTCCAGCTGCTCTGCCGCACCGAGGGCATCATCCCCGCGCTGGAGCCGAGCCATGCCATTGCAGCGGTGGCCAAGGTCGCCGCGACCATGGACCGCGACCAGATCATCCTCGCCAACCTGTGCGGACGCGGCGACAAGGATATCTTCACCGTGGCGGAAAAGCTGGGAGTGGAGATGTAGCTAGAAGCCCTCTCCCCTTCAGGGGGGAGGGTTGGGAGGGGGGAATGCGATGCGGCCCGGGAAACTGACCAAACGTGCAAGGGCCATGCGCATCGAAGCTACCGAACCCGAAATCAGGCTATGGCTTGAGCTTCGAGCCAAAAGATTTGCCGGAGTGAAATTCCGGCGGCAAAAAGTGATTGGGAATTACATCGTCGATTTTGCCTCGCGCAATCCGATGCTGGCGATCGAGGTTGACGGCGACACCCATGACGGGCGTGAAGCCTATGGTGCGGCGAGGACGAAGTATCTGGAAAGCCAGGGCTATCGGGTGCTGCGTTTTACCAACTATGATGTAATGACCGCGATGGAAGGTGTGTTGATGTTGATCGAAGCGGCGGTGCAGGCCCCCCTCCCAACCCTCCCCCCTGAAGGGGAGAGGGCTATATGAGCGCGCGCCTCTCCTCCGCCTTCCCCGCCGATCGCGCGGCGCTCGTCTGCTTCGTCACGGCTGGCGATCCCACGCCCGCATCCACGCCCGCAATCCTCGATGCATTGGTCGAGGGCGGGGCGGACGTGATCGAGCTCGGCATGCCGTTCACCGATCCGATGGCCGATGGCCCCGCGATCCAGAAGGCGAACCTGCGCTCGCTTGCCGCTGGAACGACCACTGCCGATATCCTGAAGATCGCGACCGATTTTCGTGCCCGTCACCCCGATGTGCCGTTGGTGCTGATGGGCTATGCCAACCCGATGACCCGGCGCGGGCCCGAATGGTTTGCCGATGCCGCTGAAGCAGCAGGCGTCGATGGCGTGATCTGCGTCGATATTCCCGCCGAGGAAGACGCGGCGCTCGGCCCCGCGCTCCGCGCCAAGGGCATCGCGCCGATCCGGCTGGCGACCCCGACCACCGATGCCGCGCGTCTGCCCGCCGTGCTCGAAGGTGCAGGCGGTTTCCTCTATTATGTCTCGGTCGCAGGGATTACCGGCAAGCAGCAGGCGGCACAGGCGAGCATCGAGGAAGCGGTGACGCGCCTCAAGGCCTCGACCGAGCTGCCCGTCGCGGTCGGCTTTGGTGTGCGCACGCCGGAGCAGGCCGCCGCCATCGCGCGCGTCGCCGATGGCGTGGTCGTCGGCAGCGCAATCGTCGATATCGTAGCCCAGCATGGCGCGGATGCGGCAGCGCCCGTGCGCGACTATATCCGCAGCCTCAGCACCGCCATCGCCGCCGCCCGCCAAACCACGAACGCCTGACAGGAGCATCCCCCATGAGCTGGTTCAGCCGTGTCCGCAATTCGATTCCGTTGATCGCCAAGCGCGACACCACGCCCGACAACCTGTGGCACAAGTGCAAGGCCTGCGGCGAAATGGTGTTCGCCAAGGAGTTTGAGGACAATCTTTCGGTCTGCCCCAAGTGCAACCATCATGAGCGCATCGGCGCACAGGCGCGCTTTGCGATGCTGTTCGACGACAAGATCTGGGAAGAGCTGCCCGCGCCGGTGGTCAAGGAAGACCCTCTCAAGTTCCGCGACAGCAAGAAATATGTCGATCGCATCAAGGCCGCGCGCGCGGCGGGCACTGCCACCGACGCGCTGACCAACGCGCTGGGCCGCATCCAGGGGCACAAGGCCGTGGTCGGCGTGCAGGATTTCGCCTTCATGGGCGGGTCGATGGGCATGGCCGTGGGTGAGGCGTTCATCCGCGGCACCGAGCGCGCGATTGCCGAAAAATGCCCCTATGTGATCTTCACCGCCGCCGGCGGCGCGCGGATGCAGGAAGGCATCCTCTCGCTGATGCAGATGCCGCGCAGCACCGTGGCGATCAGCCGCCTGCACGCGGCGGGGCTGCCTTATATCGTCGTGCTGACCGACCCGACCACCGGAGGTGTTACCGCGAGCTATGCGATGCTGGGCGACATCCAGATGGCCGAGCCCAATGCGCTGATCGGCTTTGCGGGCCAGCGCGTGATCGAGCAGACGATCCGCGAAAAGCTGCCCGAAGGCTTCCAGCGCTCCGAATATCTGCTCGAGCACGGGATGCTCGACATGGTGGTCGAGCGCAAGGACCTGCGCGAACGGCTGGGCAGCGTGATCGATTATCTGATGGCGGCCAGGGCGGCGGCGTGACGCGAAAGCCCCTCCCCTTCAGGGGAGGGGTTGGGGTGGGCCCGAATTGCGCCTTACGCCCTTCCCCACCCCCAGCCCCTCCCCTGCGCCGCAGGCGAGCGCAGCTCAACGGGAGGGGTGAGGCATGCCCGACCACGCCATTTCCTCGCACGCGGGCGTTCAGACCCAGCTCGACCGGCTCGCCGCGCTGTCGCCGGGGCGCGATGTGCTGGGGCTGGAGCGGATCACGGCCTTGCTCGATCGTCTCGGCAATCCGCACCACCGCCTGCCGCCGGTCTTCCATGTCGCGGGCACCAACGGCAAGGGATCGACCTGCGCATTCCTGCGCGCCGCGATCGAGGCGTCGGGCCTCAGTTGCCATGTCTATACCAGCCCGCATCTGGTGCGCTTCAACGAGCGTATCCGCCTCGCCGGTCGGCTGATCGAGGATGACCCGCTGGCCGACTATCTCGCGCGCGTGCTCGACATAGCTGAGGGCATCAACGCCAGCTTTTTCGAGGTGACCACCGCCGCCGCGTTCCTCGCCTTTGCCGAGACGCCTGCCGATGCCTGTGTGATCGAGGTGGGGCTGGGCGGCAGGCTCGATGCGACCAATATTCTGCCCGCGCCTGCGGTGTGCGGCATCGCGGCGCTGGGTATCGATCACGAGGCGTTCCTGCTCGCACCAGAGGAGGGCACGCCGGAGATCCCGCTCGAACGGATTGCATTCGAAAAGGCGGGCATCGCCAAGCAGGGCGTGCCGCTGGTCATCCAGAAATATGCCATCGGCATGATGGGCGCGATTGCGGGCCAGGCGATGCGCGCGGGCGCCTATGTCAAGGCGCGGGGCGAGGATTGGGACGCAGCGCTCTATCAGGGGCGGCTGCATTATCGCGATGTCGACGGCAAGCTCAGCCTGCCCGTGCCACGCCTGCCCGGCGCGCACCAGGCGGACAATGCCGCGCTCGCCGTCGCGATGATCCGCCACCAGAGCGCGCTCAGTATCCCCGACAGCGCATTGAGCGCCGCGATGGGCTGGGCCGAATGGCCCGCGCGGATGCAGCGGTTGAACCAGGGTCCGCTGGTCGCGCTGCTCCGCACCGACGAGCCGGTCTGGCTCGATGGCGGGCACAATCCCGACGCCGGGGCGGCGCTGGCGCGGCATGTCGCGGCCATGGGCGGCAAGGTGCACCTGGTCATCGGCATGCTGTCGAACAAGCAGCCCAGCGCACTGCTCGGCCCGCTCGAACCGCATCTTGCCAGCGTCACCGCGCTGCCGGTGCCGGGGCATGAATGGCACGATGCCGATGCGTTTCAGCGATGCCTCTCCTCGGGGATCGAGGTGGTGGCGGCAGCGGATGTGCGCGCGGCGATGGCGCTGCTGGCCGAGCGCGAGGCCGCCCCGGTGCTGATCGCGGGCTCGCTCTATCTGGCGGGCGAGGTACTCAGGGCCAACGGCCAGGAGCCGGATTGAACCGTCATTCCCGCGCACGCGGGAATCCCGCTTGAGCGCAACGGTGACAAGAAAGCGGGCCCCCCGCGTGCGCGGGGGTGACGAAAAACCGGGGCTTGGGTTACTCCCCGCTCTCCTCGGTTCCCGCGGTGCCAAGCGAGCGATCGACCAGCCCGCTCGCCATCATCCACCAGAACAGCAGCACGCCCGGCAGCGCGGCCACGGTCGTCACCAGATAGAAATTGGTGAAGCCCAGCTGCTCGATCATTCCGCCTGCGAGCGTTCCGGTTAGGAACCGCCCGGTGATGCTGGCTGCTGCGGAGAGCAGCGCAAATTGGGTCGCGGTGAACTCGAGGTTGCACAGCGCCGAGAGATAGGCGACCACACACACCCCGCCGATGCCGCTGGCGAAATTCTCGAAGCCCATCGCGCCTGCCATCGCCCAGGTGCTGTGACCGACCGTGGCAAGCCCGGCAAAGGCGAGGTTGGAGACCGCCATCAGCACCAGGCTGATCAGCACCGAGCGCTTCATGCCCAGCCGCGCATAAAGCACCCCGCCGACGAAAATCCCCGCGAGCAGCGCCCAGAAACCTAGGCCCACGTCATAGATCGCCAGCTCGTCATTGGTGAAACCCAGATCCTCGAACAGCAGCCGCAGCGTCAGGTTGGCGAGCGTGTCGCCGATCTTGTGCACCAGCACGAATAGCAGCACGACCAGCGCGCCCTGACGCTTGAAGAACTCGGCGAGCGGGCTGACATAGGCGATCGCCGCGGCGACCGGTCCCTTCAAGGGCTTGGGCTCTTGTCCGCGCGCCGGCTCACCCATCACCAGCCCGGTGATGACCGCGAACAGCCCGAAGAACGAGACCGCGATATAGGCCGTGGTCCAGTCGCTGCGCGCCGCGACGATCAGCGCCACCGATCCGGCGAGCGCCGCGCCGATGCGCCAGCCATACTGGCTCATCCCCGATCCCACGCCCAGTTGGTGCGGTTCGAGCAGTTCGATGCGATAGGCATCGATCACGATGTCGAAGGTCGCGCCCGCCACCCCGACCAGGATCGCGGCGACCGCGACGCTGGCAATATCGGCTTCAGGGTCGGCGAGCCCCAGATTCATGATCGCGACCATGACCAGCACCGCGCACAGGATCAACCACGAGACGCGCTGGCCCAGCCGCCCCAGCAGCGGCAGCTTCACCGCATCGATGATCGGCGCCCAGAGCCATTTGAAATTGTACGCGAGGAAGGTGAGCGCGAACGCGGTGACGGTGGATTTCTCGATGCCCGATTGCGCGAGGCGCGTCGAAAGCGTCGCTGCGATCATCGCAAAGGGAAAGCCCGAGGAAATGCCCAGGAACAGCGCGGCGAGCGGTGCCGCCTCGGTATAGGGGCGCAAGCCCACCGGCAGCGACGCGCGCCAGCCCGTTGCCTCGGGGGCGATCCCGGCGGTGTTTTCGGTCATTCAGCTTCCCTTCCCGTGTCCCGGGGCAGGAAACTAGCGGCACCAGCGATTTACGCCAGAGGCTTTTGCGCGCGCTGGCCCGGTCAGATCACCGCCGATCCGATCACCGGCCCGCCCGGCCCCTGCCGCACCAGCAATGCGTGCCGATCCGCGCCGGTCACGCGGAGCATGTCGGGCGTGATCGTGACGGTCTGCGCGCCGCCGGTCCACGCGCCAAGATTGCGCTCCGCGAGCACAACATTGGTATAGTGCACCTTTCGTCCGCCATTCTCTCCAGCACCGATGCTGACCGTGCGCCCGGACGCGAGCGCGACCAGCACCAGCTCGGCCTGCTGGCCCTTGGGACCATCGAGCATCACCTGTTTGCCCATGTCGGCAGCAGCGAGGCGGACGCTAAGCCCCGCCTTGCGCCGCGCGGCCGCAGCGGTGGCCAGAAGCCCGCGCACCTTCGCCTCCTGCGATCCCACCGTCTGCGCACGCCCATCGACCACGACCTGCGGCGTATAGATATTCGCGCCCCCAAAGGCCCTGTCGCCATATTGCCGCTGCAGCCTGGTATTCTCCTCGCGGCCCAGACTGTCCTTCCAGCCGAGCCGATCCCAATAGGTGACCGGACGGCTGATCACCAGCACGCCGGGGTCGCGCGCCAGCCTGGCCGCTACCGCATCGGCGGGCGGACAGGACGAGCAGCCCTGGCTGGTGAACAGTTCGGCGACTACTGGCCCCGCCGCGCTCTGCGTGAGCGCGGCGGGTGGCGCAGCGTGTTGGGGATCGGTTGCCGCCTGCGAAGGATCGGCTCTTCCCTCTATCAGCACAAACGCGGTCAGTGCGGCCAGCGCCGCCATCGGAATCCAGATTTTCAGCATGTTGATATCCTCGCGCGCAGCCTGTGCGCTCCATGAGCGCGAGGTTCGCCCGAGACCGGCGCGCGGTTACGCTGCCGAATAGAGGTTGAGCGGCTTTGGCATGGCCTTGGGCGTCTTGCCGCGGATCAGCAGATCGACCGCGTGGATCGCCTTGACCAGTTCGGCGGCACTGTAAGGCTTGATCAGACAGCCGATCGCATATTGTTTCGCATGGCCGGGGCACGTGCCGGTCGCGAACAGCACGGGTATGTCGCGCTCGCTCGCGACGCGGGCGACCTCGACCCCGCTGCCGCCGCGCGACAGGTTGACGTCCGCCAGCACCAGATGGATCGGTTCGCGCTCCAGCACCGCGATCGCCTCGGCCTCGGTATCGACCGTCGCGACCACGCGATAACCCGCATCGACCACGCGCAGCTCGTTGTCGAAAGCGACCAGCGGCTCGTCTTCGACGATCAGGATGGTTTCGATCGACCGGGTAAACCGCGAAAACAGCATGGGGAACTTTCTGAACGGGCGGGCGGCGGGAAAAGCAAATACGCCGGGTGCAATTCTTGCGTTCCCGCGCGCCCGCTTCGACGTTATAGCAGCGCGCATGCCCCCCCGGAAACCGAAATTCGATCCGCTCGACGACAGCCCGTCGCCGCGCGCTGCACAACCCAAGGCCCGCACCTCCACGCTCGGCGAAGGCCAGCGCATCGCCAAGCTGCTGGCGCGCGCCGGCATCGCCTCGCGCCGCGAGATCGAGCGGATGATCGAGGGCGGACGCGTCGCGCGGGATGGTGTCGCCATCACCACGCCCGCCACGGTGCTGACCAGCCTCAATGGCATCACCGTCGATGGCAAGCCAGTCAAGGAGCCTGCACCCGCCAAGCTATGGTGCTTTCACAAGCCCGCCGGGCTGCTGACGGCCGAGCGCGACTTTACCGGACGACCGACGATCTATGAACATCTCGCCAAGGTCGCGCCCGATGCGCCGCGGATGATGCCGGTCGGCCGGCTCGACCTCAATACCGAGGGCCTGCTGCTGATGACCAATGACGGCGAATTGAAGCGCCAGATGGAGCTGCCCGCTACCGGCGTCGAGCGCACCTATCGCGCACGCGCGTTCGGCGAGGTCAGCCAGGCGCAGCTCGAGGACCTGATCCATGGCATCACCATCGAGGGCGTTCGCTACGGCAAGATCGACGCCAATCTGGAACGCCGCACCGGGCGCAACGGCTGGATCGAGATGACGCTGACCGAGGGCAAGAATCGCGAGGTTCGCCGCGTGCTCGAACATCTCGGCCTCAAGGTCTCGCGCCTCATTCGCACCCGCTACGGCCCGTTCGTGCTCGATGGGCTCGATGTCGGCGCGATAGAGGAAGTGCGCCGCCACGACGTGGTGGCATTCAGGAAGACGCTGAAATGAGGGGCGTGCGATATAACCACTCTCCCTTGAAGGGAGAGGGTTGCGCAGTCTTGGCGACGAAGGAGCCTAGACGAAGCTGGGTGAGGGTGATTCGGGCGAGAAACCGCGCAAGCGTTGCTGCCCCTCATCCAACTCCGCCTAGCCGCGCTGGCGCTTGGCAAGGCTGCGTATCCTTCTCCCCCACCGGGGAGAAGGTTTAGTCATGTTGCGCATCATTTCGGGCGAATGGCGGGGGCGCAAGCTCAAGGCCCCGCCGGGCGACACCACCCGCCCCACCGCCGACCGGACCCGCGAAACCCTGTTCTCGATGCTCACCAGCCGCTTGGGCTCGTTCGAGGAACTGAGCGTGCTCGACCTGTTCGCAGGATCGGGCGCGCTGGGGCTCGAAGCCCTGTCGCGCGGGGCGGACCGGTGCGTGTTCGTCGAGCAGGACCGGCCTGCCATCGATGTGCTCAAGGGCAATATCCGCCTGCTCGGCGCCGATGCGCGCTGCGAGGTGCGGCCGAGTTCCGCACTCTCGCTGGGTCCGGCGATCAAGCCATTCGACCTGATCCTGCTCGACCCGCCTTATGGTACCGGCGCGGGCGCGGTCGCGCTCGACAAGCTGGGCCGCCTGGGCTGGTTCGCACCCTCGAGCTGGATCAGCGTCGAAACGTCAGCCAAGGAGAAGCTGGAGGTCGCCGGGTTCGAGATCGACACCGAGCGCGTGGTCGGCAAGGCCAAGCTCACGCTGTTGCGGCCTGCGGCGTCTGTGATAGACTGAACCGACGGCCAAATATTCGCCGATCGAGTCCGAATTCGCCTCGTCCGAGGAGGAAGAGGCCTATGACGCATGGTTCCGCGCCAAGGTCGAACGCGCGCTGCAATCGACCGGGCCCTTCATCCCGCATGAAGAGGTGATGAGGCAAGCTCACGAGATTATTGAAACGGCGAGGCAAAGAACCGCTGGCCGTTTTCCGGCGAACGCCGGAATCCAGAGCGACGCAAGTGCAACCTGACTCCTGGGCTCCGGCGTTCGCCGGAGAACGAGCCAGAATTTAACTTATCGCTCGCCCCCGCTGCACCCACAGCCCGGCAAAGCTCACCAGCCCCGCTGCCGCCAGATACAGGCCCACCGCGTCCGCGCCGCCCCGGTCCGCCAAGGCCTGGGCGGCAATCGGGGCGACTGCGCCGCCGATGATGCCGCCGCCGTTGAACGCCACCGACGCGCCGGTATAGCGCACGCGCGCGGGGAATTGCTGCGGCAGCCAGGCGCCGAGCGGGCCATAGACGAAGCCCATGACCAGCAGCGCCACAGACAGCGCGATCCAGGCGAGCCAGAGCGAGCCTGACCCGAGCAGCGGTCCGAACATCAAGCCGACGCCGACGGTCGCCGCGCAGCCGATCATCAGCACCCGCCCGCTGCTGGTCGCGTCTGACCGATAGCCCGACACGACGATGCCCAGCGCCAGGAACAGGATCGCGCCCAGCTGCACGATCAGGAAGCTCGTGCGGTCATGCCCCAGCGCGGTGGTGGCATAGCCGAGCGCAAAGGCGGTCGAGAGGTAGAAGATCGCAAAGCACGCGACGACCGCGAACGTGCCTGCCAGCGTTGCGCGCAGATGGTGGCGCAGCAGCTCTGCCACCGGCACCGGCGCGGGCCGCTCGGCCTCGAGTACGCGTGCAAAATCAGGCGTCTCGCTGATCTTGAGCCGCACCCAAAGCCCGAGCCCCACCAGGATGCCGCTCGCGAGGAACGGCACGCGCCAGCCCCAGGCGATGAACTGCTGTTCGGTAAGGTTCAGGCCCAGCAGAAGGAACAGCCCGTTGGCGGCGATGAAGCCCACTGGAGCCCCCAGCTGTGGGGCCATGCCAAAGCGCGCCGCCCAGCCCGGAGGCGCGTTTTCCACCGCCAGCAAGGCCGCGCCACCCCATTCGCCGCCCAGACCGAAGCCCTGGCCGAAGCGCAATATGCACAGCAGCAGCGGCGCGACCCAGCCGACCATCTGCCAGGTCGGCAGGAACGCGATCAGCAGCGTCGATCCGCCCATCAGCAGCAATGAGGCGACCAGGGTCGACTTGCGCCCGATCCGGTCGCCGAAATGCCCGAAGGCGATCGCGCCGACGGGCCGCGCGAAAAAGGCGAGCCCGAAGCTCATATAGCTCAGCATCAGCTGGGCCGAGGCGCTTTCGGAGGGGAAGAACAGCGGTCCGAACACCAGGGCGGCGGCGGTCGCATAGATATAGAAATCGTAGAATTCGACCGCGGTGCCGACCAGCGATGCGGTCAGCACCCGTTTATGGGTGCGATATGGATGCGTCATTCGGCCCTCCCCGGCACGCGACCGTTAACGCGAGGGTGCGGCTTGGCAAGCAGAAGCGCGCGTTTGCGGCAAGGCGAACAGCCAAAAGGGGCCGCGGTTGCCCGCGACCCCTTTATGGAAGAGAAGGAAGTGTGAAGGGTAGTTCAGGAGTAATCAGGCGGCGATCACCTCGCCATCGGCCTCCGGATCGCGCAGCACATAGCCGCGGCCCCAGACGGTCTCGATATAATTCTCGCCCCCGCAGGCCAGCGCCAGCTTCTTGCGCAGCTTGCAGATGAAGACGTCGATGATCTTGAGTTCGGGTTCGTCCATGCCGCCATAGAGGTGGTTCAGGAACATTTCCTTGGTCAGCGTGGTGCCCTTGCGCAGCGAGAGCAGCTCGAGCATCGCATATTCCTTGCCGGTCAGGTGGACGCGGGCACCATCGACCTCGACGGTCTTGGCATCAAGGTTGACCGCCAGCTTGCCGGTGCGGATGACGCTTTGCGAATGGCCCTTGGAGCGGCGGACCACGGCGTGGATGCGGGCGATCAGCTCTTCGCGGTGGAACGGCTTGGTGACATAATCGTCGGCGCCGAAACCGAACGAGCGCACCTTGCTGTCCATTTCCGAAATGCCGGACAGGATGAGCACCGGCGTCTGCACCTTGGCGACACGCAGCTTCTTCAGCACGTCATAGCCGTGCATGTCGGGCAGGTTCAGGTCCAGCAGGATGATGTCGTAATCATAGAGCTTGCCGAGGTCGAGGCCTTCCTCACCCAGGTCGGTGGTATAGACATTGAAACCCTCGGTCGTGAGCATCAGCTCGATTGCCTTGGCCGTGGTCGGCTCATCTTCGATCAAAAGCACCCGCATGTGCAGCCCCTTTTCGCCCGTGCCATCGGCACCGTTCAGTCATCTGGACCCAAGAACGGATCGACGAGGAAAACATTAACCATATTTTTTTGGGGGCAAAAGGTTAATTTTGAATTAACCGGCCTGACTCCACGAGTCGCGTCGGCCTGCGCAGGCACGAGGGGGCTCAAAAGACTCCCATTTCCGGCACTTAGGCGGTCCTTTTCGGTTCGTCGCTTTTGATCGAGTAGCGCCAATTGGTTTCCAATTGGTAACGGAGATGAAACGCGAATTTACTCCCCTTGCAAACCTTTACGCAGCCAGGCGATCAGGGCCTCGACCCGCGCTGGCCTGTGCGGCGAGGGCGGCGTGACGATGCTGAGCGTCAGCGGTTCGAACCGCCATTCGGGAAGCAGATGCACCAGCCGCCCGTCGGAAAGACCCTCCATGCAGAAGAAATCGGGCAAGGCGGCGATGCACTGACCGTCGAAAACCGCGGGCATCGCGGCATCGGCATTGTTGACGATCAGCGCAGGCTGCGAGCGGGCGAGCACGCGCGTCCCGTCGGGTCCCGTCAGCGGCCAGAGTCCCGGCTGCGGGCTGTTGGCATAATGAACCGCCTTGTGCGCCTCCAGCTCTGCGGGATGGCTCGGGGTGCCGTGGCGCGCGCAATAGCCGGGCGCGGCGATCAGGTAGAGACTGACGGTGCGCAGCCGGATCGCGCGCAGGCTGCTGTCGGGCAGCACCGCGATGCGCAGCGCCATGTCGAAACCCTGATCGACCAGGTCGACCCGCGCGTCGGACAGGTGCATGTCGATCAATATGCCGGGGTGCAGCGCCATGAACTGCGCGATCAGCGGCGCGACCGCGCTGAGGCCGAAGCTCATCGGCACCGCGATGCGCACGGTTCCGCTCAGGAGCACCGCCTCGTCGCGCGCCGCCTCGACCGCCGCCTCGCCATCCATCCGGATGCGCCGCGCATGATCGACCAGCGACCGCCCCGCCGCCGATAGCGACAGCCGCCGCGAGGTGCGGTGGAACAGCACGGTGCCGAGTTCCGCCTCGAGCCGCGAGACCGCCTTGGACACCTTGGCCTTGGACAGGCTCAGCGCATCGGCCGCCCCGGTAAAGCTGCCGGTATCGGCCACGGCCGCGAAAACCGCCCAGGCCTCGAAATCGGGAAGTCGCATATCCGGAAACAATCCTTTTCCAAACTGGCTATTTTGGAAACGATAGCTCAGGACTATCTGTTGCTCAAGCCAAGGCGTCGGCGTCGGTCCGGTGCCAGCAAGGAGCAAGTGACATGATCGAGAAACGCGATTTTTCCACCCTGGGTCACGCCAATCACGGTTGGCTCAATGCCCGCCACCATTTCTCGTTCGGCGGCTATCACGATCCGGCCCGCATGGGCTGGGGTAGCCTGCGCGTCTGGAACGACGACGAGATCGCCCCCCGGAGCGGCTTCCCCACCCACCCGCACCGCGACATGGAGATCATCACCTATGTGCGCACCGGCGCGATCACCCACCGCGACAGCCTGGGCAATGAAGGCCGCACCGAGGCGGGCGACGTCCAGGTGATGAGCGCGGGAACCGGTGTGGCGCATAGCGAGTTCAACCTGGAGGACGAGGAAACCCGGCTGTTCCAGATCTGGATCATCCCCGATGAAGCGGGCGGTGCTCCGCGCTGGGATGCCAAGCAGTTCCCCAAGGGTGAGCGTTCGGGCAAGCTGGAGGTTCTCGCCAGCGGCCGCGATGACGACATCCTGGCGGGCGCGCTGATGATCCGGGCCGATGCGCGGCTGTCCGGGGCCACTTTGGTCAAGGGCGACAGCATCACCCACCGGATCGATCCGGCCTATGCCGCCTATCTGGTGGTCTCGGCAGGCAGCGTGAGCGTCAACGGCGTCGAGATCGGCGAACGCGATGCTGCCGCGATCACCCGCGAACCTGAGATCACGATCACGGCGCTGGAAGACGCCGAATTCCTGATCGCGGAAACCCGCACCCACTGATCCCCCCAGCCCCGCCGTCTTCCCCCTCTCGGACGGCGGGGCACCCTTTTCCCTCCCACATTCCACGAAGGAGAATTTCCATGGCAAAGGTTCTGGTGCTCTATTACTCGACTTATGGTCACATCGAGACGATGGCCGAAGCGGTCGCCGAAGGTGCGCGCAGCGAAGGTGCGGAGGTCACGATCAAGCGTGTCCCCGAAACCGTCCCCGAGGAGATTGCCCGCGCGAGCCATTTCAAGCTCGACCAGGCTGCCGAGATCGCGACGCCCGAGGAACTGGCTGATTATGACGCGATCATCGTCGGTACCGGCACGCGTTTCGGCCGCATGTCGAGCCAGATGGCGGCCTTCTGGGACCGCACCGGCGGTCTGTGGGCCAAGGGCGCGCTGGTCGGCAAGGTCGGCGCCTCGTTCACCGCGACCGCCAGCCAGCATGGGGGCCAGGAGACGACGCACTTCTCGATCCTCACCAACCTGCTGCACCACGGCCTGACCGTGGTCGGGCTCGACTATGGGTTCCAGGGCCAGCTGAGCAATGACGAGGTGATCGGCGGATCGCCTTATGGTGCCAGCACGATCGCCGGCGGCGACGGATCGCGCCAGCCGCACCAGGCCGATCTCGATGGCGCGCGCTATCTGGGCGCCAAGGTCGCCCGCACTGCGGCCAAACTGACCGCCTGACCCCCTCCCCCGCCCGCTCGGGAGCAGCCGCCCGCGTCCCCCATGTTTGGGGGATTGCGGGCGGTTTGGCATCTGCCTAGCCTCGCCGCCTGTTCTGGGGAGAGCGATGATGGTGCGGGTTGCGTTGCGGCGGATGGCGTTCATCCTGTCGATAGTCTGGGTCGCCGCTGCACCGGCCAGGGCCGAATGGCGCGAAGCCTCAAGCCCCAATTTTCTGGTCTATGCCGATCAGAGCGAAGGCGACATTCGCGAATTCACCGACATGCTCGAGCGGTACCGTTCGGCGATGCGCTATATCTACAAGCTGCCCGAAGAAGCGACTTCGCCCTCGAATCGGCTGACCGTGTTCGTCGTGCGCGACGCCAATCAGGTGCGCAAGCTGATGGGCACCAACAACCGCTATGTGCTGGGCTTCTACCAGTCGCGCGCCGGCGGGTCGGTGGCGTTCGTCCCTCGGGTCGATGACAATAGCCAGAGCGACCGCGTGTCGCAGGGCGAGCAGATATTGCTGCACGAATATGCGCATCATTTCATGTTCAGCGTGTTCGCCGGTTCCCCGCCGCTCTGGCTGCAGGAAGGCTTTGCCGAATTCTATTCCACCGCGAAGTTCGACAGCGCGGGCGGCGTCGGCCTGGGACTTCCGGCCGATCATCGCGCGGCCGAACTGGCGCTGGCCCAGGAAGTTCCGCTCGACATGCTGCTGAGCACCCGCAAATACCGGGAAAATGCCTCGAAGCGTTATGATACCTTTTATGGACGCAGCTGGCTGCTGTTCCACTACCTCACCTTTTCCGAAGCGCGCGCCGGCCAGATGGCCCATTATCTCCAGCGCATCAACGCCGGCGAAGGCGAAGAGGCCGCAGCGACCCAGGCCTTTGGCGATCTGGCCGCGCTCGACAAGGAACTGGGCGCCTATATGAAACGGCGTCGGCTGACCTATCTCAATCTGGGCGCAAGCAAGATCGCCAGCGCGCCGATCGCGATCCGCATGCTCGGCAAGGGCGAAGCCGCCATTCTCCCGGTCATGATGCGGTCGAAACGCGGTGTGAACGAGGAAACCGCCCCCGAGGTTCTGGCGGACGCGCAGAAGGTCGCGGCGCAATATCCCGACGATGCCTTCGTGCTCAGCGCACTTGCCGAGGCGGAGTACGATGCAGGCAACGACGAGGCTGCCATCGCGGCTGCGGACAAGGCGATCGCCAAGAACCCGCAGGCCGTGGGCGCGATGATCCAGAAAATCTATGCGCTGTTCCGCAAGGCTGGGGACGACGAAGCGCTCTGGCCCAAGGTTCGCGCGGCGATCTCAGCCGCCAATCGGATCGAGAACGACAACCCCATCCCCCTCGCCTATTTCTTTCGCAGCTATGCGGCAGAGGGAAAGAAGCCGCCCGAGATGGCCGTCCAGGGCCTGCGAAAGGCGCTGCAGCTGGCGCCGTATGATACGGGCAACCGGCTGACACTGGCGGATTACTTCATCCGCACCGGCGACAAGCAGGCTGCAGAGACGACCCTTGCCCCGCTGCTGAACCACCCGCACGATACCCAGCTTGCCGATCTGGCGCGCAAGCTGCTGGACCGAGGCAATGCCCAGGCCGAGCCGAGCGCTTCCGACGACAGCAGTTCGTGATCGCTTAGGCCGCGAGCACATTCCACAGGACGAGCAGCGCCACCAGCAGCACCATCGCCGCAAACAGTCGGCGCGCGATGAGCACCCTACGCGCCAGCACCCGCGCCAGAAATATGCCCGGCACCGTGCCCAGCGCACCGCCCGCCACCATGGCCGCAAGGATCGGTCCGTCGATCTGACCCGACATCGCATAGCTGGCGCTGGTCGATGCGCCGAACAGGCTCACCGAAACCAGCGACGAGGCGGCGGCGTTGGAAAGTGTCATTCCCGTTGCCGCCATCAGCCCCGGCGCGATCAGGAAGCCCCCGCCGATGCCGAAAAATCCGGCCGCCAGCCCCACCAGCAAACCGATCGGCGCGAGCTTCATCGTCCGCGCGGCATCCAGTCGCACCGCAGGATCGCCCGTGCTGGCGGGGGCGCGCATCATCGACAGTGCGACCAGCGCCATCGCCGCCGCGAAATAGCCAAGCAAAGCCTCGCCATCGACCTGTTTGGCAAAATGCGCGCCGATCATCGCTCCGGTCACACCGGCGAGTGCAAACACGCTGGCGCAGGGCCATTTGACGGCACCCGCCCGCGCCTGACCCAGCAATCCGGCAAGCGCATTGATAGCGACCCCCGCAGCCGAGGTGCCGATCGCGACGTGCACATCGGCCACGCCGACAACATAGATCAGCCAGGGCGTTGCCAGCACCGAACCGCCGCCTCCGAAAGCCGCCAGCAACAGGCCGACGATTGCGCCTCCCAGCGCCGCCAGGGCGAGCGATTCGATCATCGGGTCAGCTCAGCGACCGCCGGTTCCAGGGCATCAGCGCAAGCAGCCGCGCCATGCCGCAAAAGCCGGTGACGCCTGCAAAGCTCAGGCCCAGCCCGACAAAGACGGTGAGCGCGACAAAGGCAGGCGCAACCAGCCAGGCGAGCAAGAGACCCGTCAGAATCAGCACGCCCGCCGCAATCTGCACCTGGCGCATCAGCTCCAGCGGTGCACGCGCATTGTGCACGACCGGTTGCCCGGCCGCCTCCCAGGCCTTCAGCCCACCCTTCAGAACGAGCGTATCGACGGGCCATCGGCGCGCCAGCCGTTCCTGGTGCAGCCCCGTGCGCATGCCGCTGGCGCACATCAGGATCGGCAGGACGCCGTCCTCCAGCACCACCGGTTCCGTTATGGCTGCCGAGGCGGGGCGCAGGATCGCGCCTGGAATGTGAGCGCGCGCAAACTCATCCGGCTCGCGAATGTCGATCAGCCGCGCCAGGCCCTGATTGAGCAATTGGTGCGCCTGACGCGCATCGATGGTCGTGATTGCCATGACAAGATTCCTCAGCTTTCCGGGGGACAGTAGATCGCGGCAAGCACCTGCATGATCTGCAGCACGGCAGGGTCGGCGATCCGGTAGAAGATGCTGGTGCCCTCGCGCCGGGTCTCGACCAGCCCCTGCTCGCGCAGGCGGGCCAGATGCTGCGACAGCGCCGATTGCGACAGCGCGACCTGCTGCTGAATAGCCCCCACCGACAGTTCGCCATCCACGAGCAGGCAGAGCACCTGCAGCCGGTGCGGATTGGCGAGCAGACGCAGCATGTGCGCGGCCTCGTCGGCCTTGGCGGCCATCGCTTCGGGCAGAGGTTTGGTGAAGGAGATATCAGACATGGGGCTCATATATTCCTTGATTATAAATTAGACAAGCCTAAATTAGAGAGAGCTTAAGGAGGAGTCCCCATGCCCATCGCCATTCATCCGCATTTCGATACCGTGACCAACACGGTCAGCTATGTCGTGATCGACCGGGCCAGCGCGCGCGCGGCGATCATCGATCCGGTGCTGGATTTTGAGGCCAAGGCAGCGACGATCGCCACCACCATCGCGGACAGTCTGCTCGCGACGGTCGAACAGCAGGGCGCGACGCTCGACTATGTGCTGGAAACGCACGCGCATGCCGATCACCTGACCGCCGCGCATTACATCCGTGCGCGCACGGGCGCCAGGATCGTGATCGGCGCGCATATCCGCAACGTCCAGTCGATCTTCACCCCGGTCTTTGCCGCCGAGCCGATCGAAACCGGCAAGGTCTTCGACATGCTGGTCGAAGAAGGCGACACGCTGGCCTTGGGGGAGACCGATATCCGCGTGCTGCACACACCGGGGCATACGCCCGCCTGCCTCACCTATCTGATCGACGACGCAGCCTTTGTCGGCGATACACTGTTCATGCCCGATTACGGCACCGCGCGCGCCGACTTTCCAGGCGGCGATGCCGCAACGCTGTTTCGTTCGATCCGCAAGATCCTGGCGTTGCCGCCGGAAACGCGCATCTTTGTCGGGCATGATTATCTGCCCAAGGGCCGCAGCGATTTCCGTTGGGAAACGACCGTCGCAGAACAGCGCGCGGCCAATGTGCATGTGCATGACGGTGTGAGCGAAGCCGAATTCGTCGCGATGCGCGAAGCGCGCGATGCCACGCTCGATGCGCCCACGCTGATCCTGCCCAGTCTGCAGGTCAATATCCAGGGCGGAAAACTGCCCAGTCCGGATGCCCAGGGCCGCGCCTTCCTGCGCCTGCCCATCAACGCGCTGGGCAAGCACAGTCCCCTGCCCGCAGAGCTGTTCGAATAAGGCTGTCAGTGAGGCCGTCGCTCGCTATGAACCTTATCCGATCTCTTCCCGGGAGGCATGGATGCACTCTGCTGTTCTGAACCAAATGCTCGGCCTGATCCTTCTGGCGGGACTGGCCGGCACGATGCCGGTTCAGGCGCAGGAGCCGATGCGGCCAGGCTTTCACGCCGGGACCGTCATCCCCGAATTCGGGCCCGTCGCCAGCGCTGAGGGCCATATGCCGATCCCTGTAGAGGCGACCTTCAGCATCGCGTTCGATGTCAGTGAGCCGGGCAAGCCAGGCAGCCTCAACCGCACGATCGAAAGCGCGGCGCGGTTCATCAACATGCATGTCGAGGCGGGCGTGCCGCGCGAGGCCATCCGCATTGCAGTGGTCGCGCACGGCCAGGCGTCGTTCGACCTCACCAATGCGGCGACCTATGCGGCGAAGCATGACGGTGCCGCCAATGCCAACCTCGCCGCGATCGCAACCCTGCTGCAGCACGATGTGCAGTTCATCCTGTGCGGCCAGAGCGCGGCTGCGCTGGGCATCAAGCGCGAACAGCTGGCCCCCGGCGTCAAGCTGGCGCTCTCCGCGATGACAGCGCACGCGCAGCTGCAGCAACAGGGCTACACGCTCAATCCGTTCTGAGGCTGCCGGTTATTCGGCGGGCGCGACCGATCGCTATGTATGGGCGGCTGGCCGTCTGACCGCTACATGGCGCGCGGAGCGCTTGCGCCACCAGATCATCAGGCCGGTGACGACGAACGTGCACAGCGCGATGCCGGACAGGAAAATCGCGATCCGCCCCGCCCAGCCGAAGGCTTTGCCGCTGTGCAACGGGAACTGCCAGGCCACAACGACATCCCCCGCGCTTCCCTCGCTGAAATGCCGATCGCCGATCACCGCACCACTGCGGGCATCGACGAAAAGCCAGCGGCCGCCATTGCTGTCGATGTCGCGCGAATCGAAAAGGCGCAACCAGTAGATACCCTTCGCAGGGTTGTACGAAAGGCTATCCACCCTGGTGGCACCCGCCAGCGCCAATGCCTGATCGGCGCTGACCGGAGGACGGTCCAGCGGCTCGGCCAGCACCGCCACCGCCTGGTCGGGTCGCTTGGTCAAGGGCGAGATCCGATCGATCGCCATCAGGACATCGTCAGACCAATTGAAATATACACCCGTCGCCGCGAGCGTCAGTGTTACCGGAAAAAGCCAGAGGCCCACGGCCCGATGCAGATCGAACACCCGCTTGTGCCCCGCCGCTCGGCGACGGATGCGGAAGCTTTCCTTCCAGCGCGCGGCATTGGGAAAGGACAGCACAGCAGACGCGATATGGTCGATGATCCAGACAAGGCCGACGAGGCCGAGGATCCAGGTCATCCACGCGCCCAGGTGCAGCGAGTAATGGAAGGTGTAGAGGAAGCTCATCAGCCCGCGCCGCGACAGGTCGATCGCATTGGCATCGCGCGCGCCCAGCACCTTGGCGGTCGCCGGGTCGATAAAGACCTGCCAGTAGGAAGGACGCGCCACTGGCGACAGGCCCGGCCTCACGATGGGCTCGAGATAGACCGTCACGACATCGCCCGGTTCGTCGGGCAGGTCGATATAGCCGGGCCGGTTGCCCGGATGCACCGCGATTGCTGCCCCGACTAGTTGGCTGACAGGGAGCATCGGCCCCGGACTAGCGGTGAACCAGTCCGCATTGAGACCATGGTCGATCTCATCATGGAAGACGAGAATCGACCCGGTTGCGCCCAGGAGGAACAGCCACAGCGCCCCCAGCAGGCCGAACCAGCGATGCCACAGCACCAGGGCGGGTCTGGGCCGCATCGACGATCAGACCTGACGCAGAGGCATCAGAACGCCCATGACACTGTGGCTTCGAAGGTCCGCGGCGTGCCATAGGTCACCCGGCCCGGACCAAAGGCATCGAAGGCAAAGCTGTCGGTGAGGTTCCGCGCGTTGAGCGCAAAGCGCCAGCCATCGATCTTGTAGGAAATGACGGCATCGAGCAGCGTATAGCCCGGCAATGTCAGCGTGTTGGCATTGTTCACCGGGCGCTTGTCGACCAACGTCACGCCGCCACCAAATCCCAGCCCCTTGAGCGGCCCGGATTGCACCTCATAGCTCGACCAGATATTCGCGCTGTGCGGCGACGTGCGCTGCACCTGACGCCCGAGAAAGGCAGGCGTATTGGTGCGGGTGATCTCTGCGTCGAGATAGGCATAGCTCGCCTGGATGCTCCAGCCAGGCAGGATCGTGCCTGCCAGCGACAGCTCCACACCCTGGCTGCGCTGTTCGCCATCGAGCACCGAAAAACCGACATTGACCGGATCGGGCGTCGCCACATTGGTCTGCTCGATCCGATAGACGGCGAGCGAACCGGTCAGTCCTTCAGTCAGGTTGACCTTCGCGCCGAGTTCCAGCTGCTCGCCGCGCGTCGGGGCAAAGGCTTCGCCGGTGACGGTCCTGCCAATCTGCGGCTGGAAGGATTTGCTGTAGCTGGCATAGAGCGACACGGCCTCGCGCGGCTTGAAGACCAGGCCGATGCGCGGGCTGAAGGCACTGCCGGTCTGGCGAGTGCGCGAGCCGGCGCCCGTGTCGGTATCGACCTGCTCGAACGTGTCGTAACGGCCGCCCAGAATGAGACTCCACCGATCGCTGAAGACGACCCGGTCCTGCACGAAAAGCCCGAGCTCGCGCAGGGTGTTTCCCGCATCGAAGGTGAAGTTGAGCGCGCCGCGCCGCGCGCCGTAAACAGGATTGAAAATGTCGATCGGAGCCGATGGGTCATATTCCCGGTAACGGAAATCCGCAGTCGAGCGCGACAGATCGATCCCGGCGATCAGCTCGTGGCGAATCGTTCCAGTCGCGAAACGGCCTCGCAGCGTCGTCTGCATCTGGGTTTCGCCATAGGTGTCGAAGGAATCGAACGGGGTTCGCGACAAGGTTCGCCCATCCGCAGCCAGTGCGCCAGGCAGCTCTGCTCCGACCGCAGCATAATCGGTATCGACAAAGCGCAGGATGCTGCTGACCGACCAGTCATTGCTGAATTCATGGACCAGGCGCGCGCCGATGCGATGCTGCTCCACTTCCACGCTGCCGGTATTGACGTTGCGCCGCCGGGATATCCGGCCATTGGGATTGGGAAGAATTGTGCCAACCGCAGGCAATCCGAAATTCTGCCGGTCGAGATCGAGAAGCTTGTAGGCTCCTTCGACCGTCAGGCTGGTACGATCGCTCAGCATCGCGCGAACCGACGGCATGATGACCGAATTGCGCGTGCTCGCACCCTCGAGAAACGAGCCCTGGTCGCGCACCGACGTGCTCAGCCGATAGCTGATCTTCCCCGCCTGATCCAAGGGCCCGGTGAGATCGGCCTCCGCGCGGAAGAAGTCATAGCTGCCCAGCGTTGCCGTCACGAAATAGCCCGGCTCGGCTTCGGGTTGCTTGGTGATGAAGTTGATCGTCCCACCCGGTGAGCTATTGCCGAACAGCAAGGAGGCGGGGCCGAGCAACACCTCGATCCGTTCGATCCCGGTCAGGTCCGGGCCCAGATTGGCCGCCGGACCGTTGCCGACCTTGGACAGCATTCCATCGAGCGCGGTCGGCGCAAAGAAACCGCGGACCTGTACCCGCAGGCCGTCGAAATTGGCGGGCGCCGAATTGCGGACGCTCGGGACATTGGCGAGCGCGCTGAAGGTGTCCGCGCGTTGATCGCGCAGCAGGTCCTCGGTCAGCACCTGCACCGATTGCGGCGTATCGAGCAAAGCCGCTCCATCGCGCGTACCGACCGCGTCGAGCGCCTGATAGCCCGATGCGCGCCCCGTCACGATGATCTCGCGCCGTGCTTGTTGGTCGGCTTCTGCATCCTGGGGCTCGGCTTGCGCATGGACTGGCGATGCAGCGATCACCAGCGGCAGCGACAACAGAGCCAAACGGAAAAGGTGTCGGGGTGCAGTCACGGCCGCCTCATCAATTGTTAATGCGAGGCGTTCCTAACAATTCCGAAATGCGAGTCAATTGCAATAATTGGCATGGCGTCAGGATGGGTGATTTTGCTGCGCCAAGCCCCTGAATGATCGCTGCATCCCGCATTCGCCCGAGTAGCAGACAACAAAAACCCCGCCGGAATGCGCTTCCGGCGGGGTCTTGTCATGTCGGCTCCCCGGGCGTGGCCCAGGGTGAACGCGAGGCTTATTCGGCGTCGCTGTCCACCGCTTCGGCTTCGGCAGCAACCGGTGCCGGGGCGGGTGCCGCCTCGACCTCATTCGCCGCTGCCATCGCCTTTTGCAGCGCACGCTGCTGAGCGCGGAGCGCGGCGTCGCGGCTGTTCGCTGCGATGCGGATGCGCGCCATGCCTGCACCGGTGCCCGCCGGGATCAGACGACCGACGATCACGTTTTCCTTCAGGCCGATCAGCGAGTCCCGCTTGCCTTCCACCGCCGCCTGGGTGAGCACCCGGGTGGTTTCCTGGAACGATGCAGCCGAGATGAACGAACGCGTCTGCAGCGAAGCCTTGGTGATGCCGAGCAGCACCGGCTTGCCTTCGGCAAACTTCTTGCCTTCGGGCAGACGGGCGTTGACCTCGTTCATCTCCTCGGCATCGAGCTGTTCGCCCGGCAGCAGCGTGGTATCGCCGCCATCGGTGATCTCGACCTTCTGCAGCATCTGGCGAACGATCACCTCGATGTGCTTGTCGTTGATCTTCACGCCCTGCAAGCGATAGACTTCCTGGATTTCGCTGACCAGATATTCGGCCAGCGCTTCCACGCCCAGCACTTCCAGAATGTCGTGCGGATCAGGCGAACCCGAGATCAGGTTGTCGCCCTTCTTGACATAGTCGCCTTCCTGGACGTCGATGACCTTCGACTTCGGCACCAGATACTCGACCGGTTCGCCCTCTTCCGGGTGGATCGCGATCTTGCGCTTGGCCTTATAGTCGCGGACGAACTCGATGCGGCCCGAGACCTTGGCAATGATCGCATTGTCCTTGGGCTTGCGCGCCTCGAACAGCTCGGCCACGCGCGGCAGACCACCGGTGATGTCACGGGTCTTGGCGGCTTCACGGCTGACGCGGGCGAGAACATCGCCAGCTTCGACCTTCTGGCCATCCTCGACCGAGAGCATCGCGCCCACGGCAAGCATATAGCGCGCCGCTTCGCCCGAATCCTCGTCCAGTAGGGTGAGGCGGGGACGCAGGTCTTCCTTGGACTTCGCCTTGCTCGATCCGCGGAATTCCACGACCACGCGCTGCGCGATACCGGTGGCATCGTCGGTCTGTTCGACCAGCGTCTTGCCGTCGATCAGGTCCTGATACTTCACGACACCGCTGGTATCGGTGATCACCGGCATGGTGAACGGGTCCCATTCGGCAATGCGATCGCCGATGTTCACTTCACCATTGTCGTCGACCAGCAGAACCGTGCCGTACGGGATGCGGTGGACCGCACGCTCGCGGCCTTCCTTGTCGACGATCGCGATCTCGCCGTTGCGGGCGAGCGACAGGCGCTGGCCGCGCTTGTTCACGATGGTCGGGATATCCCGGTACTGCAGCGTGCCATCGGCCACCGCTTCGAGGTTCGACTGCTCGTTGAGCTGCGCCGCACCGCCGATATGGAAGGTACGCATGGTGAGCTGCGTGCCCGGTTCACCGATCGACTGCGCAGCAATGACGCCGACCGCCTCGCCGATGTTCACCGGCGTACCGCGAGCGAGGTCACGGCCATAGCACTTGCCGCACACGCCCTGGGTCGCTTCGCAGATCAGCGGCGAACGGATGCGCGCTGCCTGGATGCCCAGAGCCTCGATCGACGCCACAGCGGCTTCGTCGAGCAGCGTATCCTTGGCCACCACGACATCACCCGACTTCGCATCGACGATGTCCTCGGCCAGGGTACGGCCCAGGATGCGCTCGCCGAGCGAGGCGATGACCGAACCGCCCTGCACGATCGCGCGCATTTCCAGCGCCCGCTCGGTGCCGCAGTCTTCCTGCACGATGACGCAATCCTGCGACACGTCGACCAGACGGCGGGTCAGGTAACCCGAGTTCGCCGTCTTGAGCGCCGTATCCGCCAGACCCTTGCGCGCGCCGTGAGTGGAGTTGAAATACTCCAGAACGGTCAGGCCTTCCTTGAAGTTCGAGATGATCGGCGTTTCGATGATCTCGCCCGACGGCTTGGCCATCAGACCACGCATACCGGCAAGCTGCTTCATCTGCGCTGGCGAACCACGCGCACCCGAATGGCTCATCATGTAGATCGAGTTGACCGGGGCTTCGCGGCCATGCTCGTCCTTCGGCGTCGCCTTGATCTCTTCCATCATGGCATTCGCGACCTGGTCGCCGCAACGGCTCCAGGCGTCGATCACCTTGTTGTACTTTTCCTGCTGGGTGATCAGACCATCCTGGTACTGCTGCTCATAGTCGGCAACCAGCGCACGGGTCTCGTCGACCAGACGCTCCTTGCTGTCCGGAATGATCATGTCGTCCTTGCCGAACGAGATGCCGGCGCGGCAGGCGTGACGGAAGCCCAGGCCCATGATCGCGTCGGCGAACAGGACGGTGTCCTTCTGGCCGGTGTGACGATAGACCTGATCGATGACGTCGCCGATTTCCTTCTTGGTGAGAAGGCGGTTGACGACATCAAAGGGCACCTTGTGGCTCTTGGGCAGACATTCGCCGATGAGCATACGGCCCGGCGTCGTCTGGTAGCGCTTCAGATACTGGTTGCCCTGTTCGTCGGTCTGCGGAACGCGGGCGATGACCTTCGAGTGAAGCGTCACCGCACCCACTTCGAGCGCCTGATGCACTTCGGCGATGTCCGCCATCAGCATGCCTTCGCCCGGCTCGCCTTCGCGGTCCATCGACAGGTAATACAGACCCAGCACCATGTCCTGCGAGGGCACGATGATCGGCTTGCCGTTGGCGGGCGAGAGGATGTTGTTGGTCGACATCATCAGCACGCGCGCTTCCAGCTGGGCTTCCAGCGACAGCGGCACGTGAACGGCCATCTGGTCACCGTCGAAGTCGGCGTTGAAGGCCGAGCAGACCAGCGGGTGCAGCTGGATCGCCTTGCCCTCGATCAGCACGGGTTCGAACGCTTGGATGCCCAGACGGTGCAGCGTCGGTGCGCGGTTGAGCATCACGGGATGCTCGCGGATCACCTCGTCGAGGATGTCCCAGACTTCCTTGCGCTCCTTTTCCACCCACTTCTTCGCCTGCTTCAGGGTCATCGACAGACCCTTGGCGTCGAGACGCGCGTAGATGAACGGCTTGAACAGCTCGAGCGCCATCTTCTTGGGCAGGCCGCACTGGTGCAGCTTGAGTTCCGGACCGGTCACGATGACCGAACGGCCCGAATAGTCGACGCGCTTGCCGAGCAGGTTCTGACGGAAACGGCCCTGCTTGCCCTTGAGCATGTCGGACAGCGACTTCAGCGGACGCTTGTTCGCACCGGTGATGATGCGGCCACGACGGCCGTTGTCGAACAGCGCATCCACGGCTTCTTGCAGCATGCGCTTTTCGTTGCGCACGATGATGTCGGGCGCGCGCAGTTCCATCAGCCGCTTCAGGCGGTTGTTGCGGTTGATGACGCGGCGATACAGGTCATTGAGGTCCGAGGTCGCGAAGCGGCCACCGTCCAGCGGCACCAGCGGGCGCAGCTCGGGCGGGATCACGGGGATGACTTCCAGGATCATCCACTCGGGACGGTTGCCGGAATCGATGAACGACTCCACGACCTTGAGCCGCTTGATGATCTTCTTGGGCTTGAGTTCCGACTTGGTCGTCTCAAGCTCCTGCAGCAGGTCGGCGCGCTCCTGCTCGAGGTCCAGATCCATCAGCATCTGGCGCACGGCTTCGGCACCGATACCGGCCGAGAAGGCGTCCTCGCCGAACTCGTCCTGCGCATCGAG
Organism: Blastomonas sp. CCH9-A1; assembly: GCF_001557175.1. NCBI lineage: Bacteria > Pseudomonadati > Pseudomonadota > Alphaproteobacteria > Sphingomonadales > Blastomonadaceae > Blastomonas > Blastomonas sp. CCH9-A1. The sequence continues at coordinate 131,825 of NZ_LSHM01000032.1, forward strand.
CAGCTCGTCTTCGGTGAGCAGCTGATACTTTTCCAGGCTGGTCAGGCCCGGCTCGATCACGACATAGCTTTCGAAATACAGCACGCGCTCGAGCTGCTTGAGCTGCATGTCGAGCAGCAGGCCGATGCGCGAGGGCAGCGACTTGAGGAACCAGATGTGCGCGACCGGCGCGGCCAGCTCGATATGGCCCATGCGCTCGCGGCGCACCTTGGTCACGGTCACTTCCACGCCGCACTTTTCGCAGACGATGCCCTTGTACTTCATCCGCTTGTACTTGCCGCACAGGCACTCGTAATCCTTCACCGGACCGAAGATGCGCGCGCAGAACAGGCCGTCACGCTCGGGCTTGAACGTGCGATAGTTGATCGTTTCGGGCTTCTTGATCTCGCCGAAGGACCACGACCGGATGCGCTCGGGGCTGGCGAGACCGATCTGGATCTCGTCGAAGGTTTCCGGCTTCACGGCGGGATTGTTGAATTTGGTCAGTTCGTTCATTTTCTGCTCCATTTAAGCCCTCTCCCCTTCAGGGGAGAGGGTTGGGAGAGGGGCTTTCGCCGAGGGAAGCCTGTGACTCCCCCTCTCCCCGGCCCTCTCCCTGCGAAGGGGAGAGGGAGGGACAATCTTACTCCGCGGCTTCCGGCAGTGCGTCCGGGCCTTCGTCCGGATCGGGCAGCGCGTCGAGCGAGTTCAGCTCGACGTTCAGGCCCAGCGAGCGCATTTCCTTGACCAGCACGTTGAAGCTTTCAGGGATGCCGGCCTCGAACGTGTCGTCACCCTTGACGATCGCCTCATAGACCTTGGTGCGGCCGACCACGTCGTCGGACTTCACCGTCAGCATTTCCTGCAGCGTATAGGCCGCGCCATAGGCCTGGAGCGCCCAGACCTCCATTTCCCCGAAGCGCTGGCCACCGAACTGGGCCTTGCCGCCCAGCGGCTGCTGGGTGACGAGGCTGTAGGGGCCGATCGAACGTGCGTGGATCTTGTCGTCGACCAGGTGGTGCAGCTTGAGCATGTAGATATAGCCCACGGTCACCTTGCGGTCGAACTTGTCGCCGGTACGGCCGTCGTACAGATCGACCTGGCCCGACGGGTCGAGACCCGCACGCTCCAGCATCCGCGACACGTCCGCCTCGCGCGCACCGTCGAACACCGGGGTGCCCATCGGAACGCCGTTGCGCAGCAGGCCGGCCAGTTCGACCACGCCGTCATCCGAACGGTTGTCGATCTCGGCATGATATTCGGGGCCGTAGACATATTTCAGCTTCTCGCGAACGGCATCGGGCGGCGGTCCGGCTTCCGGATTCGGATTGGCCTCGCGCCATTCGTCCAGCGCCTTCGAAATCTGCTGGCCCAGACCGCGCGCGGCCCAGCCCAGATGGGTTTCGAAAATCTGGCCGACATTCATGCGGCTCGGCACACCCAGGGGGTTGAGCACGAAGTCGACATGCGTGCCGTCTTCGAGGAACGGCATGTCCTCGATCGGCAGGATGCGGCTGATGATCCCCTTGTTGCCGTGACGTCCGGCCATCTTGTCGCCCGGCTGCAGCTTGCGCTTCACCGCGACGAACACCTTGACCATCTTGAGCACGCCCGGAGCCAGCTCGTCACCGCGCTCCAGCTTCTCGCGACGGTCATCGAACTTCTCGGTGATGCGGGTCACGGCCTCGTCATACTGGGCCTTGACGGCTTCGAGATCAGCCTGAACCGCATCGTCCTCGACCGCGAACTTCCACCACAGGTGCTTCTCGACCTCGTCGAGCAGCGCCTCGTCGATGACGACGCCCTTCTTAACGCCCTTGGGCGCAGCCGATGCGACCTGACCGACCAGCATTTCGCGCAGGCGGTTATAGGTCGCACGGTTCAGAATCGCCCGCTCGTCCTCGCGGTCCTTGGTCAGACGCTCGATTTCCTCGCGTTCGATCGCCAGCGCACGCTCGTCCTTGTCGATGCCGTGACGGTTGAACACTCGGACCTCGACCACGGTGCCCGACACGCCCGGCGACAGACGCAGCGAGGTGTCGCGCACGTCGCTCGCCTTTTCGCCGAAGATCGCGCGAAGCAGCTTTTCTTCCGGCGTCATCGGGCTTTCGCCCTTGGGCGTGATCTTGCCGACCAGAATGTCGCCAGGATGCACTTCCGCGCCGATATAGACGATGCCCGCCTCGTCGAGGTTGCGCAGCGCTTCTTCGCCGACATTCGGGATGTCGCGGGTAATGTCCTCGGGGCCCAGCTTGGTATCGCGCGCCATGACCTCGAACTCCTCGATATGGATCGAGGTGAACACGTCATCCTTCACGATGCGTTCGCTGATGAGGATCGAGTCCTCGTAGTTGTAACCGTTCCAGGGCATGAACGCGACGAGCGCGTTGCGGCCCAGCGCCAGTTCGCCCAGATCAGTCGACGGACCGTCGGCGATGATGTCGCCTTCGTTGATCACGTCGCCCACCTTCACCAGCGGGCGCTGGTTGATGCAGGTGTTCTGGTTCGACCGCTGGAACTTCATCAGCGTGTAGATGTCGACGCCCGACTTGCCCGAATCCACCGAGCCGGTGGCACGGATCACGATACGGGTCGCGTCGACCTGGTCGACGATACCGGCGCGCTTGGCGGCGATCGCAGCGCCCGAATCGCGCGCCACGGTCTCTTCCATGCCGGTGCCGACGAACGGCGCTTCGGCGCGCACCAGCGGCACGGCCTGACGCTGCATGTTCGATCCCATCAGCGCGCGGTTGGCGTCATCGTTTTCCAGGAACGGAATGAGCGATGCCGCGACCGAGACGAGCTGCTTGGGGCTGACGTCCATCAGCGTGATGATGTCGCGCGGTGCCATCAGGAATTCGCCGGCCTGGCGGGCCGAAACGATATCCTCGGCAAAGCTGCCATCGTCGTTCAGCTCGGCGTTCGCCTGCGCGATCGTGTGCTTGGCCTCTTCCATGGCCGAGAGATACACGACCTCGTCGGTCACCTTGCCGTCGATCACCTTGCGATACGGGGTTTCGATGAAGCCGTACTTGTTGACGCGGCTGAACGAGGCGAGCGAGTTGATCAGACCGATGTTCGGGCCTTCGGGCGTTTCGATCGGGCAGATACGACCATAGTGCGTCGGGTGAACGTCGCGGACTTCGAAGCCTGCGCGCTCGCGGGTCAGACCGCCCGGGCCAAGCGCGGAGACGCGGCGCTTGTGGGTCACTTCGGCCAGCGGGTTGGTCTGGTCCATGAACTGCGACAGCTGCGACGAGCCGAAGAACTCGCGAACGGCAGCGACCGCCGGCTTGGCGTTGATCAGGTCGTTCGGCATGACAGTCGACACGTCGACCGAGCTCATGCGCTCCTTGACCGCGCGTTCCATGCGCAGCAGGCCGACGCGATACTGGTTTTCCAGCAGCTCGCCCACCGAGCGGACGCGGCGGTTGCCGAGATTGTCGATATCGTCGACTTCGCCCTTGCCGTCCTTGAGATCGACCAGCGTCTTGACGACCGCCAGAATGTCCTCGCGGCGCAGCGTGGTGACGGTGTCCTCGCAGTCGAGCTCGAGGCGCATGTTGAGCTTGACGCGGCCCACGGCTGAGAGGTCATAGCGCTCGGGATCGAAGAACAGGCCTTCGAACAGCGCATCGGCGGTTTCGCGCGTCGGCGGTTCGCCGGGGCGCATCACGCGATAGATCGCATCGAGACCCATGTCGCGGCTGTCGGCCTTGTCGGCCTTCATCGTGTTGCGGATCCAGGGCCCTGTGGTGACATGGTCGATGTCGAGCAGCACCAGCTGGTCGATCCCGGCCTTGTCGAGCTTTTCCAGATTCTCGGCGGTGACCTCGTCGCCCGCTTCGATATAGATTTCGCCGGTCTGCTCGTTGATCAGGTCATAGGCGCTGTAACGGCCGAAGATTTCCTCGGTCGGGATCAGCAGGCTGGTCAGGCCATCCTTGGCGGCCTTGGCGGCGGCGCGCGGGGTAATCTTGTCGCCCGCCTTGAACGCGACTTCGCCGGTTGCGGCATCGACAATGTCGAACGCCGGCTTCATGCCGCGCCACTGTTCGGCGACGAACGGGATCTTCCAACCGCCGGTGCCGCGCTCATAGGTCACGGTCTCGTAGAAATAGTCGAGGATTTCCTCGTCGTTGAGGCCGAGCGCATACAGCAGCGAGGTGACCGGCAGCTTGCGCTTGCGGTCGATACGGACGTTGACGATGTCCTTGGCGTCGAATTCGAAATCGAGCCACGAACCGCGATAGGGGATGACGCGCGCAGCGAAGAGATACTTGCCCGATGAATGGGTCTTGCCGCGATCGTGGTCAAACAGCACGCCCGGCGAACGGTGCATCTGGCTGACGATCACGCGCTCGGTGCCGTTGATCACGAACGTGCCGTTCGCGGTCATCAGCGGCATGTCGCCCATGTACACGTCCTGCTCCTTGATATCGAGCACGGAGCGGCTTTCGGTCTCGGCATCGACCTCGAACACGATCAGGCGCAGCGTCACCTTCATCGGCGCTGCATAGGTGATGCCGCGCTGACGGCATTCCTCGACATCGTATTTGGGCGACTCGAGTTCATAGTGAACGAAGTCGAGCTCGGCGGTTCCGGCAAAGTCGCGGATCGGGAAGACGCTGCGCAGCGTCTTTTCCAGGCCCGAAACATAACCGATCGAGGGATCCGAACGCAGGAACTGTTCGTAGCTCTCGCGCTGGACCTCGATGAGGTTCGGCATTTCGCTGACTTCGTGGATGTCACCGAAGATCTTGCGGATACGCTTCATCGGGGTCGGCTTGGTGGCGGCCGATGCTCGTGCGGAAGTTGCCATAAACGTGTCTTCGCCTTTTCGTGTCTATCGATTCGGGGCGCACAAAGACGCCAAAAGGCCGCAAGCTCATGAGAACCCCATGAACCGCAGCCTATCGCGTCAGATTATCCCTGAAGCTTCCTTCGTTCGGCAGGTCCGCGCAAACCTGTCATGTCTCGAAGCGTCCGGTGTTGGAGCGCGATATAAGCGGCGCTGTTGGACTTGTCAAATGGCCCCCATCACGGCCAGGCCATCCCCGCCGGTCGGCCAGGCGAGCAAATCGGGACAGCATTGCATCCCCATTTCCTCAATCCGTCGGCACATGCGGTCGGTTGACCTGCAAATGTCGAAAAAGCGGTGAACGCTCTGCCGCCCTCCGAACGTTGACCCGATACCATGACACACATATCGCACCCCATTCGCCCGGCAAGGGCCGCGATTGCCGCCGTTCTTGCCCTGACCGCAACCCCGCTGATGGCGCAGGATCTGGCACCGGCAACCACGCCGACGGTGGCGCCGACGCTGCCCCAGGCGCAGCCAGCGCAGCCCTTGGTGCCAACGACGGCGCTTCCGGGCATCAGCGCACCGGTGGCCACGACACAGGCCCCGACCGTCCAGGCCCAGCCGCCCGTTGCAGCGCTGCCTGGCACGCCGCTGGCGAGCCCCGTTGCTCCGCCCGCCGTGACGGATGTGCCGGTGGCTGCGATCGCACCGACGGCCGAGGTGGAAGCGGCCCCCGCTCCGCGAGCAGCCCGCCCCCAGACAGCGGAACGCGCAGCACCGCCGCGCCTGGCCCAGGCCGAGCCCGCCAATCCGAGTCCTGCGACCGGCGCGGAAATTGCCGATCCGGTTGAAACCCTGGCAGGCGAAGATTTGACGGCGATTCCTCCGATGACCAATGGTGGCACCGTTACCGAAACGCCGACATCCGAAGTGACGGCTCCCCCGCCCGCACCGGCCGAAGGCGATGGCGAGGTCTGGGGTTGGATGGCCGCCCTGCTGGCAGCGCTGGGCGTGGGAGGTGGCGCGATCGCGCTCCGCCGTACCCGGACGCGCAAGAGCGCCGCGATGATGGCCGCAGCGCGCGCGGAAGATGCGGAATATGATCGCCGCCTTGCCTCGCCGCATGCGCGTCCGCCGGTAGCACCGACCATGGCGGCTGCCGCTCCCGCGACGGCGAGCTTCGCGCAGCCGGTGACCCATCCCGCGCCTGCCCGGCCTGCCTCGCGCACGGGCAATCCGGACAGCCCGATCGACCACCGCCGCCTCGAAGCGCTGATCGCGCAGCGCCCGAACCGCGACAACCCGTTCAAGACCCGCGCCAACCGCAAGCGCCGTGCGCTGTACCTGATGCGCAACGGCTATGGAATGCAGAGCGCAGCCTGATAACAAGAATGGAACGACACCTGCGCATATCGGGGAGGCGGCGATCCGCCTCCCCTTTTTTTGGGCGCTTTTTTGCGTCAGGCTGAGCGATAGCGCGCCAGCCAGTGCGCATAGGGCGCAGGCAGCGTCCAGCTGGCATTGTCGACGCCGAGTTCGCGTGCGGCCTGATAGGGCCAGTGCGGATTCTCGAGCAGAGGGCGGCCCATCATCACCAGATCGACATCGCCATCGGCGACCATCCCATTGGCGTTTTCGGGCGTGCCGATGTACCAGCTGGTGGCATTGGGCAGGCCCGTCTCCTCGCGCACCCGGCGCGCGATCGGCGCCATGAACGCCGGACCCCAGGGGATCTGCGCGGCAGGCGTCGAAAAGCCGATGCTGACATCGATGAAATCGAGCCCGCGCGCCTTCATCTCGCCGACAAGCGCGATCGATTCCTTGAGCGTTTCCTCGTCCTGCCCGTCATATTCGAGCACGCCGAAACGGGCAGACAGCGGCAGATGCTCGGGCCATACCGCGCGCACCGCTTCGAGCGTTTCGAGCAGGAAGCGCCCGCGATTTTCGGCGCTGCCGCCGTACTGGTCGGTGCGCTGGTTCGAATGGCGCGACCAGAAGCTCTGCGCGAGATAGCCATGCGCAAAGTGCAGCATCAGCCATTCGAAGCCCGCATCGCGCGCGCGGATCGCCGCGGCGACGAAATCGGCCTTCACCCGCTCGATATCGTCCAGCGTCATCTCGCGCGGGGTGCGGTTGAGGCCACCGCCGAACGCAACCGCCGACGGCGCGATCGGCTCCCAGCCGCGCGGATCGCCTTCGGCGATATGGTCGTCGCCCTCCCAGGGCACATTGGCGCTGGCCTTGCGCCCGGCATGCGCGATCTGGATGCCGGGGACAGCGCCCGCTTTCTTGATCTCGGCGACGATCGGCGCGAGCGCATCGCGCTGTTCGTCGTTCCAGATGCCAAGGCACGCGGGCGTGATCCGGCCTTCGGGCGACACGCCCGAGGCTTCGACCACGACCAGCCCTGCGCCACCGCGCGCGAACGAGACGAGATGCGAGCGGTGCCAGTCATTGGCGACGCCTTCGGTCGCCGAATATTGGCACATGGGCGAGACCGCGATGCGGTTGCGCAGTGTGATCGACTTGAGCTTGAACGGGGTGAACAGCGGGGCGTCGGTGCCGGGGCTGGGATTGGTCATGGGGGAAATGTCCTTGGATAGGGGGTGGGGGTAGGTTTGATTGTTCGTATATAATCGAACTATAGGATATTCAAGAGCACCACGCTATATAAGGGCGCATGAGGAATTATGCCCATCCCGACCTTGCCGACGTTTCGATCGAGCATCTGCTCCACGCGCTGAGCGATCCGGTGCGGCTCGACATCGTCCGCCAGCTCGCCCGCGACGGCGAAGCGAGCTGTGCCGCGCTCGACGGCGGCCGCCCGAAATCGAGCATGTCCCACCATTTCCGCGTGCTGCGCAGCGCCGGGCTGGTGCACACGCGGATAGCCGGCGTGCAGCATATGAACACGCTGCGGCGCGAGGAGGTAGATAAGAGGTTTCCGGGGCTGTTGAGGGCGGTGCTGGGGGTGGCGGGGTAGGGTTGCGGTTGGGTGTCTGGTTTCAGGCAACCAGCGGCAACACGCGGATGGCTGCTATTGGGTGGCTTGTTGCCAGTCAGCGTGAGCGTTTAATCAAATATTTTTATCGATATCTTATCAGTGCAGAACTGGGGGGCGCTCGAGTTTTACGCTATGCTGAAACATTTTTTGACCGCTGTCGCGATATTGGTCCTTGCAACTGCAACGGTCTGGTTTGCGCTACCTCCGAAAGCACGGGAGAGCGAGCGACTTGAGAACCCGCCACCGAAACCGCCAAACTGCGAAGCTATGCCGAAGGAACTGTTTTACGAAAGCGGAGAGGCGTTGCCGGAGGGCATCCGAATCATTCGAGTTGGGGAAACCCGTCTGTTTGTGCCTATCAAATGGATCGAGAATTATTTTGTTGATTCCCAAAGTACGCGCCCAGACAGACACACCTATGATATTCTCAAAAAATTTCGCCCTGACCTTCACGGTTATGAATGCCCGGGCGTTGAGCATACACTCGTTGCAATAGGACAAACTCCACGGTTCGGTGAAAATCGTGGAGATGTGGTCGCTTTTGTTTTGAGGGGTAATTTTGCGCCAAAACAGGTCAAAGGGACGGATCGGATACGGGGCTTTTCGGTAAGCATCCAAGCGACGAAGAGGCCAGATGGAAGTGTCAAAACCTATCCGCGATACTCATCGACTGGGAATTATTGGGTGCAACCAAGCCCAGACTTCTTCCTAACTAAAGTCGGCTGCGAAACCGCTGCGGTTAAAAAATACGAAGAAGAGCTTCATAAACTTGGAAAATGGCTGATGACCCATCCAAGATATCGAGACAATTCGCACGAATTTTTCCCGCCATCTGAATTCTGAAAGCCCAGCCGTCCATTGATGCCCGCATCGGGGTCGGTTGCTGAATGGCAGGAATTTTTCCGCTTGGTTGCAAAGCCGCCATCCCCTCCCCGCTTGCCTGTGCAGGCAGGCATCCATCTCCTGCTTTCGCGCCCGGCGCAACGCTCGGGAGATGGCTCCATGCCTTCGCAGGGGAGCAGGTGGCTTGGTGGTGCGAGCGGGCGGCGGACAGTGAAGCCCTCTCCCGTTGAGCTTCGCTCGCCTTACGGCTCAGGGGGGAGGGTTGGGAGGGGGGATTGCGCCACCCTGGCGCTCGACTAGCCCCTCTCAACTTCGGCTAGCCGATACATCGGCGAGCCTTCGTATCTCTCCCCCATGGGGGAGAGAGCAACCAGTGGCTAATGCACCCAGGCCAGTAGCGCCGCCGCGCCTGCGCCCGCACCGATCAGCAAAGCCGCAAGGTGGCTCCAGAAGCCGCCACCCCCGCGCGCGCGGCGCTTGCGGTCCCAGATCAGCGGGATTTTCGGGACTGGCGGCGGTTCGGGCGCGCCGCCCTTTCTGGGTACGCGCTCTTCGAGGCGGCGGATCAGGTCGGGCAGGCGTAAGAGCGTCGCGACATCGGTGTTGATCCGGTCGGCAAGCAGCGTCTCGGGGCCCAGCTCACCGCGAATCCAGTCGCGCACATAGGGCGCTGCGACATCCCACATGTTGATATTGGGGTCGAGCTGGGTCGCGACGCCCTCGACCATCACCATCGTCTTCTGCAGCAGCAGCAGGTGCGGTTGGGTCTTCATGTCGAAATCGCGCGTGATCGCGAACAGCCCGTCGAGCATCTGCCCGACCGACAGCTCGCTCACCGGCTTGCCGCGCATCGGCTCGCCGACGGCACGCAGCGCGGTCGCGAACTCGTCGACATTGTGATAGCTCGGCACGTACTGCGCCTCGAAATGGATTTCGGCGACGCGGCGATAGTTGCCGGTGGTGAGACCATAGAGGATTTCCGCCAGCCAGAAACGCGCCTGGCGGTTGATGCGGCCCATGATGCCGAAATCGATCGCGACGATCGTGCCATCGGGGGCGACGAACAGATTGCCCTGGTGCATGTCGGCATGGAAGAATCCGCCCGCGATCGCCTGGCGCAGGAAGGCGAGCACCAGCCGGCGCGCAAGATCGGGCAGGTCATGCCCCGCGGCGATCAGCGCTTCGCGGTTGGAAATCTTGATGCCGTCGATCCATTCGAGCGTCATTACCGTGCCGCAGGTGCGATCCCAGTCGATTTGGGGCACGCGATAGCCCGGATGGCCATCCATCGCGCTGGCAAGCTCCGACGCGCTCGCCGCCTCGCGGCGCAGGTCGAGCTCGCGCAGGGTCCAGCGCTTGAAATTGGCGATGGTGAGCTGCGGGCGCAGGCGCGAGGCTTCGCCGCCCAGCGATTCGAGATGCGCGGCAGCCCATTCATAGGTGTCGATGTCGCGCGCGAAATTCTTGCGCACGCCGGGGCGCAGCACCTTGATCGCGACGTCGCGCCCGTCGGTCGTGCGCCCGCGATGCACCTGCGCGACCGAAGCCGCGCCGACCGGCATCGGCTCGACGAATTCGAAGAATTTCTCCAGCGGGCCGCCCAGCCCCTGCTCGATCTCGGCGCGGATGTCCTCGAACGGCACCGGCGGCAGGCTGTCCTGCAGGGTGAGCAGATTGTTCGCGGCTTCCTCGCCGACCAGATCGGGCCGGGTGGCAAGCGTCTGGCCGAGCTTGATCGCCGCCGGGCCGATCGCGCGGAAGGCCCCGGCATAATCGGGCACGGCGGGCACGCTGGCACCAAGGCGCGCGAGGCGGAACAGGCGGCGCACCTCGGGCGGGGTCTGCGGCGCGGCCTCGAGCCCTTTGAGCGCCCCATGGCGCGCAAGGATGCGGCCCCATTTCAGGAGCCGCAGGATATGCGTGCGCGGACGGGTCATGGGCGGATGCCGAACCCCCGCCGTTCAGCCGGCCCTTCCCCCATCACGCCTTCCAGCCGCTGTGAATGTTGACCGCGCCGCCCAGGATCTGCTCGACCTTGGTCGCGGTGAACCCGGCGTCCCTGATCATCTGCTCGAACACCGGCGGCTTGGGAAATCGGCGGATCGATTCGGCGAGATAGCGATAGCTGTCGGCATCGCCCGCGATCATCTGGCCCAGGCGCGGCATCAGATGGTGCGAATAGGCATCATAGACTTCGCCGAACACCGGCCATTCGGTCGACGCGAATTCGAGGCAGAAGAAGCGGCCGCCATAGCGCAGCACGCGGTGCGCCTCGGCCAGCGCCTTGTCGATATAGGTGACGTTGCGGATGCCGAAGGCGATCGTATAGGCATCGAAGCTGCGGTCGGGGAATTTGAGCTTCTCGGCATCCTGGCACGACCAGACCAGCCGGTCCTCGCCGCGCTCGACTGCGCGCTCGATGCCGACATCGAGCATGTCCTGGTTGATGTCGGCAACGGTCACGTTCGCGCCCGACTTGACCATGCGAAAGGCGATGTCGCCGGTGCCGCCCGCCATGTCGAGAATGTCCTCGCCAGCACGCGGCTTGACCCGGCGCACGAAGCGATCCTTCCACAACCGATGCATGCCGCCCGACATCGCGTCGTTCATGATGTCATATTTGGCCGCGACGTTGGAAAATATGCCGCCAACCCGGCCCTGCTTTTCCGCCGGGTCGATATCCTGATAGCCAAAGGGCACTGTCTCGCTCATGAGCGCCATGTAAGCATCTTTGTGCCCAGCGCAAAGCCTGATAACGGGCCTTTTTATGCCAGAGCTTCCCGAAGTCGAAACCACCGTGCGCGGGCTTGCTGCCGTGCTGCAGGACGTGCGCCTGACCAGCGTCGTTGCGCGCCGCGCGGACCTGCGCCGCGCCTTTCCGGCCGATCTCGGCCAGCGGATGACGGGCGCGAGGATCATCTCGCTCGGCAGGCGCGCCAAATACGGACTGCTGGACACCGACCGGGGCGATTCGATGGTGTTCCACCTCGGCATGTCCGGGCGCTGGCGGATCGATCCCGAGGATATCGGCGCGCACGACCATCTGGTCATGGAGACCGAATCGGGGCACCGCCTCTCGCTGTTCGATCCGCGCCGCTTCGGCTCGGTCGACCTGGTGACGACCGATGCGCTCGCAGGTTTCGCCCCTTTTGCCGCGATGGGCCCCGAGCCGCTGGGCGACGAATTCACCCCTGCCTATCTACGGGCCGCGCTGGCCGGTCGCGCCTCGCCGATCAAGGCGATGCTGCTCGACCAGCGAATCGTCGCAGGGCTGGGCAACATCTATGTCTGCGAGGCGCTCAACATGGCGCGAATCTCGCCGCTGCGGGCTGCCGGGCAGATCGGCCCTGCCAAGCTGAAACCGCTGGTCGCCGCGATCAAGGCGGTGCTGGCCGATGCCATTCTGGCAGGTGGATCGACCCTGCGCGATTATGCCCGGCCCGACGGGCAACTGGGCTATTTCGCCAAGCAATGGCGGGTTTACGGGCGCGAGGGTGAGGCCTGCCCCTGTGGCGGCACGGTCGAGCGCTTGGTGCAATCGGGCAGATCGACCTTCTGGTGCCGTTCCTGCCAGAAATAGCCGCGATCGCCCCACCGGGCGGCATTGAGACATTGACGTGGGCCATGAGAATCGCTAACGGCAGCGGCTTCAAAGCGCTGGCACCGCCACCGGGCGGCCAATCTGCTTTACCCCAAATCCGCCGATCAGCCGTGATCGCCAATTGAAAGACGTGTGAGAAACTATGGCCAATACGCCGCAAGCCAAGAAGCGCATCCGCCGGAACGAGCGTCGTGCCGTCGTCAACGGCAACCGCATCGGTCGCATCCGCACCTTCGTCAAGAAGGTCGAATCGGCCCTCGACGCCGGCGACAAGGAAGCGGCCAAGGCGGCTCTCGCCAGCGCACAGCCCGAGCTGGCCCGCGGCGTTGCCAAGGGCGTGCTGCACAAGAACACCGCCTCGCGCAAGTTCTCGCGCCTGACCAAGCGGCTCGCCGCTCTGGCCTGATGGCGAATCGGGTGGCGGCGCCAACGCCCTGCCCGCTTCCAGTCTTTCGGACACGATGATCCGCCGCCCGTCAGGGCAGGCGGATTTTTCGTGCGTCCAGTGTTCTTGACAGTGTTTGCAACATCGCGTCGGCTTTGTGACATAACGGTAATGGATCCGTCACACGCCCCATCGGGCAACTGACGCATTTCCTGCGATTCGGCTCGGCAGGGGTAACATGCCTCCGGCTAAGTCATTGAATTTGAATTATAATCAATGTGAATCCAGCAATATCCTCGCGTTAACCGAGTCAAGCGCCATTATTTCATTTTTTTTACCCGGCGGCTCTTGCTCGACTCGTTTTTCCACGGCTACATCAGGGTCGAGAGCCGAGCGATCAGCCAAGCTCTCCATTGCACAAACTGGTGGATACATTGATCGAAAGACCCATGTGTTTTTCGGTGAGCACCTTTTGTGCCCCAGATTTGGGACGGTTTCCCGTGCTGACCAAGGGGTTGGGCGGCACACAGGGAAGATCATTGCGCCAGGGATAGGCCCTGATGCGATGCAAGCGAGGGGGAGGTAGCAGGTTTTGCGTAACTGGGTCGGATTGCCACTGCACTGGATGGACCGGGATCATCCCGGATGTGACTCTGCACGCCTGCCCGGCTATGCCGCCCGGCATGCCGCCTGTGCCAGCTCGCGCTGGCCGGACCCTGGCCGAGGGCGCCTGAACTAGCATTCCGCAACGGCTGGGGTGCAACCGAAGTCAAGGGTTGCCCGCCGTTTTCCGTCCCATCCGGCAGAACCATCAGGTTCCGCCGGACCCCTTGTCAGCGATGACCGGCGGTACCGGTGCTGACCAAGATACAAGAAGTGGCATTCAGGCATGATCGAACTCAGTGATTCGAGCGGCGCGGCAGACTGGGCGGCCGACTGGAACGAGATCAGCGAAGGTCTGCGCAAGGATCTGGGTGCACAGATCCACACCCAGTGGATCCGCCCCATCCGTCCCGGCAGCTTCGAGCCTGCCTCGGGCCAGCTGCACCTGCACCTGCCGTCTGAATTTTCCGCCAACTGGGTGCGCGAGCGCTTTGCCGACCGTCTGGCCCTGGCTTGGAAGATCGTGCGCCCCGAAGTGCGCAGCGTCGCCATTGCCGCCGCGCCGCGTGAAGCCGAGATCGCACGCCCGCGCGTGGCCGCCCCGGTGGCGCCGATCGCGGCCGCGCCGCGCGCTGCCGAAAGCGGCAACCGCATCGCGCTCGATCCCTCGCAGCTCTTCTCGGGCTTCATCACCGGTCAGTCGAACGTGCTCGCGTTCAACGCCGCGCAGCGCATGGCCGCAGCCGAAAAGCCGCTGTTCAGCCCGCTCTACCTCAAGGCCGCGACCGGCCAGGGCAAGACGCACCTGCTCCACGCGATCGGCAATGCCTATGCCGAGATCAATCCGCAGGCGCGCATCTGCTACTGCCCGGCGGAAAAGTTCATGAACGATTTCGTCAGTGCCATTCAGCGCGGCGATTCAATGGCATTCAAGGCGCGTCTGCGCAGCTTCGACATGCTGCTGGTCGACGACATCCAGTTCATCATCGGCAAGAATTCGACCCAGGAGGAATTCCTCCACACGATCGATGCGATCCTGGGCGCAGGCAAGCGCCTCGTCGTCACCTCGGACCGCGCGCCGCAGGCGCTGGACGGGGTGGATCAGCGGCTGCTCTCGCGGCTCGCCATGGGCCTGGTCGCCGACATTCAGCCTGCCGATATCGAACTGCGCCGCGCGATCCTGCGCGCGCGGGTCGAGCAGATGCGGATGGGCGAGATTCCCGAAGACGTGACCGAATTCCTCGCACGCACGATCAGCCGCAATGTCCGCGAGTTGGTCGGCGGGCTCAACAAGCTGATGGCCTATGCCCAGATCACCGGGCAGAAGGTGACGCTGGCGCTGGCCGAGGAGCAACTCTCGGACCTCCTGAGCGCCAACCGCCGACGGATCACCATCGACGAGATCCAGCGCGCCGTCTGCCAGTTCTACAAGGTCGATCGCGCCGAAATGTCGTCCAAGCGCCGCGCACGCGCCGTGGTGCGCCCGCGCCAGGTGGCGATGTATCTCGCCAAGGTGCTGACCCCGCGCTCCTATCCCGAGATCGGCCGCAAGTTCGGCGGACGCGATCATTCGACCGTCATCCACGCCGTCCGCCTGATCGAGGACCTGCGCACGCGCGATGCCGATATGGATGGCGACGTACGCGCGCTGCTGCAGCAGCTGGAAAGCTGACGCGGCACCAGCCCAACAATTTCGCCATTCCCGCGAAGGCGGGAATCCCGCTATAGCGCCGACCCGAGCGGGATTCCCGCTTTCGCGGGAATGACGATGGCCTTTTCGGCATTCGCGCGGTTCAATGAGGACGTTCGCCGCATGCCGCTTTCCCCCACCCAGCTCGAACGCCATGCCCGGCATATCGTGCTGCCCGAGATCGGCGGCGTGGGCGTGGCGAAGCTCGCGTCAGCGCATGTCCTGCTGGTCGGCATGGGTGGAATCGGCTGTCCGGCGCTGCAATATCTCGGCGCCGCCGGCATCGGGAAGCTGACGCTGATCGATGGCGATGCAGTCGATCTTTCCAACCTGCAGCGCCAAACACTGTTCACGCCCACAGATGTCGGGCAATCCAAGGCCGAGGTCGCGGCCGCCTGGGTCCGGCGGTTCGACCCCGAATTGCAGGTCGCCGCCCTGCCCGAGCGGCTGAGCGCGGACAATGCCACCGCCCTGCTCGCCGGAGCCGATGTCGTGCTCGACGGCACCGACAATTTCGCGACGCGGCTGCTCGTCTCCGATACGCTCACCGCCTTGCACATCCCGCTGGTCAGCGCGGCGATCGGGCGTTTCCAGGGGCAGATCGGCACGTTTCGCGGCTGGTTGCCCGATGCGCCCTGCTATCGCTGCTTTGTCGGTGACGCGTTCGATGCCGAGGATTGCGATACCTGCGCCGAGCAGGGCGTACTCGGCGCGATGGTCGGCCTAGTGGGCGCGTTCGCCGCGATGGAGGTCGTGCGCGCGATCACCGGATTTGGCGACGATCCGCGCGGCAAGCTGCACCTGATCGATGGCCTCAGCCCGCTCTGGCGCACGCTGAAGATTGCCAAGGATCCCGAGTGCAAGGCTTGCGGGGGCGCGAGCCCGGCGGCATAGTCGGCTCCTCATCTGGGAGGATGCCGATGACCCTGCCCGTTACCGCGCTGACCGCCGCGATCTGCGCGATCATGCTGCTCGCCACCGCCATCGCGACCGTGCGCGCACGCTTCCGCACCCAGGCCTCGTTCGGCGATGCGGGCGATGCCGGGCTGATCAGTTCGAGCCGCGCGCATGGCAATCTCGCCGAACATGCGCCGCTGTTCGTGATCCTGATCGGGCTGCTCGAGATGGCGAATGCCAGCCACTGGCCGCTGACCGGGCTGGCGGTGCTGTTTCTGGCGGCCCGCGCTGCGCATATCATCGGTCTGCACCAGCCCCACGGCCCCGGCAAGCCGCCGCGGTTGCGGGCACTGGGCGTCATCGGCACCTGGATCGCCTATGCGGTTGCGATCGGCTGGACGCTGTTTCTGGTGGTGACGGTGAACGGCTAGGCCTCTCCCCTCTTCTTGGGGAGGGAAAGCGTGCGCGTTACCCGCCTCTCCCTCGATGGGAGAGGCAGCGAGACTTGGTGGCTTTGCCACCTTGTCGCAGCGGTGAGGGTGGTGGTGCCAGTTGGCGCCCAGGCATGATCCGGCACGATCACCCCCACCCAACCCTCCCCCATCGAGAGGGAGGGCCCTGCGCGCATCATCCCTGACCCAGCATCTCGCCGACCCATTCGGGCACCAGCTTCGTCGCCGGGCCGTGGCGCGATTCGTGGAAGAAATAGCTGCCCTGGCTCGGCTCGAGATTGAGCTCTAGCGTCATCGCGCCGCGCGCCCGCGCCTCGCGCACGAGGCCCGCAGCAGGATAGACCGCGCCCGAGGTACCGATCGAGACAAACAGGTCGCACGCGCCGACGGCTTCGTAGATCCGCTCCATTTCGTACGGCATCTCGCCGAACCAGACAATATCGGGGCGCAGCTGCCCGGCCACGCCGCATTCGGGACAGGCGGGCCGGTCGATCAGCGGTTCGCGCCATTCGGGCCGCGCATCGCAGGCGAGACACCAGGCGGTCAGATGCGTGCCGTGCATGTGCAGCAACCGGCTTGCACCAGCGCGCTCGTGCAAATCGTCGACATTCTGGGTGATGATCAGCAGTTCGCCCGGCCATTCGGCATCGAGCCGGGCCAGCGCCTCGTGCGCGGCATTGGGCTGCTTGGTCTGGATCGCCTCGCGGCGCATGTCGTAGAATCGCAGCACCAGATCGGGATCGCGCACGAACGCCTCGGGCGTGGCGACATCCTCCACCCGGTGCTGCTCCCATAGACCGCCCTCGGCGCGGAAGGTGTCGATGCCGCTTTCCGCGCTCACGCCGGCGCCGGTGAGGATGACGATGCTGGGAATCTTTGCCATGAGCCAGGCAATAGGGCATTGGCCGGGCGAATTACAGTCTGAGGAAAGACGGATGACGCGTATCGGGATTATCGGGCTTGCGGGCCGCATGGGCCAGGCGCTGGAAAGCGCGATTGCGGAGGGCGGCGCAAGCGTTTCGGGCGGCATCGATCAGGGCGGCGATCCGCTGGCGCTGGCAAAGGAGAGCGACGTGCTGGTCGATTTCTCGGTCCCCCAGGCACTCGAGGCCAATCTCGACGCGGCGGTCGCGGCGAATGTGCCCATCGTCATCGGGACCACGGGGCTGGAGGAACGCCATCACTGGCTGATCGACAGCGCTGCCGATCACATCGCCGTGCTGCAGACGGGCAATACCTCGCTCGGCGTCACCTTGCTCGCGCATCTGGTCCACGAAGCCGCGATCCGGCTCGGCGAGGACTGGGATATCGAGATTGCCGAAATGCACCACCGCCACAAGGTCGATGCACCCTCTGGGACTGCCTTGCTGCTGGGCGAGGCGGCAGCGCGGGCGCGCGGGCTCGACCTCGCACGCGACAGCGAGCGCGGGCGCGATGGCGTGACCGGCGCACGGGCACGCGGGGCGATCGGCTTTGCGAGCTTGCGCGGCGGATCGGTCGCGGGCGACCATACCGTCTATCTGGCGGGCGATAACGAGCGGATCGAACTCACCCATCGCGCCGAAAGCCGGATGGTGTTCGCGCGCGGTGCAGTCAGGGCGTGCTTGTGGCTGCACGACCAGCCGGCAGGGCGTTACACCATGCCGCAGGTGTTGGGGCTGGCTTGACGACCATCACGCCTCCGCTTAAGCCTGTGTTATAACAGCAATACAGCGGGGCAGGCATGGCATTCGATCCGGAAGCGGCAACCAGGGCGTATATCGACGGGCTGGGCGCGGAAGCGCTCGCCAAGGCCGCCGCCTATACGGCATCGAGCGAATGGATGATCCTGGGCGGGCTGGTCGTCACACTGGTCGTCACCCTGATTCTCGTGCGGCTGAAGCTCACCGATCGCATCTGGGCGCGCCTGGAACGGCGCGGCTGGGCGCTGCGTACCCTGCTGACGGTCGCAGGCTTCTCGGTAGCCTCCACCGTGCTCGGCCTGCCCTGGACGATCTATTCGGACTGGTGGCACGAAAAGAGCTATGGCCTGACCAGCCAGCCGCTCGGCGATTTCCTGAGCCAGGGCGCGATCGCGATGACGATCAGCACCGTGATGGGCAGCCTGTTTCTGCTCGGCGTCTATGCGCTGATGCGGCGTACCGGCCAGACCTGGTGGCTCTGGTCCGCCGGCCTTGCCGCGGCGGCGGTATCGGCAGGCCTGCTGCTGGCGCCGAGCCTGATCGAGCCGCTGTTCAACCAGTACAAGCCGATTCCCGAGGGACCGGTGCGCGATGCGGTGCTCGATATGGCACGCCAGGTCGATATCCCGGCGGACAGGATCTTCATCTATGACGGATCGCGCCAATCGAACAATTTCACCGCGAACGTCTCCGGCATCGGCAGCGCCGCGCGGATCGCCATCTCGGATGTCGCGCTGAAACAGGCCTCGCTCGACGAGGTGCGCGCGGTGACCGGGCACGAGATCGGCCATTATGTGCTCGGCCATGTCTGGCGCTCGGTCGGGGTGCTGAGCCTGCTCGTGGTCGTGCTGTTCTTCCTTGCCGATCGCCTGCACCCGCGCCTTGCCCGCGCGCTGGGCAGCCCGACCACCGATATATCCGATCCGCGCGGCCTGCCGGTGCTGATGCTGGTGCTGTCGATCCTGGGCACGCTGGCGCTGCCGGTGACCAATGCGCTGACCCGGATCGGCGAGAGCGAGGCCGACGCCTATTCGCTGCAGATGGTCAACCTGCCCGATGCTCTGGCGGGTGCGCTCGTCAAGACCGCCGAATATCGCTACCCGCGCCCGCATCCCTTGCAGGAAATGCTGTTCTACACGCACCCCTCGGTCGAGCGCCGCGTGCGCAGCGCGATGGAATGGAAGGCGAAGCATCCCGCAGGCAAGCCAGCGACCGCCACGGCCAATCCCTGATGCGCACCATCGGCCTGCTCGGCGGGATGAGCTGGGAGAGCTCGGCGCATTATTATCGCCTGATCAACCAGGCGGTGCGCGAGGGACTCGGCGGCACGCACAGCGCGGCAAGCGTGATGGTCTCGGTCGATTTCGCCGAGATCGAGGCGCTGCAACATGCTGGCGATTGGGATGCGCTGACCGAGCGAATGATTGCTGCTGCACGCCAAGCCGAACGCGGCGGGGCGGAGCTGCTGGTCGTCTGCACCAATACCATGCACCTGATGGCCGATGCGGTTCAGGCAGCGATCGGCATCCCGCTGCTGCACATTGCCGATCCGGTCGGCAGCGCCATAACAGCCAAGGGGCTAGCCAAGGTCGGGCTGCTGGGCACCGGTTTCACCATGGAACAGCCTTTCCTGCGCGATCGGCTGGCGCAGCGGTACGGGCTGGACGTGATCGTCCCAGAAGCGGCGGACCGGCAGGACGTGCACCGAATCATCTATGACGAGCTGGTGCGCGGGATCGTGACCGAAGAGTCGCGCACCACCTATCGCGCGATCATGGCGCGGCTCGCAGAGGCCGGCGCGCAGGCGATCATCCTGGGCTGTACCGAGATCATGCTGCTGGTGCGCGAGGAGGACAGCGCCGTGCCGCTGTTCGACACGACCACGCTGCACGCCCTTGCCGCGGTGGACATGGCTCTGGCACAAGCGGCGCCATGAACAAGGCCGACACTTTCGAATTCTACCGCCGCCTCGCCGAAACCAATCCCGCACCGGTGACCGAGCTGGAATATGGCAACCATTTCCAGCTGCTGGTCGCGGTGGTGCTCTCCGCCCAGGCGACCGATATCGGCGTCAACAAGGCGACGCGCGCGCTGTTCGAAAGCGTCAAGACGCCCGAGCAGATGGTGGCGCTGGGCGAGGAAGGCCTCAAGCAGCACATCAAGACGATCGGGCTGTTCAACAGCAAGGCGAAGAACGTCATCGCACTGTCCGAGGCGCTGATCGAGCGGCATGGCAGCGAGGTGCCGGAGGATCGCGATGCGCTGACCGCGCTGCCCGGCGTCGGGCGCAAGACCGCCAATGTCGTGCTCAACGCGGCGTTCGGGGCGGAAACCTTTGCGGTCGACACGCATATCTTCCGCGTCGGCAACCGCACCGGGCTGGCGCCGGGGCGCACCGTGATCGATGTCGAGCGCGCACTCGACAAGGGCACGCCGGGCCCGTTCCGCGTGCACGGCCATCACTGGCTGATCCTGCACGGTCGTTATATCTGCAAGGCACGAAAGCCCGAATGCTGGCGCTGCCCGGTCGCGGACCTGTGCCGGTTCAAGCCCAAGCCCGACGGCCCCGATGCGCCGATCCCCAAGGCGGCGAAGAAGCACCGTGCCAACAAGCCCGCGCCCGCGCGCAAGAAGCGGGTGCGCAAGATTGCCCCCGGCTCGACAACAGCGCCGCAATCGACCAGCGTGGCGGAATGACCCGTCTGCACACCCGGTCCGCCCTTGCTCTGCTGCTGTTCGCGCTCGCCGGTTGCGCCACCACCCTGCCCCCCGCTGACCCGCAGGCTGCGTTCATGGCCAGCCTCGCGCAGCATTGCGGCAAGGCCTATCCCGGACGGCTGGTGAGCACCGACCCTGCCGATGCCGATCTCGCCGGCAAGCCGATGATTGTCCATTTCCGCGCCTGCAGCGCAAACCGGATGGAAATCCCCTTCCATGTCGGCACCGCGAACGGCGGCTGGAACCGATCGCGCACCTGGATCATCACCCGGACCGGGACGGGCCTGCGCCTCAAGCACGATCACCGCCACGAGGACGGCAGCATCGACAAGGTCACCCAGTACGGCGGCGACACCGCCAGCCCCGGAACACCCGGCCAGCAGATATTCCCGGTCGATGCCGAAAGCATCGCGACGTTCCGCGCGCAGGGCCTCGGCGCATCGGTGACCAACAGCTGGATCGTGGGTATCGACGCGCGCACCTATGCCTATGCCCTGCGCCGCCCCGACGGACCCGCTTCGCGCAACTTCCGCGTCGAATTCGACCTCACGCAGCCGGTCGCCCCACCGCCTGCCCCCTGGGGCTGGTAGGGGTGGCTGTCGTTGGCTTTCGGAATGGGCACTCTGACGGTCATAGTGGAATGGCAGCTTTGGTCTCCGTGCGGACAAAAGCGGAAGTTCTCTCATCGACCCCAAAGCGGACATAAGGCGCAAGCTCAAGCATTGCCTCTTCGACCAATTCGCGTGATGCTCCAAAGCGGGCGGACGGGGCTTCGCCACAAGCCATCACACTGTCTCCAGTTTGCTGGCAGCAAAGGCAGCTAGATTAAGTGAAAGCAAGGCTTCCGCAGCCTCATCGGAGGCGTAAATGCCACCACCCATCAGGTGCTTGTCGCGCCAGAAATGATATCCTTCGGTCTGCTTCTTGCTGTGATAGAGTTTGGCATCAGATATCCGCACTCGTTCGCCATCCTCCAACCAATTCGACATCCATAGAGCTCCTTTCTTGAGCACCAATGTCGTATGCTCGCGATCAACGCCGTCGATCCGGTTGCACACCACCCACAGCCAGCGCTCAGCGACCTTTTCTTTCGCGTTGTTCACCACTGTGATCGGAAAGAACTGGTGTACCTCGGGCTCGAACCGCTCGACCACTTCCTTGAAGCGCGAGGAGACGCAGATAAAGCCCGGTGGACCTTCAAAGTCCGGCACTTTATTGCGAGAAATCCATTGAAGCCGTGTTGGTATATTGGTCGTACTGATTCGAATCCTGCAAGGGCTTTCGCAGTAGGACTTATTAGAGGCGTCGTTATCGGGCCAATATCTTCTAGCCATTCCAGTTTAGATGGATCTCCATCCAAAAAGTGCATCATCGGATGTTTTTCCCACGGGCATTTGTAGCCAATCAGATAAACCAACGGTCTCTCCATTGAAATTCCGCACCATTGATCTGCGCTCGCTCAAATTCAATCCAGTTTTGCGGCAGGCGCGGTGCAAAGCGACAGCGAACGTCCTCCAGGCATCCGAAAGGAGGAAAGAACCATCAATGCGTTTCGAGTTTGATGACGCAGGAACCATCAAATCAAACGCAAGCAGGACTTTCACACGCTTAGCCTGCGCCGGTTAAGCAATGCTTTTTGGGCATGTCTGCTTTCCACCCATTTGTTGCCATTCGTGCTGTTTGAGACTTTCCCCAACAGCGGACATCTCCAAAAGCTTCGGAGAACTGTGACGCCTGAGCCTTGTCTCCTGTAACGCGCTTGCGAAACCGAGGCTGTGCCATGCTCGCGAATTGTCGCGCTTTGCACGGCGATTGGCGCTATGGCGGTGATCCGGGCGCACCGCCTGGACAAGGAACAGACCATGGCTAAGGGCCAGAAGAAATCGAACCGCGAAGTCCGCAAGCCCAAGGCCGAAAAGCCCAAGCCCCAGAACGCCTCCAACCCTTCGACCAAGCCCGGCGGGCTGAACATCGTGACCCTGAAGAGCTGAAAGACCGCTGATGCTACCCCCGGATGGCGAAGACTATGTCTATGACGAGGCGAGCGGCGAATGGATCGCTCCCGGCGAAGCGGTCGCTGCGCCGCGCGATGAGGGCGTCGAGGTCCGCGATGCGGTCGGCAATCTGCTCGCCGATGGCGATCAGGTCACGCTGATCAAGGACTTGAAGGTCAAGGGCGCGGGCCAGACGCTCAAGCGCGGCACGCTGATCAAGGCGATCCGGCTGACCGGCGACGCGCAGGAAATCGACTGCCGGTTCGACGGCATCAAGGGCCTGGTGCTGCGCGCCGAGTTCGTCCGCAAACGCTGACCGTTATGCCGCGCCAATCGCCCGTCCGCACCGGATTTCGCTGGCTGCTGGCGCTGATCTATTTCGCTGCCGGGGTCATCCACATCCGCTCGCCCGGGGGTTTTGTCGCGATCACGCCCGATTGGGTGCCCAGCCCGCACGCGGTGGTGTTCTGGACCGGGGTCGCGGAAATCGCAGGCGCGGTCGGGCTGATGATCCCGCGGCTGCGCTTTGCCGCAGGCATCGGCCTTGCGCTCTATGCCCTGTGCGTGTGGCCTGCCAATTTCAACCACGCGATCAATGACATCGCGATCGGCGGCATGCGGCTTCCCTGGACCTATCACGGCCCGCGGCTGATGCTGCAGCCCGTGATCATCTGGTGGGCGCTCTGGGCAGGCGGGGTCACCGACTGGCCCTTCCGCAAGCGCCGCTGAGCGCGGTCAGCCGACCCCGCCAGGGGCAGCCAGCATCGCAACCAGTCTGCGCACGCCCTCGCGAAGCTCGTCGAGCCCCTCGGGCGAGCGGCCGCCCGCGATCGTCTCGGGCACGTGCAGCGCGTCAGCCCGCAGCGCCCTGCCCCGCTCGGTCAGGCCGATAAGCACGCGCCGCTCGTCCTCGGCATCGCGGGTACGGCTGACCAGGCCAGCCGCCTCCATCCGCTTGAGCAGCGGGGTCAAAGTCCCGCTGTCCAGATACAGCCGCGCGCCCAGCGACCCGACCGTCTGCGGCTCGTCTTCCCACAGCACCAGCATGACCAGATATTGCGGATAGGTGAGCCCCAGCGGCTTGAGAACCGGGCCATAGAGCCGGTTCAGCAGGTTGGTGGCAGCGTAGAGCGGGAAGCACACCTGCCGATCGAGCAGAAGCGGATCATCGCCCGTCGCTGCCACCGTGCCGGTCATTGCGCGAACACGCTGATCTTGACGTCGACATTGCCGCGCACGGCGTTCGAATAGGGGCAGACGGCGTGCGCTGCCTGAACGATCTCCTCGGCCTTGGCCTGATCGACGCCGGTGATCTCGACCTCGAGCGCGACGGCGAGCTGGAAGCCGCCCTGTTCGGTCGGCAGCAGGCTGACCTCGGCGGCGACCTCGATATCGCTGTCCTTGACCTGCTCCGCCTTACCGCGCGTCACATGGATGACGGCGTTTTCGAAACAGGCGGCATAGCCCGCGGCGAACAGCTGTTCGGGGTTGGTCGCGCCGCCCTTGCCGCCCAGTTCCTTGGGCATGGCGAGCGCCAGGTCGAGAATGCCGTCCTCGCTCTTGATGGTGCCGCTGCGGCCGCCATAGGCGTTGACGCGGGTGGTGTAGAGAGTGCTCATTTTCGGCTCCTTTTTGTCCGGGTATGACAGTTATGTAGGGATCAATTATATTGCACACAATATGACTGATCGATGTGATACCAAATTTATCGGCGCCGATTGTCGTGCGGTTGATCTCGCCGCGCGATTGCGTCACTAGGCGACAGGTGCCTGCCGCTACGGCTATCTCGCTGCAAGCGGCAAGGCGCGACCGGGGGTAGGATGACCAAGGCAAGCCAGGCGTCGCGCTCGCGCGAGCCATCGACCGCGCATCTCGGCTGGATGGCGCGCGCACTCTATGCACTGCTGATGTTCATCTATCGCCGCCACCGGTTCACGGCTGTGGGCACGCCACCGCCCGAGCGGCGCTATGTCATCATCGCGGTGCCGCATACCAGCAACTGGGACTTTCCTAACTATATGGGCGTGACCCGCGAGCTGGGCCTGCAGACGCATTTCATGGCCAAGACCTCGCTGTTCCGCTGGCCGTTCGGCAATTTCATGCGGCAGATGGGCGGCGTTCCGGTCGATCGCAGCGCGGCGGGTGACATGGTGCAGCAGATGATCGCCGAGTTCGCCGCGCGCGAGGACTTCATCCTGACCATCGCGCCCGAAGGCACGCGCAAGACGGTCGATGCCTGGCGCACCGGCTTTTACCGCATCGCGCATGGCGCGGGCGTGCCGATCGTCTGCGGCTTCATGGATTATGGCAACCGGCGCGCAGGCCTGGGCCCGGTGATCCACCCCACCGGCGATTACGAAAAGGACATGGCCCCCGCCTTCGCCTTCTATTCGGCGATGGCGGGGCGCAATGCGGTGCACAAATAGCGCCGGCGGCGCCGGGGCCGGTCAGCCCTGATGCGCGAGATCGGGGCGACCGAGATCGCCCTGCCCCACCGTGCTGCTCGCCATTTCGAGCATCCGGTCGAGCGATTTCTTCGCCTGGAGGCGCAGCTCCTCGTCCAGCTCGATCCGCGGCTCCAGATCGCGCAGCGCGACATAGAGCTTTTCCATCGTGTTCAGCGCCATGTAAGGGCAAATATTGCAGTTGCAGTTGCCGTCCGCGCCCGGCGCGCCGATGAACGTCTTTTCGGGCACCGCCTTTTCCATCTGGTGGATGATGTGCGGCTCGGTCGCGACGATCACCACCTCGCTCGGCGTTTCCTTGGCGAATTTCAGGATCGCGCTGGTCGATCCGACCATATCGGCATGGTCGATAATGTGGGCCGGGCATTCGGGGTGCGCGGCGACCGGCGCGTCGGGATATTGCGCCTTGAGCTTGAGCAGCTCGGTCTCGCTGAACGCCTCGTGCACGATGCACACGCCCGGCCAGAGCAGCATCTCGCGGCCCAGCTTGCGCTGCAAATAGCCGCCCAGATGCTTGTCCGGGCCGAAGATGATCTTCTGGTCCGCAGGAATCTGGCTCAAGATCTTTTCCGCCGAGGACGAGGTGACGATGATGTCGGACAGCGCCTTCACCTCGGTCGAGCAGTTGATATAGGTGAGCGCGATATGATCCGGATGCTGCGCGCGGAACGCGGCGAACTTGTCCGGCGGGCAGCTGTCCTCAAGGCTGCAGCCCGCGTCGAGATCGGGCAGCACGACGATCTTGTCGGGCGACAGGATCTTGGCGGTTTCGGCCATGAACTTGACGCCGCAAAAGGCGATCACGTCCGCATCGGTGTCCGCCGCGATCCGCGACAGTTCCAGCGAATCCCCGACGAAATCGGCAATATCCTGCAATTCGGGCTTCTGGTAGTAATGCGCCAGAATGACCGCGTTCTTCTCCTTGCGCAGCCGGTCGATCTCGGCGCGCAGGTCGAGACCGGAGAGGTTTTCGCGGGGTTGTGCAGTCATGGCAGATCCTCAACACGGGGCACCCATGCCCCTTGCGCCCCTGTCTAGACGGGAGGCGAGCCCAGGGCAAATGGTCGATGGCGCGTTACATGGGGGGCGGCGGCGGAAATGCCATACCCGCAATGGCTTCGCCCGGGTGACCCGCGACTGTCCAGCCGTAAATCGCATCGCCCAAAGCGGTCGGTGCGACCAGGTTCACCACTGGAATCGGCAGCAGTATCGCGACAATGCCCCAGAGATAGGCAGGGTGCCAGCGCACGCCGTGCCGCAGATCGCGAACGACCCCCGCCAGCGGGAAGATGAGGGCGCACAGCAAGGGGATTTCCCAGGCATGGGGCACCAGCAAGGGTGTCGGCAGCAGCCGACCCAGACCGGGGTTGAGCAAGGTCGCCATGGCACACAGCTGCAGCCGCATATGCCAGTCGCGCTGGTGCCGCAGCCGCAGCGCCGCGACGATCAGGCACCCGAACATCAGCAGGTTGACCGGATTGGCGATCAGGAAATGCTGCGGCTGGAAAAAGAACGGCGTGATCCCGCGTTGCACGACATCGATGGTGATCCAGAAGCCGAGCGCCATCATCAGCAGCACCCAGACGGCGGTGATGCGGCCAAGCAGGCGGTGTGCGCCATGCGGTCCCTGCACCGCCAGCCAGGCCTGCGCGGTGAACAGCAGCACCCAGCCCATGAAGACGATGCCATGCACATGCACCAGGGGGCGTGCGGCAAACGTCGATCGCCCCATTGCGAGGTGCAGGCTGAATCCCGTGACCACGAGCAGCGCCATGATGGTCGCCGACCATGCATAAAAGGGTTCGGCCGCAGCCGCACGTTGTCGCAGAACGCCGGTAACCGCCATGTTTCGACTCCCCCCGGACCCGGCGGGAGCATAACGCGGAACCAGCGATTTACGAAACGCTGTTTGCGGCCTCGGGCGCGCCTGCGACCAGCCGCCACAATTCGCCATCGCGCATCACAGCGCCGCGATGTTCGAGATCGATCAGATGCGCCAGCACCGAACGACCCGCCGCGCCGTAAAGCCGCGCATCAAGGCCCTTGTACATCTCGGGCACCATGGCGGGGATGGTCTGCGCGCCAGCTTCGAGCTGACGCAGCACCTGGCGTTCGCGCTGCTTGCGATGGCCCATCATGCCACGCACCAGCTGCGCCGGGTTCTCGACCGCAGGCCCGTGCGCGGGATAATAGATCCGGTCGGAGCGCTCCTGCAGCTTGGCGAGGCTCGCCATATAGGCGGCCATGTCGCCATCGGGCGGCGAAATGACGCTGGTCGACCAGCCCATCACATGATCGCCAGTGAACAGCGCGCCGCTTTCGACCAGCGCGAGGCACAGATGGTTGCTGGTATGGCCCGGCGTCGCGACCGCCTCGATCGTCCAGCCACTGCCCGAGACGCGCTCGCCATCGGTCAGCACCCGGTCGGGCGCGTATGTGGTATCGAACGCCTCGTCGGCGCGCGGGCCATCGTCGGACAGGATCAGCGGCGCACAACCGATGATCGGTGCTCCGGTGCGGGCCTTGAGCGGCGCAGCGGCGGGACTGTGGTCGCGGTGCGTGTGCGTGCACATGATGGCAGCGATGCGGGCATCGCCCACGGTCGCGAGGATCGCATCGATATGCGCCTCATCCGCCGGACCCGGATCGATGACCGCGACATCTGCGCCGTCGCCCACGACATAGGTTTGGGTGCCGGTATAGGTGAAGGGCGAGGGGTTGCCCGCGAGCACGCGGCGGACAAGCGGTTCGAGCGGCTCGGCAAGGCCGGTCGGCAGGTCAGCAGGCAGTTCCATGCGGCCTAGGTGGCACCGATGGCGCAGAAACGAAAGGGGCTGCGCAACTTTTGCCGCGCAGCCCCTTTTGCCGATCGGTTCTCGGCGGTTACCAGGTCCGCGCCGGCGGAGCGGGCGGCTCGGGCGCTTCGGGCGGCTCGGGAATGCGGCTTATCTCGCGCCGGACCTCGCCCATGTCGCGGCGGACATCGCGGCGAACCTGACGGCGCGCCTCGGCCAGGCCAGCCCGCATTTCGCGCAGACCTTCATCGAGGCCGCGCAGCGCTTCGGCGCGATCCTCGGCGCTCAGATTCGGGTTGCGGCGGATTTCGGCGCGCGCACGCTCCATCGACTTGCGGCCCTCGGCCATGCCGCGCTCGATCTGCGCGGCGATCTCGGCCTCGTCGGGCGTGACCTGGCCGCAGGTCACGACCTTGGTGCGGGTCACCTGGCCATTGCGCGTTTCGGTCTGCGTCATGAACGCCGCCGACCTGGACTTGCCTTCGCAATCGGTGGTCTGAATGCGCAGCGTATGATTGTCGCCCAGCTCGATCACATTGTCACCCGGCGATCCCCGGCGCACCATGACCCGCGAGGCTTGCGCATAGGCGCTGGCCCGTGCGCCTTCACGCTTGGCTTCCGCTGCAGCCCAGGCCGCCTGGCCCGCGGCACGATCTGCTTCGGCACGGGCACGATCGGCTTCGGCAACCGCAAGATCGGCGTCGGCAAGCGCACGGTCGGCATCGGCGCGCGAACGCTCAGCGTCAGCAGCCATGCGGTCCAGCTCCTTCTGGCGCGCGGGACGGTTGAGGCGCAGCACCACCTTCTTCCCGTCGTCGCGGCGCAGCGTGTAGACATAGACGCCGTCATCGACCTTGACCGACGGTGCCGCAGGCGCTGCCGGTGCGTCAGGAGCATCAGGCGCAAGCGGCGCTTCGGGTGCTTCGGGCTCGACCGGCTGCACCGCATAGCTAACCGTTGCGGTCATCGCCATCGCGGTGACAAGACCGCCGCCGATCAGCGAGCCGCCCAGCCATTTGCGGCCTTTCGAGGTTTCCGACTGCTTCATGATCTTCAGCCTTTCGACAATCTTGTCCTTGGGGTTCAAGGGGCTGGCAAAAGCCAGCGTCTGGCCGGTCGCCGCCTTGGCGATGGCGCGGGCATAAGCCTGGCGCTCGGCACTGGTGCGGCGGCGCAGCACGCGCGCATCGCACGCGGCTTCCTGGTCGAAGCGGAAGGCGCGCCAGGCCATCCACGCTACGGGATTGAACCAGTGCAACGACAGCATCGCCAGCGCGGCAAAGTTCGCCCACAGGTCGCCCGCGCGGTGGTGGCTGCGTTCATGTGCCAGTGCCAGCTCGCGCTCGACCGGGTTGTAATCGCGGGTAAAGCCGATCGGCAGCGCGATATAACGCTGCCACAGGCCGAAGGCGAAGGGGCCGGAAATGCCCGCAATCTCGATCACGCGGATATCATCAATGCGCGCGACCTCGACCGCATCCTCGAGCAACTCACGCCGGTTCTGCAAATAAGCGGAAAGCTGCGCGATCAGGAAAATCGCCGCGCCGCACAGCCACACCGTCACGCCGATTGCGAACCAGTCGGCATTGGCGAGCAGGGTCTGCACCAGGCTCGGCTCGGGCATCGCGTCCGCGGGGGCCGCCATGGCCGCAGGGATGATGGTTCCGGCACTCTCGACTGCCTCGGTCGCGACCGGCGCGGCTGGCGCGCTCACCTTCACCTCGATGGTCCTGGTCAGCGGCGGCATGAACAGCCGCGCCAGCGGGATCGCCCAGAGTGCATAGGCGAGTTCCGCGCCGAAATGCTTCGCCACCGGACGACGCAGCACCAGCACCAAAGCCATCAGCGCGGCGGTGACGATCAATGTGTCGACCAGCCACTCGCCGGCCACCCCATGCGCAAAATCGCTAAGCGATTGAAATGCGAGCCACTCCCCGATCATGACTTCAACTCCCCGATCAGCCGTTCGATTTCGGCTAGGTCCTCCGCCGTGAATTTCTGCTGTTCTGCCAGATGCGCGATAAGCGGCGCGGCGCGTCCGCCGAACAGCCGATCGACCAACCGCCGCGATTCATCGCCGACATAGTCTTCGCGCGCGAGAATGGGGCTGTAGAGATAGCGGCGGCCGTCCTGATCATAGGACACCGCGCCCTTGTTGGTGAGCCGCGAGAGCAGCGTCTTGACCGTCTGCAACGACCATTCGCGCGCATCGGCCAGCGCGTCCGCCACCTCGGTCGCGGTGAGCGGCGCGCGCTGCCACAGCACCTCCATCACCGCATGTTCCGCATCACTGATCCGTTCGGGAGCCATCGATTCGCCTTCACCTGTTGCAGGAGATACGACTACGGGTGTAATCGATTCGACTACGGCTGTAAACGGTGAATTTGGTCGGATGGGATCAAGGGTGTTTTTGCAGACGCCCACCCACCCCTAACCCCTCCCTTTCAGGGAGGGGAACGCACATGATTTAACCGTTTGCGCAGCCTGCTCCCCTCCCTGGAAGGGAGGGGATGGGGGTGGGTGCTGCGCGGCCAGTGGGGCTTACAGCCCCGCCTTGCCCAGCGCGCGGTCCAGGTCCTCGATCACGTCGTCGACATCCTCCAGCCCGACGTTGAGCCGCAGCATGTCCTCGGTGATGCCGACCGCGAGTCGCGCCTCCTCGCCCAGGCCGTGGTGCGTGGTCGAGCTGGGATGGGTCATCAGCGAGCGGGAATCGCCGATATTGTTCGAGATATCGACCAGTTCGAGCGCGTTGAGCAGCGCGTGCGCGCGGGCCCTGCCGCCGCCGACATAGAGCGAGAAGATCGGCCCTGCGGCCTCCATCTGCGCCATGGCGAGATTGTGCTGCGGATGGCTTGCCAGACCCGGATAGTTGACCCGTTCCACCCGGCCCTCAAGGAAGCGCGCGACCTTCAGCGCATTGTCGCTCTGGCGGCGGATGCGCAGGTCGAGCGTCTCGAGCCCCTTGAGCACCACCCAGGCATTGAACGCGCTCAGCGTCGGCCCGGTATTGCGGGTAAAGGGCAGCAGCGTGTTGGTGATGAAATCCTCGGTGCCGCAAACCGCGCCGGCGAGCACGCGACCCTGCCCGTCCATCATCTTGGTCGCGCTATAGGCGACGACATCGGCGCCATATTCCATCGGCCGCTGCAGCACGTTGGTGGCAAAGGCATTGTC
The DNA here is from genome assembly GCF_001557175.1 of Blastomonas sp. CCH9-A1. Classification (NCBI taxonomy): domain Bacteria; kingdom Pseudomonadati; phylum Pseudomonadota; class Alphaproteobacteria; order Sphingomonadales; family Blastomonadaceae; genus Blastomonas; species Blastomonas sp. CCH9-A1. Next base: position 162,914 of record NZ_LSHM01000032.1, read on the forward strand.
GACGACGCTTACGATGCCGTGCGCGCGGGCGATCTCGCACACGGCCTTGATGTCGATCACGTCCATCGTCGGGTTGGCAGGCGTTTCGAAGAAGAACACCTTGGTGTTCGGGCGGATCGCCGCCTCCCATTGGTCGAGCTCGCGCCCGTCGATGATCGTGGTCTCGATGCCGAACTTCGGCAGCAGCGAGTCGGTGAGCCAGCGGCACGATCCGAAGAGCGCGCGGCTGGCAACGACATGGTCGCCCATCTGGAGCTGGCAAAGCAGGGCGGCGGTCATCGCGGCCATGCCGCTCGCCATGCAGCGCGTGGCCTCCGCGCCCTCCATGAGCGAGATGCGCTTTTCCAGCATCTCGACCGTGGGATTCTGCAACCGGCTATAGGTCATGCCGTCCTGCTCGCCGTTGAAGCGCGCGGCGGCATCCTCGGCGCAATCATAGGCAAAGCCCGAAGTCAGGAACAGCGCCTCGGAGGTTTCGCCGAACTCGCTGCGCGCGGTGCCACCGCGGATCGCGCGGGTGGCGGGGCGCCAGCGGCTGGTGATGGCGGGGTCTTGTCCGGATCTGCGCTTCATGGGGATAGCCTGTGAACGATGAAAAACCGCGCGCTATATGCGCGCGGATGCGGGCGGGGGGAAGCGGGAATTGCGCCCCAGGTCAGCGGGTTGATGTCCGCCCCCGCTCCGGCGCTTCCTCGGATGCGATCGCCTGCGGGCTGATCGAAACGCCATGCAGCCGCCAGCGCCCCTCAACCCACTGGAAATAGAAGTCGAAGAAGATCGCGGTGGGCCGCAGGCCGAAATAGCCGCGCACGCGGATCACGCCCGGCTCCACCACCGAAGGCGGCTCGGTATAGGTGGGGGCGAGGAGCAGCGCGTTGGATAGATCGACCCGGCTTTCGCGGATGCTGGCGAAAATCTCGCCCAGCCGCGCGGCATTGTTCATCACCTGAAAGCCCGGCGAGGAAATATCGCGCAGCACCGAATAATTGCCCGAAAGATTGGCATGGTGGACCGCCGTCATGGTCGACCAGAGCAGCTTGGCGAGTTCAAGCTCGCTCGGCACCGGTTCGACCGAGATCGGTGGCTGCGCGGCCTGGGGCGCACCCTGAGCCGATGCCGCACCGGGCAGAACCAGCGCCGCAGCGGCAAGCAAAAAGGCCGGGACAAGGCGCCCCGGCCAGAAGTTCGAACCTGTCATACCCGTCCTTACCAGGCGATCTGGAAGCCGCCGCGCGCGCCCACCGAACCGCTGTTGAAGCCGGTACCGATACCGGCGGAAACCGAAGCATTCTCCCCGACCCGGGCGGTGATTGCCATGGTCAGCGAGGCCTGGTCCTCATAATAGCCGACACCGCCCGACAGCGCAAAGTTGGTGCCTGCAGGCAGTGCGGGCGATTCCATGGCGAGCGCCATCGCCACGCCCTCGTTGGCCCGGTTGATCGCCCGCCGGTTGATCTCCGTCAGGTCGAACAGCGTGTTCACCTGGCCGGTGAGCGCGGTGACCTGCGCATTGGTGGCGAAATTGCTCACCGCAGGCCCTGCGCCCAGCGTGCCGCTGGCATCGGTGGTAACGATCGAGGTGGTGCCCGATTGCGCCGCGGTGCTGGCAGCAAGATCGCCGATCGTCACCGAGCTTCCCGTGCCGCCCAGCTTGATCTGGTTGGCGCGGTTGGCCGTGGCACCGTTACCGATAGCGACCGAATTGGTGAACGCGGCCGAGCTCTGGTTGCCGATGGCAATGGCACCGGCGCCAGAGGCGATCGCCGCCTCACCCACCGCGACCGAGCGGACGCCCGATGCCACGGCAAGATGGCCGAGCGCGGTCGCGCGTTCCGCCGTCGCTTCCGAACGCCAGCCATAGGCGGTGGCCGCCGTGGCCGTGGCCAGCGCCTATGGCTGGCGTTCGGAGGTCGAGGCTCCGGTGGCCTGGGTCGCGCGGCCCGAGGCACCGTCGCGGTTGCCGCCGATCGCGATCGCATCGCCGCCGCTGGCAATAGCCGTGTTGCCGATGGCGACAGCGTTGGTACCGCTGGCGACCGACTGGTTGCCAACCGCGACGCTGAGATCACCCGAAGACGCTGCAGCCTCACCCACGGCGGTCGAGCGCACGCCGCTGGCATTGGCGAGATGGCCGAGCGCGGTGGCGCGTTCCGCCAGTGCCTCGGCGCGCCAGCCAAAAGCGGTGGCGGCGGTGGCAGTGGCAAGCGCACGACCACCCACGGCCGTGCTCGATTGCGCGGTGGCCGCAGCGCTGAGGCCCATGGCGACCGCTTCGACCCCGGTCGACCGGGCATCGTTGCCGATGGCGATGGCGCCGGTACCCGATGCCACGGCCCCCAGCCCATCGGCATCGTCACCATCCTCGCCGATGGCGATCGAGCGCGCGCCGGTCGCGCGCGAGTTGGAGCCATAGGCCGCCGATCCCGCGCCGAGCGCCTGTGCATCCGCGCCGACGGCGGTCGAGCCCGAGGCGATCGCGCCCGCACCGATCGCAGTGGCACCGGGGCTCAACGCCTGAGCGTCGGTGCCGACGGCCGTCGCATCGACCGCGCTGGCCACCGCGCTGTTGCCCACGGCCACCGCATCTTCCGCGCTGGCCCGCGCGCCGACGCCTACTTGCGTGCTGTCGACACCCGTGCCGATGCCCGCACCCGGAGGTGCGGAGGCGACCGCGATCAGATTACCCGCCGAATCGATCGTCAGGAAGAACTGCTGGCCGGCAGGAACGATGCCCGCCAGGCCCGCGAACCGATAGCTGTGGTTGGCCGCGCCGAGCACGAACTGGTTGCTCGCGGTGGCGACCGATCCGTTGCCGATGGCGACCGAGTTGATAAAGGCTCCGGTCGAAGCCAGATTGCCGATCGCGATCGAGAAATCGCCGCTTGCCGTCGCGCTCTTGCCCAAGGCGAGTGAGCGGACGCCGCCCGCCACCGCCTGATGCCCGACCGCCAGCGACAGTTCGCCCGTCGCCCGCGCCTGCCAGCCGAAGGTCTGCGATCCCCGGCCCGAAGCTACCGCTTCGCCGCCCACCGCCGTGGCGTGGAAGCCCGAGGCATTGGCCTGGTCGCCGATTGCAACCGAGTCTTCATCGCCTGCGCTGGCCAGATTGCCGATCGCGACCGACGTGCCGAGCGAGGCGGTGTTGGCGCTGTCGGTCGTGGCCTGGTTGCCGATCGCGACCGAATTGGCGGCAGACGCAACCGCGCTCTTGCCGACGGCAGTCGAGCGGACGCCCGTCGCTTGCGCCTGGTGCCCCGCTGCCAGCGACAGTTCGCCCGAGGCGCGCGCCTGCCAGCCGAAACTCTGCGCCCCACGGCCCGATGCAACCGATTCGCCACCCACCGCCGTGGCGTGGAAGCCGCTGGCATTGGCGAGATCGCCGATCGCGACCGAATCCTCGTCAGTAGCGCTGGCCTGATTGCCGACCGCGACCGAGGTCAGCGCGGTCGCGTTGGCGGCTTCACCAACCGCCAGCGAGCGCACGCCCGTGGCATTGGCAAGGTGGCCCAGCGCATGCGCGCGCTCGGCATCGGCATTGGAGCGCCAGCCAAAGGCGGTTGCTCCAGGACCGAAGGCATCCGCCTCACCGCCGATCGCCACGGTCGAATTGCCGATCGCGCGCGCGCCGGTCCCGGCATCGTCGCCGCCGATGGCAAGCGCGTCGATCCCTTCAGCCCGGGCATTGTCACCCGCCGCAATGGCAGAGGCGCCCGTTGCCGTCGCTCCCGCCTGGGTACTGTTGACTGCGAAATAGTTGAGCCGTGCCGCATTGGCCGTGGTGGTCGCGGCGACCGCGTTGAGCTGGCCGACATTGACCGCATCGGTCAGCGCCGTGCCGGCTGCAACATTGGTGATGGCCCGCTCGGCGCCTGCAGCCCCTACCGAGACGGTATTGGCGCGATCGGCCACCGATCCCGAGCCCAGCGCAACCGCATTGGTCGCCGTGGCACTCGCGCCATTGCCCAAGGCAACGCTGTTATCGGCGGCGGCATTGGCGCGGCTGCCGAGCGCGCTGGCATTGGCCCCGCCCGCCTGCGCGCTCTTGCCGACCGAGGTCGCCTCGAGCCCGGCGGCATTGGCCTGATGACCGACCGCCACAGCGGTACGGCCCGAGGCATTGGCCTGCCAGCCGAAGGCCTGGCTGCCCACGCCCGAGGCGACCGATTCGCCGCCGATTGCGGTCGCGTGGAAGCCCGAGGCGTTGGCGAGGTCGCCCAGCGCCACCGCATCTTCCGCCGTCGCGCGAGCGCCATTGCCGATGGCCACCGCGGTGCCCGTCGAGGCGGCACCCGAGGGCGTTGTGCCGTCCGCCGTCACCGCGCCGTTGCCGATCGCGACCGAATTGAGACCTGCCGCATTGGCGCGGCTACCGACCGACGTCGCGTTCGCCCCGCCAGCCTGCGCGCTCTTGCCGACCGAGGTGGCCTCGAAACCGGCGGCATTCGCCTGGTGCCCGACCGCAACGGCGGTGCGCCCCGAGGCATTGGCCTGCCAGCCGAAGGCCTGGCTGCCGACGCCCGAGGCCACCGATTCCCCACCAATTGCGGTCGCATGGAAACCGCTCGCATTGGCCAGATCACCCAGCGCCACGGCGTCCTCGGCAGTGGCCTGTGCGGCATTGCCGATGGCGACCGCTGTGCCGGTCGAGGCAGCGCCCGAGGGCGTGGTGCCGTCTGCCGTTACCGCGCCGTTGCCGATCGCGACCGAGTTGATGCCGGCAGATACGGCCGCGTTGCCCGCCGCAAGCGAGTTCACGCCCGAGGCGTTGGCGCGGCTGCCCAGCGCCGAAGCGTTGGCGCCGCCGGCTTGAGCGCTCTTGCCCACCGAGGTCGCCTCGAAGCCTGCAGCATTGGCCTGATGACCCACTGCAACGGCGGTGCGCCCCGAGGCATTGGCCTGCCAGCCGAACGCCTGGCTGCCCACGCCAGAGGCCACCGATTCCCCGCCAATCGCGGTCGCGTGAAAACCGCTCGCATTGGCAAGATCGCCCAGCGCAACGGCATCCTCAGCCGTGGCCTGCGCCAGATTGCCGACAGCCACCGCGGTGCCGGTCGAGGCCGCGCCCGAGGGTGTCGTGCCGTCTCCCGTCACCGCGCCGTTGCCGATCGCGACCGAATTGATGCCTGCCGCATTGGCCCGGCTGCCGAGCGCAGCAGAATTGGTGCCGCCCGCCTGCGCGCTCTTGCCCACCGAGGTCGCCTCGAAGCCTGCAGCATTGGCCTGATGACCCACTGCAACGGCGGTGCGCCCCGAGGCATTGGCCTGCCAGCCGAACGCCTGGCTGCCCACGCCAGAGGCCACCGATTCCCCGCCAATCGCGGTCGCGTGAAAACCGCTCGCATTGGCAAGATCGCCCAGCGCGACGGCATCCTCAGCCGTGGCCCGTGCGCCATTGCCGATCGCCACCGCCGTGCCGGTCGAAGCCGCGCCCGAGGGCGTGGTGCCATCTGCCGTCACCGCATTGTTGCCGATCGCCACCGAGCTGATGCCCGCCGCACTGGCGCGACTGCCCACCGCCGTCGCGTTGGCGCCGCCTGCCAGCGTGCTCTTGCCGACCGAGGTCGCCTCGAACCCGGCAGCATTCGCCTGATGACCGACTGCGACGGCGGTGCGCCCCGAGGCGTTGGCCTGCCAGCCGAAGGCCTGGCTGCCTACGCCCGAAGCCACCGATTCACCGCCGATCGCCGTTGCATGAAAGCCGGAGGCATTGGCGAGGTCACCCAGCGCCACCGCATCCTCCTGGGTTGCCCGCGCGGCATTGCCGATAGCGACTGCCGTCCCCAGCGACGCTGCACCGGAGGGCGTCGTTCCGGCGGTTGTGGTCGTCGATCCGGCACCGATTGCAATGCTGCTCTGCGACGAGGATGTGGCAGCCGTCCCGATGGCAATGGCGAAGCTGGCCGAGGCCGTCGCCGAATCGCCGAAGGCATGGGATTGCTGGCCCGAGGCATTGGCGAACGTCCCTACCGCTGTGGAAAAATTGCCCGAAGCAGATGCAGCCGGGCCGATCGCGGAAGACTGGACACCGGTCGATACCGAGCGCGCGCCAACGGCCACGCTGAACGTGCCACTCGCGCTGCTCTGGTTGCCGACCGCCGTCGCGCCCGCGCCGCTCGCAGTTGCATTCACGCCGCATTCGGTGCTTTCGGGCACATCGTCTGCGTTCCCCGCGATCCCGTCAGGTCCGGCATTGGCGTTGCAAGGCGCGGTGGCATCGGCATAAGCTGGGCTCGCGATCGCGATGGCTGCAGCACTTGAGGCCAGAAAAAGCGTGGCACGCAACGCTTTTGCGTTGTTGGGGAAAGATTTCATGGGACCGCTCCTTGCTCGATGACAAGGCGGGTTTGCCCCCGGCTATAACTTTACTCATGCGACCCTGTTCGCCGAGTGGTCGTTAACCAGCCGTCGCGAAATCTATCAGAGCGCGCCCGATGCGCAACCCCAAGAAATCGCCACAAATTTGTCACCATGGCGTTCAACGGTTTCCGCCGCGTTCATAACTTGCTATCGGGGGCTCCAGGTTCGCACAACCGGTCATGAACTGCTCGCCAGAAAGCGTGAAATTGCCTGAACTTGTCTCCTTCGAGCCTGCAAGCGGTGCCCGGCTCTGGTCCGGCCCGCATGGCGATGTCGATGCCGAAGTCGCAACCGCGCGTGCGGCCTTTCCCGAATGGGTGGCGATGGCGGTCACCAAACGGATCGAGCTTTGCCGCCGCTTTGCCAATCAGGTGCGCGCGCGCGCCGAGGAAATGGCCGAGCTGATCGCGCGCGAAACCGGCAAGCCGATGTGGGAATCGCGGACCGAGGTGGAATCGGTCGTTGCCAAGGTCGATATTTCGGTCGCCGCCTATGCCGAGCGCACCTCGCAGCGCAAGCTGGACAGCGCTCTGGGCGGCACCATGGCATTGAGGCACAAGCCGCATGGCGTGATGGCGGTGCTGGGGCCTTACAATTTCCCCGCACATCTGCCCAACGGCCATATCATCCCCGCGCTGATCGCGGGCAATGCCGTGGTGTTCAAGCCTTCGGAAAAGACGCCTGCCGTCGGCGCGATGCTGGTCGAATGCCTGCACCAGGCCGGGATCCCCGAAGGCGTGGTGCGGCTGCTGATCGGCGGTGCGGACGAGGGCAAGGCGCTCGTCGCGCACGAAGACGTCGATGGCGTGCTGTTCACCGGCTCTGCCACCACGGGCATCGCGATCAACCGCACGCTCGCCAGCCGCCCGGACAAGATCGTCGCGCTGGAAATGGGCGGCAACAATCCCATGGTCATCTGGGATACGCCGTGCATCGCCGATGCGGCGGTGCTGATCATCCAGTCGGCCTTTACCTCGGCGGGCCAGCGCTGCTCGGCGGCCAGCCGTCTGATCGTGCGTGACACCATCTACGATGCGGTGATCGCCGAAACCAAGAAGCTGGCCGACCGGCTGGTCGTGGGCAAGCCGTTCGACGATCCGCAGCCGTTCATGGGTCCGGTGATCGACAATGCCACCGCCGACGGGCTGACCGAAAGCTTCCTCTATTTCCTCAGCAACGGCGGCCGCGTCATCAAGCATCTGGTGCGGCTCGACGACAATCTGCCCTTCCTGTCGCCCGCGATCATCGACGTCACCAATGTCAAGGATCGGCCCGATATCGAGCTGTTCGGCCCGCTGCTGCAGGTGGTCAAGGTCAGCTCGTTCGAGGAGGCGGTGGCCGAGGCGAACAATACCCGTTTCGGCCTGTCCGCCGCTCTGGTGGGCGGCAGTCCCCAGCATTACAAGCAGTTCTGGGCCAACATCCGCGCCGGAATCGTCAACTGGAACCGGCCGACCAACGGGGCCTCGTCCAAGGCACCGTTCGGCGGGGTCGGACTTTCAGGCAACCACCGCCCCAGCGCCTATTATGCAGCCGATTACTGCGCCTATCCGGTCGTCTCGAACGAGATGGAGCAGCCGCGCGCGACCATCGGCATCGGCCTGAAGTCGGACTGAACCGGGACCGGGAGACCAGGTTCCTTCGCAGCCGCAAAAGCAAATCTAACCCCTGCCCAAGGGGTTCTGCTTTGCATCCAAGGCCTCCAAATATCAGATGCACCGTTGGAAAGGACCAACGGCATGACGCATCCCCCTTCTGTCCCGCAAGCGGCGCCCGGCACCGTCTGGCTGGTCGGCGCAGGCCCCGGCGACCCCGATCTGCTCACCGTCAAGGCCGCGCGGATCATCGCGCGCGCCCGGCTGATCGTGCATGATGGACTGGTCGATGACGCCATCCTGGCGCTCGCCCGGCCCGATGCGCAGCTGATCTCGGTCGCCAAGCAGCGCGCCCGGCACACGCTGCCGCAACAGGATATCAACGCGCTGCTGATCGAGCAGGCGCGCGCCGGCCATGATGTCGTGCGCCTCAAGGGCGGCGATCCGTTCATCTTCGGGCGTGGCGGCGAGGAGGTCGACGATTGCCGTGCCGCTGGCGTACGTGTCGAGGTGATCCCCGGCATTAGCGCCGCCAATGGTGCCGCTGCCGCAGCCCAACTGCCGCTCACCCATCGCGACCTTTCGAGTGCGGTGACGTTCGTCGCGGGCCAGTGCAAGGGCCTGACCGAGCAGGACTGGTCAGGCCTGGCCGGAAAGGGCCGTACGCTCGTGATCTATATGGGCGTCGCCACCGGCGATGCGATCGCCGAAAAGCTGATCGCCGATGGGCTGTCGCCCGATACGCCCGTGGCCGTGCTCGAGAAAGGCACGCGCGCCGACATGCGGACGCTGCGCACGCTGCTGACCGATCTCGGGCCCATGATCGCGCGCGAGAAGGTGGTGAGCCCCGCGCTGATCGTGATCGGCGATGTCGTCACCCGCGCCAACGCCACCGACTGCCTGCCCACGCTCTTCGCCCAGCATCTGGAGCCGATTTCATGAAGATTCTCACCGGTAACGACCTGAAGACCGGCGACGTCATCTGGTGGGCGGGCGATACGCGCTGGTCGCGCCACCTGGCCGACAGCGTTGATGCAGGCGACGAGGCCGAGGCGATCCTCAAGCGTGAGGAATCCGCGTTGCGCGTCAATGTGCCCTATATCGTCGATGGCAAGCAGACCGATCAGGGTCCGATGCCGCTGCACATCAAGGAACGCATCCGTGCCTTCGGACCCACGGTGCGCACCGACCTTGCCATCAACACCAGCATTCCGATCGTGAGGGCCTGAAACTATGCCCTCGCGCCGTGATGCCCTGACGGGAATGGCGGGCCTGGCCATGCTGGGCGGTGTTGTCGCACCCGCGCATGCCGCGGGCCCAAGCCCGACGGTGGTGGTCGAACAGACGCTGCTCAAGGCACTGCCGGGCAAGGCCGATGCGCTGGGCCAGTTCCTTGCCGCAAACTGGCTGGTGATGGACCAGCAGGCGCTCGACCAGGGCCTGTTCACCGGCTTCTGGCTGGCGCGCTCCGCCCCCGGCTTCGAGGCCTGGGATTATGCGATGCAGGTCGGTTACCCGACCGCGCAAGGGTATGACGACCCTGCCACGGCAAAGGGTTTCGAGGCGATCCGCAAGGCCCACAAGACCGTGCTGATCGAGGGCGAAGGTCTGGCGGAGCTTGGCCGGATCGTCGGCAGCCAGCGGCTCGACCTGGTCGCCGTTCGCGGCTTTGCCGCACAGGTTTGAGATTTTTCGGAAGGGTACGCGATGTATCAGTATGACCAATATGACCAGGCGATGGTCGATGCACGCGTCGCGGAGTTCCGCGACCAGGTGCGCCGCCGCCTCGATGGCAGCCTGCCCGAGGAGGAGTTCCGGCATCTTCGCCTGAAGAACGGCCTCTATCTGCAATTGCACGCCTATATGCTGCGCGTGGCGATCCCCTATGGCACGCTCAGTTCGAAGCAGATGCACATGCTCGCCCATATCGCGCGCAAGTATGACAGGGGCTATGGCCATTTTACCACCCGGCAGAACATCCAGTATAACTGGATCAAGCTGGAGGACGCGCCCGATATTCTCGCCGAACTGGCGACGGTGGAGATGCACGCGATCCAGACCAGCGGCAATTGCATCCGCAACATCAGCTCCGACCAGTTTGCTGGCGCTGCTGCCGACGAGATTGCCGATCCGAGGCCCTGGGCGGAACTGCTGCGGCAATGGTCGACCTTCCACCCCGAATTCCAGCTGCTGCCGCGCAAGTTCAAGATCGCGGTCATCGCCTCGCCCAATGACCGGGCGGCGATGCGGCTGCATGACATCGGCATCGAGCTGGTGAAGAATGCCGACGGTGTGCTCGGCGCTCGGTTCTTTGCCGGTGGCGGCATGGGCCGCACCCCGATGATCGCGCCGATGATCCGCGAGTGGGTGCCGATCGAGGAGCTGATCAGCTATGCCGAGGCGTGCCTGCGCGTCTACAACCGCCATGGCCGCCGCGACAACAAGTACAAGGCGCGCATCAAGATCCTGGTGCACGAACTCGGCGCGGCGGAATATATCCGCCAGGTCGAGGAAGAGTTCGCGCACATGAAGACGCTGGGGCTCAACCCGCCTGCGGCCGAGCTCGAGCGAATCAGCGCGTTCTTCCGCGACCCGCCGTTCGAGCAGGGGCTGAGCGACGAAATCGACCGGTCGGACCCCGATTTCGCGGTCTGGGTCGATCAGAACACGCACCCGCACCGCGTACCAGGCTACACGTCGCTGACGATCAGCCTCAAGCCTGCGGGCGGCATTCCCGGCGATGCCACCGCCGAGCAGATCGACCTGATGGCCGAACTGGCGCGCGACTACGCGTTCAACGAGCTGCGCGTGACGCATGCGCAGAACATCGTGCTGGCGCATGTCCGCAAGGCTGATCTCTACGCGATCTGGCAGAAGCTCGATGATGCAGGCCTCGCCACCGCCAATCTCGACCTGATCGGCGACATGATCGCCTGCCCCGGGCTCGATTATTGCAGCCTCGCCAATGCCCGCTCGATTCCGGTGGCGCAGAAGATTTCGGAGCGGTTCGCCGATACCGGGCGGCAACGGGAATTGGGCGAACTCAAGCTCAAGATCTCGGGCTGCATCAACGCCTGCGGCCACCACCATGCCGGACATATCGGCATTCTGGGCGTCGACAAGAAGGGGCTGGAAAACTACCAGCTGCTGCTCGGCGGATCGGGCGCGGAGGATGTCTCGCTCGCCAAGATCGTCGGCCCCGGCTTTGACGAGGATGGCATCGTCAACGCGGTCGAGACCGTCACCAACGTGTATCTTGGCGCGCGCGAACCCGGCGAACGCTTTGTCGACACCTATCGCCGCATCGGCATGCAGCCGTTCAAGGAGGCGCTTTATGGCTGACGTCCAGATCCTTTATCGCGATGAGCCCGCTGTCACCGACACCGCCATCCCGCTCGCCGAGTTCACCGCAGGCACCAATTCGGCTGCGGTGCGCATCGAGCCGGGCGAGGACGCGCGCGCGCTGCTGCCGCAGCTCGATCAGCTCCGCCTTGTCGAGGTGAACTTCCCGAGTTTCGGCGACGGACGCGGATTTTCCAGCGCGCAGATCCTGCGCGAAGCCGGATACAAGGGCGAGCTGCGCGCGGTCGGCGATGTGCTGGTCGACCAGTTCGTCTTCCTGCGCCGCTGCGGATTCGACAGCTTCGCGCCCCGCAAGCCGCTCAATCCGGACGATGTGAAGGCGGCCGAGGGCTTTTTCCCCGAATTCTACCAGAAGACCAGCGACGGCGTCGCGGCGATCTGGGCCAAGCGGCATCAGGTGGCATCATGAAGCAGACCGAAATCAACGCGCAGCCCGCTGCCAGTGCTGCCCCCCGCCAGCGCGACCGCATTGATGCGGGTCCGCGCTTTACCGAGCGCGATGCTATCCGTCTGAACAACATGTTCCGCGGCACCGATACGGCAGAGATGATGCGCACCGTGATCCGCGACGGACTGGTCGGCGATCTTGCGATCGTTTCGTCCTTCGGCGCGGAAAGCGCGGTGCTGCTGCACATGATCGCTTCGGTCGATCCCTCGCTGCCGGTGCTGTTCCTCGATACCGGCAAGCATTTCCCCGAGACGCTGGCCTATCGCGATACGCTCGTCGAGCGGCTCGGCCTCACCAACCTCATCCTGCTCTCGCCCGATGCGGAGGACCTGGAAAAGCAGGACGCCAATGGCCTGCGCTGGTCGTACGATCCCGATGGCTGCTGCGAGATCCGCAAGGTGCGTCCGCTGGCCAAGGCGCTGCTCGCCTATGACGGCTCGATCACCGGTCGCAAGGGCTTCCAGTCTGCAACGCGCCAGGGCCTGCCGCGGTTCGAGATCGACACGTCCGACGCGCAGGGCCGGTTCAAGCTCAATCCGCTCGCGAGCTGGACCAAGGAGATGCTCGACAGCTATTTCGCCGAACACGACTTGCCGCGCCACCCGCTCGAGGCGCAGGGCTATCCCTCGATCGGCTGCGCGCCCTGCACCAGCAAGGTCGCGCCCGGCGAAGATCCGCGCTCGGGCCGCTGGAAGGGCTGGGACAAGACCGAATGCGGCATCCATAGCGAGGTAACGCCGCTCCCCGATGCCCAGGATGACAATGGCGCGAATGACCCTGTCTTCTGATCGACATTAAACTGCAGAAAAATTCGGAACAATTCGATCCGATTCAGGGCATTTTAACCATGCCCCATCAAGCTGCGGTCATGTCAGAGCGCTCCGATCTTTTGCAGATCCTGTATATCAGCACGGTGTCTCCAAGAGAAACCGTCGATCTGGGATCGATCCTCGCGGTCGCCCGGCGCAATAACCGCGCGCACGACATTACCGGCCTGCTGATGTTCAACGGCAAGCGCTTTCTCCAAGTGCTCGAAGGGCCGTCGGGTGCGGTGGAGAACACGTTCGAGCGGATTCGGCGCGATACGCGGCACCGCGCGCAAGTGATGCTCAGCCGCCGGACCGTGGGCAGGCGCGAGTTCGGCGACTGGTCGATGGCGTTTCGCGACGGACATGCCGACGAGGTCTATGACATCATCTGTGCCAGGACGGCAGATGCCCATCCCAATCTGCGTGCCGAGCTGACGGCCTTCGCCAGACAGATCTGAAGGCATAGTCTGCATCTATTGCTGCGCAGCATGAACGTCTTTCGCGCTGCGGTTGACAGACGGGTTCCCCGCCCCCATTCTCGATGAAGCAGGCCGGGCCCCTCTGGCGCAGCGTTCTCAAAATGCTGCGTGATGTCGGACTGCTACGGGATGCGCACCATCCCGGGCTTCCGGCCCGGTCTTACGATCGAAATCCCGCGCATCCCGACCAATGCACATCCATTGGAAAGGACGAAGAGATGAAAAATATAAAGGCCGCCACGATCGCGGCTCTGTCAGTTGCAGGACTTTCGATCCCCGCCAGCGCTTCCGAATTCCAGCACATCCGCCATCAGGTGCAGGTGCCGCACGGAGAGCGCGAGGTGACCGCCGTCTATCAGCCCAAGACGATGGTCAGCTATCGCCAGATCGGCAATATGAGCCCGAACCGGCCCAGCACCGCCCGCTGCTTGTGGAAGGCGGAAGTCATGGTCGAACGGCATCTCCAGGCACCGGCCGGACAGGGCAGCCATGTCGTGCGCACGCTGGTACCGGCCAAGCTGATCGAAGGATCGACCAACGGCCGCTGCGCCCAGGGCAAGGAGCAGGTCAGCGACACGCTCGCCCGCCGCGCCGATGAGGTGCAGGCGCATGTGCTGGCGGTCGCCGCCGAAGACCGCAATGCGCTGATGGCCGAACTCAGCATCGCCACGGGCAACCCGGCGAGCTGACCTCTGCAAATCCTCCCCCGGCCTGTCCGGGGGAGGATTTTCCCCGGCCCGCTTGCCTTCCCCTTCGCGCTAGCCCATTGTCTGCGAAGATAAAAATCCTCGCAGGGAAGGACTGGCCGTGGCCGCTAAAGCACTGAAATTCGGTTCCATCGCGCTCGCGCTCGCGATCGCCCCATTGGGCATGCCCGCACTGGCGCAAGATTCGACCGAGAATTTCACCGTCATCATCGGCGGCGCCAATGTCGGCCATCTCGATGTCGTGCGCAGCGGCGACACGGTGAAGATCGATTACGACTACAAGAACAACGGTCGCGGCCCGACCATGAAGGAAGAGCTGAAGCTCGACGCCAAGGGCATGCCCGTCAGCTGGAAGATCACCGGCAACTCGACCTTCGGCAACGCGATCAACGAGAGCTTCACGATGCAGCGCGGCACCGCGCGCTGGACCGATTCGACCGGCAGCGGCACCGCCAAACCCAAGGGCCAGGCCATTTATGTCGCGCAGGAGGGCAGCCCCTGGGCGGCTGGGCTTTATGCCCGCGCGCTGCTCGCCGATGATGATCGCTCGATCCCCGCGCTGCCCGGTGGCGCACTGAGCCTGGCAGAGCTGGAAAAGGTGCAGGTGACCGGCACTGGCGGCGCGATGACCGTCACCGCCTATGCGCTGTCGGGCAACGATCTCGACCCCGGCTATTTCCTGCTCGACGACAAGGGCGCGCTGTTCGCCGCGATCAGCCCGCGTGCGGTGTTCGTGCGCAAGGGCTTCGAGGGCGAGGACATCAAACTGCGCGATCTCGCAGTCAAATATTCGACCGAACGCTTCGTCAAGATGCAGGCCAAGGCAGCGAACACGTACAAGGCGCCGGTGCGCATCACCAATGTGCGCGTGTTCGATCCGGTGGCGATGAAGCTCACCGAACCGAAAAGCGTGCTGGTCAGCGGCCGCCATATCTCCGCCGTACTGCCTGCCAGCAGCCCCGCGACGCCAGGCGAGGTGACTATCGATGGCGAAGGCGGCACGCTGGTTCCGGGCCTGTACGAGATGCACGGGCATATCGGCCAGGAAGACGCGATGCTCAACGTGCTTGCGGGCATCACCTCGGTGCGCGACATGGGCAACGAGATCGACGTGCTCGACGGCCTGATCGAACGGATCGACAGCGGCGTGCTAGCGGGTCCGCGGATCATCAAATCGGGCTTTATCGAAGGCAAGTCGCCGTTCAGCTCGAACAACGGCATATTGGTGAACAGCCAGCAGGAGGCGATCGACGCCGCGCGCTTCTATGCGGCGCGCGATTACCAGGCGATCAAGATCTACAACAGCATGAACCCCGAATGGATTCCGGCGCTGGTCAAGGAAGCCAAGGCGCTGGGGCTGCATGTCATGGGCCACGTGCCTGCCTTCACCAATGCCGATGCGATGATCGCGGCGGGCTATGACGAGATGACGCATATCAACCAGGTGATGCTGGGCTGGGTGCTCGAACCGGGAGAGGACACGCGCACGCTGCTGCGCCTCACCGCATTGAAGCGCCTGCCCGCGCTCGACCTCAACAGCGGCCGCGTCAACGCGACGATCCGCGCGATGGTCGACAACAAGGTGACGATCGACCCCACTTTCGCCATCCATGAATCGCTGCTGCTCTCGCGCAACGGCATGATCAATCCCGGCATGGCCGATTATGTCGACCATATGCCCGTCGGCGTGCAGCGCAGCGCGAAACAGGCCTGGGCCAAGATCGCCGATGCGGCGGACGACAAGGCCTATCGCGGCGCGTTCGATCAGGTTGCGGCGACGATCCGCAAGATGCACGAATCGGGCATCTTCCTGATCCCCGGCACCGATATGGGCGGCAGCTTCACCTATCACCGCGAGCTGGAACTCTACCAGAAGGCCGGGATGACGCCCGCGCAGATCCTGCGGCGCGCGACCTATGACATGGCGCAGTATCTGAAGCAGGACCAGTCGCTGGGCAGCATCGAGAAGGGCAAATATGCCGATTTCTTCCTGATCCAGGGCGACCCGACGAAGGACCTCAAAGCCATCAAGGCGATCCGTCTCGTCGCCAAGGACGGCGTGTTCTACTATCCGAGCGAGGTCTATCCCGAGTTCGGCATCAGGCCGTTTGCGACCAAGCCCAAGGTGAAGCTGCCCAAAGAGGGTTGAGCAAATCGCTTTCCCTGATCGTCACCCCCGCGAAAGCGGGGGTCCCGCTTCTGCGCTGATGTTTCGATCGTAGCGGGATTCCCGCTTTCGCGGGAATGACGGCGGTTTCAGAGCATCCGCGCCCAGAACTGCATCGGGTGCGGCGTCTCGTGTGTGTCGCCGATATCGAGCCAGTCGAAGCTGGTCACCAGCCCGGACACCCTGGCATAGCCGCGCTTCGCCCAGAACGCGTCGAGCGGGCGATAGTCGCTCGGACGCATCGGGTGATCCGCCGGACGCTGCACCGCGCAGAAGAGCGCGACATTTGCCCCGGCCGCACGGCCCGCCGTCTCGCGATGATCGAAGAACGCGTGGCCAATCCCCTGCCCGCGATAGCCCGGCAGCAGCACCGATTCGCCGAAATAGAATGCCCGGGCAACGTCCCATCCATTCGCGACAAACGGGGCCTTGAAGGCGTCCTTTTGCGCAGCGAGCGGCGATGCCGTGGCCGCGCCGACAATGGTATCGCCGTCGCGCGCAATCACCAGCGCCGCATCGGGCGCAGCGGCAAATTCGGCGAGATACTCGCGCTCATAGGCGGCGTCGCCATCATAGAGATAGGGCCACTCGCGAAACACCGCGATGCGCAAGCTCGCCAGCGCGTCGATGGCCTCGGCGATGCGGTGGACGGGCAAAGTCTCGACCGTCACCGCCATTGCTTTACGCAGCCTTGCGGATAACCACGGACCCTGCGGAATAGCCCGCGCCGAACGAACAGATGATCCCGGTATCGCCGGGCTTCAGATCCTCGCTGTTCAGATGAAAGGCGATGATCGATCCTGCGGACGAGGTGTTCGCATAGCTATCGAGCACGGTCGGGCTCTCGTCTTCGCTCGCCTCATGTCCCAGCACGCGCTGCGCGATCAGCCGGTTCATGCCCGCATTGGCCTGGTGCAGCCACAGGCGGCGCAGGTCAGCCGGTGCGATGCCGAGCCGTGCGATATGGTCGGTGATCAGATCGCCGACCATCGGCACCACCTCCTTGAACACCTTGCGCCCTTCCTGGACGAACAGCTTGTCGGCGCTGTCGCGCGTTTCGGGCGCGGTGCGGTTCAAGAAACCGAAATTGTTGCGGATGTTGTTGGAGAAGCGCGTCTTGAGCTGCGTGCCCAATATATCCCAGTGCCCGACGGGCGCGAAATCGGCCGCCTCGACCAGTACGGCGGTCGCGACGTCGCCGAAGATGAAATGGCTGTCGCGGTCGCGCCAGTTGAGATGGCCCGAGCAGATTTCCGGGCTGACCACCAGCACCGAACGCGCATTGCCGGCGCGGATGAAATCTGCGGCGGTTTGGATGCCAAAAGTAGCGGACGAGCAGGCGACGTTCATGTCGAAGCCGAAGCCCTCGATGCCCAGCGCGTCCTGCACCTCGATCGCGATGGCGGGATAGGCGCGTTGCAGGTTCGAACAGGCGACCAGCACCGCATCGACGTCCTTCGCGTCGCGGCCCGCTCGTTCCAGCGCATCGCGCGCGGCGGCGACGCCGATTTCCGCGAGCACCGAAATCTGGTCATTGGGCCGCTCTTCGAAGCGCGGGCACATGATGTCGGTGTCGAGGATCGAAGCCTTGGACAAAACCTTGCGCGCCTTGATTCCGCTCGCCTTTTCGATGAATTCCACCGAGCTCGGCTGTAGCGCGACCATTTCACCCGCTTCGATCGCCGCGGCATGCTGCGCATTATGCTGCGCAACATATTCGTTGAAGCTGGCAACCAGCTCTTCGTTGCTGATGCTGTCGGCGGGGGTGAAAAGGCCGGTCGAGGAGATGACCGGGCGGGCTTGGTTATAGGCGGAAGTCATGTATCCGTAGGGTCCTGCACTATAGCTGGAGCGGGCTGGCGTCTTACTGCGGCAACACGGCCTTGGCAAGGGTGGTGCGGCAAGCGGAAACACAGATCTGGGGGTAATTTTCCTGCTTGCGGATTTCTGCGGACCCCCCTTTGATATCGCAAACACCAATGGGAGCAGGATACATGGAATATTCGGGTAAGGTCATCTGGATCACCGGGGCTTCGTCGGGGATTGGCGAGGCGCTGGCCGAGGCGTTGGCCGCGCGCGGCGCGCACATCATCCTTTCGGGCCGCCGCACCGATGCGTTACGGGCGGTCGCCGGTCGGCTGCCGACCGAGAGCCTGATCCTGCCGTTTGAAACCACTGACCAAGGAATACTGCCCGGCATCGTCGAACGGGCAATCGCGTGGAAG
This sequence comes from Blastomonas sp. CCH9-A1, assembly GCF_001557175.1. Taxonomy (NCBI): domain Bacteria; kingdom Pseudomonadati; phylum Pseudomonadota; class Alphaproteobacteria; order Sphingomonadales; family Blastomonadaceae; genus Blastomonas; species Blastomonas sp. CCH9-A1. The sequence continues at coordinate 181,064 of NZ_LSHM01000032.1, forward strand.
GGCCAGGTCGACGGCCTCGTCAACAATGCCGGAATCAGCCAGCGCGCGCTTGCCGTGGACAGCGCGCTCGAGGTCTATGACCGGATCATCGCTGTCGATCTGCTCGCGCCGATCTGGCTGACCCAGCTGCTGCTGCCGCACATGGCCTCGCGCAAGTCAGGACTGATCGTGGGCATCTCCTCGGTCGCAGGCCGCGCCGGGGTGCCGCTGCGCACCGCCTATTGCGCCGCCAAGCACGGGCTGATCGGCTATCTCGATGCGCTGCGCGCCGAGACCGAAACGCATTACGGGCTGAAGGTGCACACCGTGCTTCCAGGCTCCATCCGCACCGCCGTCTCGGCTAATGCGCTATCGGGCGATGGCACCGCCTTCGGTCACACTGACAGCGCCATCGCCAATGGCATGGACCCGGCCGAATGCGCCAGCCGCATCCTGGCGGGAATCGATGCCGGCGAACCGGAGATCCTGGTTGCCGAAGGCATGGAGGACATGATCGCCAAGCTGCGCATGAACGATCCGCTCAAGGCGTTCGAACTGATCGGGTCGATCGGCGCGCAGATGGCGGCCAAGCGCGACCAGGAGCGCGCCGGATGAGCGACGCGGCGCGCGCTGATCGAGACCCTGGGCCTGGCCCCGCATCCCGAAGGCGGCTGGTATAAGGAGACTTGGCGTGGACCTGCCGGGGCCGATGGCCGCGCGAGCGAAACGCTCATCTATTTCCTGCTCGAGGCCGGGCAGCGCTCGCACTGGCACACGGTCGATGCGACCGAGATCTGGTGCTGGCACGCCGGTCACCCAATCGCGCTCGGCCACGCACCGGGGGATTCAGGGCCGGTGAGCTGGCACCGGCTCGGCGCGGACATCCTGCATGGCGAGACCGCACAGGCCGTCATCCCGCCCGGCCACTGGCAGGCGGCGCATGCCGATAAGGGCTGGGCGCTGGTCAGCTGCCTGGTCTCGCCGGGATTCGAATTCGGCGGCTTCGTGTTGGCAGAAGAGGGTTGGGAGCCGGGTTGAGCAAGAAATTCGTCAGCCAAGCATCGTGAACGTTATCTTCAGGCCATAGTCGCGGCGGGTAGCCATAGTATTGTCATAGCGGATGGTTAGCGACGTGCTGGCAAGCTTGGCCAACCTGATGGTTTTAGCAACGCGCAACGAATAATTGTCAAAATTCTGATCCTGGTCCTTTCCGATTTCAGCCCCATCGTGGCTGAGCGTCAGATAGGCGCTATTGCCTTCCCCGGTTTTCACGCCCGTGTGCCAGGCGTAGATTTCCAAGTTTGTGTCGAAAAGAAACGGACCGATAACGAGCGCGTCGATACCGGCTCCGCCAGTCGTACGGCTTTCTCCAATCTGAAGATCATCAAATGGTCCGGCCATTTTCGCATTCCCTTGCTGCAAACGTTCGGCCGCATAATAGCTTGCGTCACTACTTCTCACATAATTATGGCTTGTTAATCTCCTGTCGCACCGCTGGAGACTGGCAGCCCAGCCTAACCCGGCGTCTTGTCGAACTTTACCGCATCCTCGGCAAAGCGCACCCAGGGCTGGGCGCTTTGCGTCCAGAAATGCAGCTTCGGATCGAGACCACTCACATCGTCGAGCGTGCCCGCCTTGACGAAATGCAGACCCTGCTGGCTGGGCAGATCGGACAATATCGGCGATCCGCAATTGCCGCAGAAGCGCCGCCAGACGGGATCGCCGCTTTCGCCCCGGTCCTCATAGGTCTTGAGCTCGCCGGTGATCGTCATCTGCGCGGCGGCGACCCCGATCAGCACCGACATCGCGCTGCCTGCCTGTTTCTGGCAATTGCGGCAATGGCAGACCGCGGCCATCAGCGGCTCACCCTCGATCGCATAGCGCACCGCGCCGCACAGGCATCCGCCGGTTGTCGTCATGTTCCATCCTCCCCAATGCTTGCATGGCCGTTTGCCACGTCGGTTGACAATGTTGCACGATATCCCGGCGTTGCGGAACATGATATTCTCGGTGCCCGGGCAGTCATCGACTCATGCCTGCCCCAAGCAGGGGGTAATGCAGATGACAAAGAGAGGATCACGCAGCGCCGCAACTCTGGCTCTGGCGGCCATGGTGCTTGCACCCATTCCCGCGCAGGCCGCACCGCCCGACGATGTCGCCGATCTGGTCGGCGCGCGCGGGGCCGGAGGCGAAACCCAGCTCGAACAGCGCGGATATACTTTTGTCGACGTGACCAAGGGCGACGAGCGCGCCTATGCCAACTGGTGGAATGGCGGGCGCAAGCGCTGCATCACCGTGGTCACCTATGATGGACGCTACGAGCGGATCGACAAGGCCTCACCCAGCGACTGCAAACAGAAATCGGGCGACAATGGCACCGCTGTTGCGGTCGCTGTCGGCGCAGCAGCTCTGATCGGCGCGCTGGCACTCGCGCACAAGTCGCACCATCACGACAATGGCGAGCATGGCGGCACTGCCCAGCAGGAGGCCGCCTATGATCGCGGCTATCGCGACGGGCTCTACAACTATCCCTATCACAATTATGATCGGTCCGATTACTACTCGCAGGGCTATCAGGTCGGCGTGCAACAGCGCGAATATGATGGCAGCCATCGCCCCGGCCAGGGCGGCGGCGGCTATCGCGAGGATGTCTATGTCCAGGACCTGATCGGCCAGGCGCGCAGCTATTCGGAGGCCGAATTGCCCCGGCGCGGGTTCCGGCAGATCGAGACCTATACCACCAATGGCGATGGGCGGTTCACCACCTATTGGCGGCAGGTGTCCAAGCAGTGCATCTCGGTCAATACCCGCAACGCCAGGGTCTATGACATCACGACGCTGCGCAACAAGCAGTGCCGCAACTGATGGCGATCAGGCTGTTGCGGCGGAAACGGCTTCGAATTCCTGCCGCAACAGCCGGGTGCTGTCCTCGAGCATCAGGCTCTCGACCATCGCGGCAACCATCGGCGCGCGCGACTGTACGCTGACGGTGGCGGCGCAGGCCGTGCCGCCATCACCGTTGGCGCTGAGCGTCAGCAGGCATTGCCCCTCGGCGGACAGGCCCTTGGGCTTGGCGTCGCGTACCGCGTGCCAGCTGCCGTCGCTCTGACGCTGCCAGACATCGCGCTGGGTGAGATCTAGCCACGAACCGATGACCGCGCGGATCATCGCGGGCGCATCGACCGGGACCTGGCGGGTGATCGCGACATGGATTTCTTGCGGCGAAGGGCGCTCTACGGTCACCGCAATCTCGCGCGATCCCTGGCTCTGCATCATCGCGGTCAGGAATTCCGCGTCGGTCCAGCGGGCGACCACGGCCTCGACAGGAGCGGCAAAGTCATGATTTTCCTGACGTTCCAGCATGTCCGCTCCCTGCCCTGCCATGATTGCGCTTCTGCTCCGACACACTAGGCTGGCGGGCGATGTTGACAAGCTATCTCGCCACGGTGCTGCTGATCGAACTGACGCCGGGGCCGAACATGGCCTATCTGGCGGCGCTCACGCTGGGTCATGGACGGCGCGCGGGGCTGGCGGCAGTGGTCGGCGTCGCGCTGGGCCTGGCGCTGATCGGGCTGGCCGCCGCGATGGGCTTTGCCGCGCTGGTCGCCGCGAGCCCGCTATTGTGGAACGCGCTGCGCTGGGCTGGCACCGCCTATCTTTTCTACCTCGCCTGGGAGACCTGGCGCGACGAGAAGGAGACATCGCCCGCCGGCATTGCCGGTGGACCGTCCGGCCAGCACCGCTTCTTCCTGCGCGGACTGATGACCAACGTGCTGAATCCCAAGGCGGCGCTGTTCTATGTCGCGATTTTGCCGCGCTTCCTGCCGCAATCGGGTGCGAGCCTGCACGACGGGCTGCTGCTGACCGGAATCAGCGTTGTGGTTGCGACCGTGGTGCATGTGGCGATCGTCCTGCTCGCCGCCACGCTGCACCCGCTGCTCAGCGCACCGGAACGGCTGCGAACGACGCGGCGCGCGCTGGCGATCGGGCTTGCGGCCATCGCCTTGTGGTTCCTGTCGGGCAGCGCGTTGCCCGGCGGTTGAAGGGAACTATCGCCACCCACCTCCGTAATCCCCCCGATACCTGTGGGACACGATGGAGGCGAAAACATGATCCGACATGGCGAAGAGGTCGAAATGACCACCGAAGAGGCGAGCGGCGGGCAGAAGCGCAATATCGTGCGCTATGTGCTGATGGTGTCGCTGGGCCTTGCGATCATCGCGCTCAGCATCATCTGGATCACGGGCGCGGCGACGGGGCCGGAAAATCCCGCGCCCGACCCGCAGGAATCGGTGTCCGATCCAGTCGAGGCTCCCGAAGGCCAGGCCCCGCTGCCCAACCCGAACCCCTGATATTGACGCGTATCAGCGCGCGAGCGCCGCTTCGGTTTCGTCCATCAACGTGGCGATGATCTCGGCGGCGCTTTCCTCGCGGGTGACCATGCCGACCGACTGGCCCGCCATCAGCGATCCGTTCTCGACATCGCCATCTATCACCGCGCGGCGCAGCGCGCCTGCCCAGAAATGCTCGATCTGCAACTGGGCTTCGTTCATGTCTATGCCGCCCGCGTCGAGCAATGCGGCCACCTCGCGCTGCTTGGCGGTGAACTCCTCGGTGCCCTTGTTCTTGAGCGCGCGCACGGGAATCACCGGAAGGCGCGGATCGACCTGCACGCTGGCGACCGCATCGCGCGCGTTGCCGCGCAGGAACGCCTTTTTGAACGCCGGATGCGCGATCGATTCATGCGCGCAGACGAAACGCGTGCCCAACTGCACGCCTGCTGCACCCATTTCGAGATAGGCGGCGATCGCGCTGCCGCGTCCGATGCCGCCTGCGACGAACACCGGCACCTCGTGCGCCACTTCGGGCAGGATTTCCTGCGCCAGCACGCTCGTCGATACCGGCCCGATATGGCCGCCTGCCTCCATGCCCTCGATGACCAGCGCATCGACCCCTGAGCGGATGAACTTCTTGGCCAGCGTCAGAGCGGGCGCAAAGCAGACCACTTTCGCACCGGCGTCCTTGATCGCCTCGATGCTGCCCTTGGGCGGCAGACCGCCTGCGAGCACGACATGGCCGACACCATGCTTGGCGCACACCGCGATCAGATCCATCAGCTGCGGGTGCATGGTGATGAGGTTGACGCCAAACGGCTTGGTCGCCAGCGCCCTGGTTGCAGCGATTTCGGCATCAAGCAATTCGGGCGTCATCGCCCCGCAGGCAATCACGCCAAAGCCCCCCGCGTTGGATATCGCGGAGACGAGGTTGCGCTCCGACACCCAGCTCATCGCCCCGCACAGGATTGCGGTCTCGCTGCCCAAAAAGGCGGTGCCGCGCGCCATGGCGGCAGCGGTGAGCGGGTGGCTCACGCTCATGCCTCTACCGCGTCCAGCCCATAGGCCGTATGCAGCACGCGCACCGCGAGCTCGGTATAGTCTTCCTCGATCAGCACGCTGACCTTGATCTCGCTGGTCGAGATTGCCTGGATATTGACGCCGCGATCGGCCAGCGCCTTGAACATCGTCGAGGCGACGCCTGCATGGCTCTTCATGCCGACGCCGACCACCGAGATCTTGGCGACATTGGTATCGGGGATGATGCGGTTGAAGCCGATCGATTCCTTCGCGCCTTCGAGCAGGTCGAGCGAACGCGCCAGATCTGCGGCGGGCACGGTGAAGGTCACATCGGTCTCGCCCTTGTCGCGGCCGACATTCTGGATGATCATGTCGACATTGATCGCGGCCTCGGCGAGCGGGCCGAAGATGTTCGCCACCGCGCCCGGCTTGTCGGGCACGCGGGTCAGCGTGATCTTCGCCTCGTTTTTGTCGTGCGCGATGCCGGTAATCAGCTGGCGTTCCATGTCCATTCCTTCCAGTTCTTCGTCGCTGACGATCATCGTTCCGGGGATCGTGTCCGCAGCCGGCGCATCGTCGTCGATGAACGAGGACAGCACCTGCACGCGCACGCCTTCCTTCATCGCCAGGCCCACCGAGCGGGTCTGCAGCACCTTGGCCCCGACACTCGCCAGTTCGAGCATTTCTTCGTATGTCACATTGGCAAGCTTGCGCGCCTTGGCGACGATACGCGGATCGGTCGTGTAGACGCCGTCGACATCGGTATAGATGTCGCAGCGATCGGCCTTGACTGCCGCCGCTACCGCGACCGCCGAGGTATCCGATCCGCCCCGGCCCAGCGTGGTCACGCGGCCATCCTCGCTCATGCCCTGGAAACCGGGGATCACGGCAATGACGCCCTTCTGCATCTCGGCGATCAGCGCTTCGGCATCGATGCTGTCGATGCGCGCCTTGGCATGCGCCTCGACAGTCTTGATCGGGAGCTGCCAGCCCAGCCAGCTGCGCGCGTTGGCGCCAAGCGCCTGCAGCGCGATCGCCAGCAGGCCGCTCGTCACCTGCTCGCCGCTGGCGACGACGACGTCATATTCCGCCGGATCGTAGAGCGGGTTGGCCTCGCGGCAGAAATTGACCAGCCGGTCGGTCTCCCCCGCCATCGCGGAGACGACCACCGCGACCTCGTGCCCGGCATCCTGCTGGCGCTTGACGATGCGCGCGACCCTGCGGATGCGCTCTGTCCCGGCCATCGATGTGCCGCCGAATTTCATGACGATCCGTGCCATTGCCCGTTCGTGCTTTCCCTTATGCGAAGTTCGCCCCTATAACCGGGCGCTGCCATAGAGAGGCCCCATCATGAACGCAAGCACCGGAACCGTCGAAACGCGTAGCGGCACGATCGACCCCAAAGAGGCCGCGCATTTCGGCAGGCTCGCGGCCGAATGGTGGGATCCCAGGGGCGAATCGGCGATGCTGCACAAGCTGAACCCCGTGCGCCTTACCTATATCCGCGCCGCGATCGACCGGCATTGGGCAGAGGCGGGCGCAGCGCGCAAGCCGCTGGCGGGGCGCAGCGCGATCGATGTTGGCTGCGGCGCGGGGCTGCTGGCCGAACCGCTCGCCCGGCTGGGGGCGCGCGTGACCGGGCTCGATGCGGCGGCCGAAAATGTCGCGGCGGCGCAAGCGCATGCCGAGGCAGTCGGGCTCGCGATCGACTATCGCAATGTCGATGTCGAGACGCTGGCGGGCGAGACGTTCGATCTCGTCACCTCGATGGAGGTGATCGAGCATGTTACCGATCCTGCCGCATTCGTCGCGGCGCTGGAACGCGCGCTCGCGCCAGGCGGGCTGATGCTGCTGTCCACCCCCAATCGCACGCCGCTATCCCGGCTCATGCTGGTCGAAGCGGCAGAACGGCTGGGCCAGGTGCCTCGTGGGACGCACGACTGGCACAAGTTCCTGACGCCCGAGGAGCTGACCGCGCTGCTGAAGGATGCGGGCCTCACCGTCACCGACACGCGCGGCATCGCCTGGGACCCGCTCAAGGGCCTGCACCTTAGCGACAATCTGGCACTCAATTATCTGATGACGGTGGTGCGGGGCTAGAGATGTGACGGCGCCTGCATCCGCTGATGCAATATGCGCATAACCGCGATGCCTTCGGGTATGATGCGGAAGTAGACGACATGACGGCAGATCGTGCGCCGCCTGTAGTCCTTGCGGATGTGATCGCAGGCCGGTGCCATGTAAGGCGCGGTCGCTAGTTCGGCGCAGACCGCTTCAATGCCGTCGACATAGCGCAAGGCCTGTTCGCGCCCCCAATGGACGATGGTGTAGTCGAAAATGCCGTCAAGATCGCGCTGCGCCGCTGGCGCGAGCTTGAAACTAGCCATGCTCTTCAAGCTTGCGACGCTTGAACTCGGCGAAATCGAAAGGTTCGGGGTCGCCGCTCATTTCGCCCTCAATCAGCGCCGAGCGGATACTGTCCAGTTCGAGGTCGCGTTGCTGCGCCTGCCGGATCAGGTCCCGGATCGCCTCGCTGTCATTGGTGTAGCTGCCAGCGGCGATCTTGTCGGAAATCCAGGCGTCCTGCTGCTGCGTCAGCGTGATCGTCTTGCGCACCGTCGCCATAATGACATCCCATCATCGTCATACTATTGGTGCAATATGATGTGTATGGCTTCGATCGTCAAACCGAGGCTGCGAACCCTGTTGACGATGCTACGAGGTTAGGCGGCCCGAACACTCTGATAGGCGGGGCGGTAACGAGGTTCGGGTACGGGCAGGCCATCGGCTTGCAGGCTTTCGACAAAGGCTTCGATGGCGATTGCAATTTCTGCGGCAGCCTGTTCGGGCGTTGCTCCATGCGCGCTGCAATGTTTTAGATCGGGAACATCTGCGATCCAGCTTTCGTCCTCAGCCGACCAAAACAGGTTGATATGGTAATGCGGCGTCATGCCTTGTCATCCAACTGGAGCCCGTGGGCTTCGATAATAACAAGAAACTGGCGCACCTGATAGGGCTTGGCCGATTTGCCATCGGGTTGGGCGTTGATCCGGTCTCCAATGCCCTGGTGCTTGTAGATATGGTGGCTGCCCTTGACGCGATCCAGGACGAAACCATAAGCCTGCAAAAGCCGCTCGAACTCGGCGAAGCTCAGTGCACTGCCACGCAGCAATTTTTCCTGCAGCTTGCCGATACGCGTCATTCAGCCTCGCCTATTCGTCAAACCCACCTTCCATATAGTCTTCGCGGGCGAGGTCGCTGAACTTGGTATATTCGCTTTCGAAGCGCAGCTGGACGTTGCCGGTGGAGCCATGGCGCTGCTTGGCGACGACAACGGTCGCCTTGCCCTGCACCTTGAGATGGCGTTCCTCCCAGATCCGGTATTTCTCGACCTCTTCGGGCGTGCTGTTGTCGTCGGGAACGGTCGGCTGGAGCGCCTGATTGTAATATTCGTCGCGATAGATGAAGAGCACGATGTCCGCGTCCTGCTCGATCGATCCGGATTCGCGAAGGTCCGACAGCTGCGGTCGCTTGTCCTCGCGGCTTTCGACCGCGCGGCTGAGCTGCGACAGCGCCATCACCGGCAGCTGCAGCTCCTTGGCTAGCGTCTTGAGGCCGCGACTGATCTCCGAAATCTCGTTGACGCGCCCCTCGTTGCGGCCCGTACCCTGGAGCAGCTGGAGATAGTCGACCACGATGAAGCCGATATCGTGCTTGCGCTTGAGGCGCCGCGCGCGGGCGCGGAGCGCGGCGATGGTCAGGCCCGGCGTATCGTCGATAAACAGCGGCAGGTCCTCGAGCTCCTGCGAGGCCGCGACCAGCCGCTGGAACTCGTTGCGGGCGATCTGGCCCATGCGCAGCTTTTCAGAGCTGATCCGCGATTGCTCCGCCAGGATACGCGTGGCGAGCTGGTCTGCCGACATTTCGAGGCTGAAAAACGCGGTCTTCGCACCGACATTCTTGTCGTCGGCGACGCCCGCCGCCTTGTCGAGCCGCCAGCGCGCGGCGGCGTTGAAGGCGATGTTGGTGGCAAGCGAGGTCTTGCCCATGCCTGGGCGTCCGGCAAGGATCAAAAGGTCGGAAGGATGCAAGCCGCCAATCTTGGCGTTGAGATCGGTAAGACCCGTGGTCACGCCCGAGACATGGCCGCCGCTGTTCAGCGCCTTTTCGACCATCGACAGTGCGGTGCGGGTGGCGACGTTGAACTGCACCGCGCCGCTCGTATCGCCCTCGCCCTGCGCGACATTGTAGAGTGCCGCTTCGGCCAGCTCGATCTGGCCCATCGGGTCGACCGCCTCGCTGGTGTCCATCGCCTTCTCGACCAGCGAGCGGCCAACCTGGATCAGCTCGCGCAGCAGCGCGAGATTGTAGATCTGCTCGGCAAAGTCGCGCGCTCCGATCAGCCCGCCGGCATCGCCGGTCAGCCGCGCGAGATAGCGCATACCGCCCAGCTCCGCCAAACCGGCGTCATTCTCGAAGAACGGCTTGAGCGTCACCGGGGTGACGGTGACGTTCTTGTCGATCAGCTTCATGATCTGCGCATAGAGCCGCTGATGGACGCTTTCGAAGAAATGCTCCGCCTTGAGCCGCGCGCCGACCTCTTCCGCGATGCGGTTGTCGATCAGCAGCGCGCCCAGGAACGCGGCCTCGGCCTCGATATTGCGCGGCAGCCGCGCTTCGGCGGGCTCGCGCGCATTCGGCGCGGCAATCTGGGGCGGCAGCGCCGGCGGCGGTGCGGCTTGGAGCAGGATATCTTCGGGCATCCGACCATAATCGCCGCAGCCGCCCGGGCGCGCAAGCCGCCTGTGCCAATAATCGTGTGGACAAGGCCGGGGAGAGCAGAACCGGCGGGCTTTTTCCGCTTGCCCCGATGCACGGCATAGGGAAAGACGGGGGGATCATGTCCAACCCGCGCATCATCCATGTCGAGCTCGACGAGCAGACGATTCTGTGGCGCAATGCGGATATCGAGCAGGAACGGCGCATCGCCATTTTCGACCTGATCGAGGACAATTTCTTCAAGCCGCTCAAAGCCTATCCCGATGGCTATGCCGGACCCTTCCGGCTGCATCTGGCGGTGTTCGAGGGCAGGCTTGCCATCACCATCTCGCGCGAGGATGGCAGCCATCTGGAAACGCTGGTGCTGGCGCTGGGCCGCTTCCGCCGCCCGATCCGCGAATATTTCGCGATCTGCGACAGCTATTATCAGGCGATCCGCAAGGCGACGGCGCAGGAGATCGAGACGATCGACATGGCGCGGCGCGGGGTCCACAACGACGCGGCCGAGCTGCTGGTCGAGCGACTGCAGGACAAGATCGAGATCGATTTTCCCACCGCGCGCCGCCTGTTCACGCTGATCTGCGTGCTGCACATCAAGGGCTGACACGAGCGACATGCGCCCTTCGACCCTGAAACGCTGGACCATCGGCCTCGTCCTGCTCGCGCTGCTGCTGGCGGTGCTCGGCGGGCTGATCTGGGGCGGCATCACCGGATGGACCCCTTCGCGCAAGGATTACCCGGTGCAGGGCCTGTATGTCAGCGCCGCCGATGGCGACCTGGCCTGGCCGACACTGGCGACCATGGGCGCGGATTTTGCCTATGTGCGCGCGAGCGCGGGCGGGCGCCTGCGTGACCCGCGCTTTGCGGCGAACATCAAGGGCGCGCGCGCGGCGGGCATGCGCTATGGCGCGGTGCATGAGTTCAGCCTGTGCGCCAGTGAGGAATCGCAGGCGCAGCAGTTCATCACCACCGTTCCGCGCGATCCCGACATGCTGCCCCCCGTTGTCAGCCTGGAGCTGAGCGAAGCCTGCAAGACCCGACCTGATCGCGCCATGCTGCTGGGCGAGCTCAACACCCTGCTCAACCAGATCGAGAACCATGCGGGCAAGCCGGCGCTGCTGCGCATCGGCCAGGATTTCGAGGAGGAATATCAGGTCAGCGAGGGACTGGCCCGGACGGTCTGGCTGCTCGGAGACTTCGTGCCGCCAGATTATGCTGCCAAGCGCTGGGTGATGTGGCAATCGAGCAGCTTCTACCGGATCAACGGCGCGCCGCAGGGCGTGCGCTGGAATGTGGTGCGACCATGAGCGATGATGCGAGCAGGACCGAATTGCTGGAGGCAGCGCGCACAGCGGCGCTGACGGCCTACGCCCCCTATTCGGGCTTTCATGTCGGCGCAGCCTTCCGTTTTGCCGACGGCACGATCGTGACCGGCAGCAATTTCGAGAATGCGAGCTATGGTCTGGCCATCTGCGCCGAAACCAGCGCCGCGATCGCTGCCAACCTTCAGGGGCGGCGGAAAGGGCTGGTCGAGGTCGCGATCATGGGCGGGCCACTGGATGCCGATGGCCAGCTTGCGCCGGGTCCGCATCCGGTGACGCCCTGCGGCCGCTGCCGCCAGGTGATGAACGAGCTGGCGCAACTCGGCGGCACCGATCCGATCGTCTATTCGGGCCACGCGACGGGCGCGATCGAGCACCGGCTTTCGGTGCTCTTGCCAGCCGCGTTCGGCCCGGCCAATCTGGAATAAACTCTAACCACGACCGCTCAGCCAGCGTACGCGCAGAGCCTTCGACAGGCTCAGGCTGAGCGGGCCAGGAGAATAGCCGCATGTCCATCCTTTCCGACAAATGGATCCGCACCCAGGCGCAGGAACACGGCATGATCGAGCCGTTCGTGGAAGGCCAGCGGCGCGATGGCTGCATATCCTACGGTCTTTCCTCCTATGGCTATGACGCGCGCGTGGCGGACGAGTTCAAGATCTTCACAAACGTCAATTCCTCGGTGGTCGACCCCAAGGAATTCGATCCGGCGAGCTTTGTCGATCGCAAGACCGATGTCTGCATCATCCCGCCGAACAGCTTCGCGCTGGCACGCACGGTCGAGTATTTCCGTGTGCCGCGCGACGTGCTGGTCATCTGCCTCGGCAAATCGACCTATGCGCGCTGCGGCATCATCGTCAACGTCACCCCGCTCGAGCCGGGCTGGGAAGGCCATGTCACGCTCGAATTCAGCAACACCACGCCGCTGCCCGCCAAGATCTACGCCAACGAGGGCGCGTGTCAGTTCCTGTTCCTCCAGGGCAACGAACCGTGTGAGACAAGCTATGCCGACCGCGCGGGCAAATATATGGGCCAGCGCGGCGTGACATTGCCCCGGCTTTGACCCACAAGCACGCACCATAATATCACAGCAGGAGAGAGCCTCATGTCCGCACGCGATTCGCGCGAGTTCGACGTCATCGTCTATGGTGCCAGCGGCTTTACCGGGCGTCTGGTCGCCGAATATCTGCAGAACACCTACGGCCAGGGCGGCAGTGCCCCTAAATGGGCGGTCGCGGCGCGCTCTGCCGACAAGATGGCAGCAGTGCTTGCAGAGATGGACATGCCCGCCGACACCCCGATCGTCGTTGCCAATGCCGACGAGCCCGACACCATCGATGCCATGGCCAAGCGGACGAAGGTCGTGCTGACCACCGTTGGCCCGTACCAGCTCTATGGCGAGCCGCTGGTCGCCGCCTGCGCCGCCAATGGTACCGATTATGTCGATCTGTGCGGCGAGCCCGCCTGGATGCGCCAGATGATCGACAAATATGATGCGGCCGCGAAGGAAAGCGGCGCGCGGATCGTGTTCTCGACCGGCTTCGATTCGATCCCGTTCGATCTCGGCGTGCTGATGCTGCAGAAGGAGTGCGTCGCGAAGTTCGGCAAGCCCACGCCGCGGATCAAGGGCCGCGTGCGCGCGATGCAGGGCACGTTTTCGGGCGGTACCGCCGCCTCGCTCAAGGCGACCATGGCGGCGGTCGGGCGCAATCCCGAACTGCTCGGCTATCTTACCAACCCGTTCAGCCTGGCGGGCGGCTTCGAAGGCCCGGCCCAGCCCAAGGGCAACAAGCCCGAGCATGACGAGAAGCTCGGCAGCTGGGCCGCGCCGTTCATCATGGCGCCGATCAACACCAAGAATGTCCATCGCACCAATGCGCTGCTCGGCCACCCCTATGGGCAGGATTTCGTCTATGACGAGATGATGCTGACCGGCCCCGGCGAGAAGGGCGAGGCGATCGCCAAGCATATTGCCAGCACCGATATGATGGGCGGCGAAGGCGGCCCCAAGCCCGGCGAAGGCCCGAGCAAGGAGGAGCGCGAGAACGGTTTCTACGACGTGCTGTTCGTCGCCGAGATGCCCGATGGCCAGGTGCAGCTCTATGGCGTGAAGGGCGACAAGGACCCCGGGTACGGCTCTACCAGCAAGATGATCGCCGAAAGCGCGCTCGGGCTGATCGAGGACGTGCCCGAAGGCCCCGGCGGCATCACCACCCCTGGCGCGGTGCTGGGCGAGCAACTGGTCAAACGGCTGGTCGCCCGGGCCGGATTGAGCTTCGCGGCGGAGTGATCCTGATTCCCCCTCCCCGGCGGGAGGGGGAATGTTGCGCCATTGCGACACAGCGCAGGAATTGCTGCACTTGCGAACACAGGCCCATTGCACTTTGGGCCGATTGGCGCATATAGCAGCCGCACGGGGCGACGCACGATCACGACAAGAGAAGAAGCGGAAGCATCATGCTGAAGGCCTTGCTGCGCAGAAAGCCCAAACCGGCAGCGCCCATCGATACCGCCACCCTGCCCGACGGCCAGCGCGTCTATGCGATCGGCGACATCCATGGCCGGCGCGACCTGCTCGACCAGCTGCTCGACAAGATCGTCATGGACGACCGCATGCGCGGCCCTGCTGACACGCATATCGTGTTTTTGGGCGACCTGATGGATCGCGGTCCGGACAGCGCCGGGGTGATCGATCGCGCGATCGAACTGTCCGAAACGCTGGGCGACAATGTCCATTTCCTGATGGGCAATCACGAGGAAGTGTATCTCGCCGCCGCCGATGGCGACGAGAAGCTGGTGCGCTTCTTCTGCAAGATCGGCGGACGCGAAACGATCCTGAGCTATGACATCAGCCCACAGGAATATAATTCGCTGAGCATGGAAGAGCTGACCGAGCGGCTCACCACGCTGCTGCCCAAGCGGCATCTCGATTTCGTGCGCGGCTTCAAGGACCGGATCGTGATGGGCGATTATGCCTTTGTCCATGCCGGCATCCGTCCGGGCAAGTCGATCGAGGAGCAGCGCCCCAAGGACCTGCGCTGGATCCGCGAGGATTTCATCATGGACGAAACCCCGCACGACAAGCTGATCGTGCATGGCCACACTATCACCGACGATGTCGAGGAATGCTCCAACCGCATCGGCATCGATACCGGGGCCTATATGAGCGGCATGCTGACGGCTCTCTGCCTCGAAGGGCGCGAGCGCTGGTATCTCAAAACCGGCGGTTGACGCGCGGCCAAGGGCTTGCCCAAGCTCTTGCGCTGACAGGGGATTTGCGCCAGCTTGCGCGCATGCTCAAGATCGCAACCCTGGTCGCCGCCCTTTCCCTCTCCCTTTCCGTCACCCCCGCGCTCGCCGCGCCAGAGGCCGATCCCGGCCGCCTGCGCGCCGATGTCGAGAAGCTGGTGAGCTTCGGCACGCGCCACACATTGTCCTCGCCCGACCATCCCACGCGCGGCATCGGTGCGGCAAGGCGCTGGGCGGCAGCGGAATTCGCAAAGATAGGCAAGGCGTGCGGCGGCTGCATCACGGTCGAGCAGATCGACCGGCGCTTCACCGGCCCGCGCGCGCCCAATGGCGTCAATGTCGTCAACGTGCTGGGCGTGCAGGCCGGGACGGGCAATCCCGATGATGTCATCATCATTTCCGCGCATATCGACAGCCGCGTGTCGGACGTCGCCGATTTCACCAGCGACGCGCCTGGCGCGAACGACGACGGCTCAGGCGTGGCGCTGGTGCTCGAAGCCGCGCGTGCCCTGAGCAAGGAAAAGTTCGCGCCGACGATCATCTATGCCGTGCTCTCGGGCGAGGAACAGGGGCTGTGGGGCGGTCGGCTGATTGCCGAGACCGCACGGGCGCGCGGCTGGCAGGTGCGCGCTTTGCTCAACAACGATATCGTCGGCAATACCGAGGGTCAGGATGGCCGCAAGGTCGCCGACCGGGTGCGCGTGTTCAGCGAGGGCATCCGCGCATCGGAATCGGTGGTCGAAGCGATGGCGCGTCGCGGCAGCGGCGCGGAGGATGACGGCCCCTCGCGGGCGCTGATGCGCGCCGCACAGCGCGTCGGCAAGGCGCGCAGCGATCTGGGACTAGAGGTCTTCGGCGTCCGCCGCCCCGACCGCTTCTCGCGCGGCGGCGATCACCTTCCCGCGCTGGAACTGGGCTATCCGGCGATCCGCTTCACCGTCGGCGTCGAGAATTACGATCACCAGCATCAGGACATTCGCGAGGAAAACGGGCGCAAGTTCGGTGATACCATCGACGAGATGGACTTTCCCTATCTCGCGCGCGTTACCGCGCTCAACATCGCGGTCATCCGCGAACTCGCCAGCGCCCCGCCTGCGCCCGCCAGCGCGGTACTGGGCGGCGCGCTCAGCACCGACACCAAGGTGAGCTGGGCCGAGGTTCCGGGCGCGGCGCGCTACAAAGTCTATTGGCGCAGGGCCGATGCGCGCGACTGGGAACAGTCGCAGGAAACCACCGATACCAAGCTGACGCTGCCCGGCATCATCGTCGACGATTATTTCGCAGGCGTTGCTGCCGTGGCCGAAAATGGAGCCGAAAGCGCGATCACTTTTGCGGGACTACCCCCGCGCCCGTAACAATGTTATGTCTATTTGACAGCTTTCTGGTTAGGGATGGGCCATGAACGACTGTTCTTCCTGCATCGTGCGGAACCGCGCGATCTGTTCGAGCCTGACGCCCGACGAATTGCTGATCCTGGGCAAGATGGGTCGCCGCCAGAAGGTCAAGGCCGGACACACCCTGCTGTGGGAAGGCGATGACGCGCCCGTCGTCGCCAATGTGCTCGAGGGCGTGCTCAAGCTCGTCGTCGCCGCATCGGACGGGCGCGAGCAGATTGTCGGCATCGTCTTTCCGTCCGATTTCATCGGCCGTCCGTTCGGCAAGGAAAGCCCATACAGCGTTACCGCGATGACCGATGCCGAGGTCTGCATCTTCAACCGCAACGCGTTCGACGATTTCGCCAGCGAGCATCCCGACCTGCAGCAGAAGCTTCTCCGCCGCACGCTCGATGAGCTCGACCGCGCGCGCCACTGGATGATGCTGCTGGGCCGCAAGTCGGCAACCGAAAAGGTCGCATCGTTCCTGCTCGAAATGTCCGATCGCCTGTCGGGCCAGGGCTGCAATGCCGATGGATCGCTCAATGGGTTCGAGCTGCCCTTCGGCCGTCAGCAGATCGCCGACATATTGGGCCTGACGATCGAGACCACCAGCCGCCAACTCACCCGGATGAAGAGCGACGGGCTGCTCTCCCTGCCATCGCGCCGCGAGATCGTGATCCGAAACCGCGCCGCGATGGAAGAGATGGCGGGCTGAGTCACCCACCGCCGCTTCGTCAGAAACGGAAGCCGATACCGGCGCTGATCACCCAGGGGTCAAGCTCGTGCCGGGTGCGCAGCACCTCGACGCCATTGGCACGCCAGCTGGCCAGCGGGCGCAGGAAATAGCGCTTCACGTCGGCCGAGATGAACAGCCCCTTGTCGTTCACCGGAATGTCCACGCCCGCCTGCAGCGCCGCGCCGACGGTGTCGTTGATCTTCTGGCTGGTGGCGCCGAGCGCCCGCGTCGTCGCGCCCGGTTTTTCGTTGATAAAGATGAAATAGCTGGGACCCGCGCCGATATAGGGGCGGATGCCGCCGGCTTTGCCGAAATGATATTTCAGCGTGACCGTGGCGGGGACGATCTTGGCGTTCGAGACCAGCCCGGCCCCGGCGAGCGCGCCGCGCCCGTCGACGTCATGCTCGGTCACCCCGGCGATGGTTTCGACCGACAGCGAATCGGCGAGGAAATATTCGATCGCGACCGTGGGCACGAAATTGTCGTTCGCCTTGGTCTGGGTTCCGGCGGGCAGACCGATGCGGTCGACCTTGACGTCCTTGATCTTGCCATCGGGCGCGACGAGCGTGCCCAGAACCTTGAAATGCACTTCGCCCGCCTGTGCCATCGCCTGGCCGGGAAGGGCCAGCGCAGCTGCCGTTAGAGCCAGCGGGATAATCTTGGTGTTCATGATGATCACTCCTCCTTGAGTGACCGCTTCCCTGCCTTGGGCCTCGGTTCGTCGCATTGATGCGGCGCAAAATTTTCTTTGACCCGGATCAATGTCTTGGCCCGCCACTCGGGGCAAACCCCTGCGGAGGAAGCGCGGATTCTGCTGTGAAGCCGCGTGCACGGGGACAAGCGTTATGGATGGTTTGGTTTTGAAGGCCGGGGGCTGGCTGGGCCTTGCCCTGCTGGCATTGGCAATGGCGGTGATGGCCGTCGACACGCCCTATGCGGTGCACATGACGATCATGATGATCGCCGCGCTGCTGGCGCTCTGGTTCACCATGAGCCGTGCCGATTATGGCGCGATCGCGCGCGGGATCCTGAAGGCACCGGCCGATCAGGGGCAATATGACGACGATCCCATCCGCTGGGGTGTCATCGCGACATTGTTCTGGGGCACGGCGGGGCTCGCCGCCGGACTGTTCATCGCGCTGCAGCTTGCCTATCCCGCGCTCAACTTCAATCTGGAGTTCACGACCTTCGGGCGCTTGCGGCCACTGCATACCTCGGCGGTGATCTTCGCGTTCGGCGGCAATGCGCTGATCGCGACCAGCTTCTACGTCGTGCAGCGCACCTGCCGCGCGCGCCTGGCCTTCCCTGCCCTCGCCCGCTTCGTCTTCTGGGGATACCAGCTGTTCATCGTGCTCGCCGCCACGGGTTACCTCATGGGCGTGACCGAGGCGAAGGAATATGCCGAGCCCGAATGGTATGTCGATCTGTGGCTGACCATCGTCTGGCTCGCCTATTTGGCGGTGTTCGTCGGCACGATCGTCCGTCGGCGCGAACCGCATATCTATGTCGCCAACTGGTTCTATCTCAGCTTCATCATCACCATCGCGATGCTGCACGTGGTGAACAACCTGTCGCTGCCCGCCACCATCTTCGGATCGAAGAGCTATGCGGCCTTCGCGGGCGTGCAGGATGCGCTGACCCAGTGGTGGTACGGCCATAACGCCGTCGGCTTCTTCCTGACCGCCGGCTTCCTGGCGATGATGTATTACTTCGTGCCCAAGCAGGCCGAACGCCCGGTCTACAGCTATCGGCTGTCGATCATCCACTTCTGGTCGCTGATCTTCCTCTATATCTGGGCGGGTCCGCACCACCTCCACTATACCGCGCTGCCCGACTGGGCGCAGACCCTGGGCATGGTCTTTTCGATCATGCTGTGGATGCCGAGCTGGGGCGGCATGATCAACGGCCTGATGACGCTCAACGGCGCATGGGACAAGATCCGCACCGATCCCATCATCCGCATGATGGTCATGGCGCTCGCCTTTTACGGCATGAGCACCTTCGAAGGCCCGATGATGTCGATCAAGTCGGTCAACAGCCTGTCGCATTATACCGACTGGACCATCGGCCATGTGCACAGCGGTGCGCTCGGCTGGAACGGCATGATCACCTTTGCCTGCATGTACTATCTGGTCCCGCGGCTCTGGGGTCGTGAGCGCCTGTACTCGCTGCGGATGGTCAACTGGCACTTCTGGCTCGCGAGCGCCGGCATCGTCTTCTACGCCGCGTCGATGTGGGTCGCGGGCATCATGCAGGGCCTGATGTGGCGCGAATACGGAAGCGACGGATATCTGGTCTACAGCTTCGTCGAAACCGTCGCCGCGATGCACCCGATGTACCTGATGCGCGCCTTTGGCGGCCTGCTCTACCTCAGCGGCTTCATCATCATGATCGTCAACGTCTGGGCGACGCTGGCCGGCAAGGTCCGCGACGAGAAGCCGATGACCGAGACGCCGCACAATGCCGCCGCCGACCGCCCGCTGGTCGCCGTGCCCGCCGAATAAGGGAGCCGAGAAATGGCCGACAATATCGCCGAACCGCGCTTCAGCCACAAGAAGCTGGAACGCAACATCACCCTGCTGGGTCTGGGCGCGCTCGCCGCCGTCGTCGTCGGCGGCATCGTGGAGATCGCCCCGCTCTTCTGGATCGACAACACGATCGAGAAGGTCGAGGGGATGCGCCCCTATACCCCGCTCGAGCTGTCCGGACGCAACATCTACATGCGCGAGGGCTGCTATACCTGCCACAGCCAGATGATCCGCCCGTTCCGCGACGAGGTGGAACGCTATGGCCATTACAGCCTGGCGGCCGAGAGCATGTACGATCACCCGTTCCAATGGGGTCGAAGCGCACCGGTCCCGATCTGGCGCGTGTCGGCAAGCGCTATTCGGACGAATGGCACCGCGCGCACCTCGCCGATCCGCGCAGCGTGGTGCCGGAATCGATCATGCCGCCTTATGCGTTCCTCGCCGAGCGCGAGCTCGATGCGGGCGACATGAGCGATGATCTCACCGCTTTGTCGCGGGTGGGCGTGCCGTACAGCAAGGCCGCGATCGCCGCTGCCAATGCCGATCTGAAAGCGCAGGCCGACCCCAATGCGGATGGCGCCACCGAATTGCAGGCGCGCTATCCCAAGGCGCAGGTGCGCGATTTCGACGGCGATCCCTCGCGGATCACCGAGATGGATGCGCTGATCGCGTATCTGCAGATGCTGGGCACCTTGGTCGATGTCGAAAAGGCCGCGCCGCAGGACCAGGGCGATGCCCCTGCCCCCGCCAAGGTCGCCGCTGCAGCGCCCAAGGGAGCCAATCCATGACCTATGACGATCTGCGCCACTTTGCCGACAGCTGGGGCCTGCTCGCCATGACCGTGCTGTTCATCGGCCTGATCGCCTGGCCCTTCCGCAAGGGCGCGCGCCAGCACAACCACGACGCCGCCAACATGATCTTCAGGGAAGACGACAATGTCTGACAAGAGCCGCATCGACGAACCCACCGGCACCGCCACCGTCGGCCATGAATGGGACGGCATCGAAGAGCTGAACACCCCGCTGCCGCGCTGGTGGCTGTGGACCTTCTACGCGACCATCGCCTGGGCGGCGGTCTATGTCGTGCTGTTCCCGGCCTGGCCGATGGTCAACAGCGCCACGCGCGGCGTGCTCGAATGGTCGAGCCGCGGCGATCTCAAGGCTGAACTCGCTGCGCAGGACGCCAAGCGTGCACCGATCGCCAAGGCGATTGCCGCCACCTCGATCACCGATCTGCCGCGCAAGCACGAGCTGATGGAGGCCGCGATCCAGGGTGGCAGCGCCGCGTTCAAGGTGCATTGCGTGCAATGCCATGGTGCGGGCGGAGCGGGCGTGGTCGGCGCCTATCCCAGCCTGACCGATGACGACTGGCTGTGGGGCGGCGACTTGGCCGCAATCGAGACCACGCTGACCCACGGCATCCGCAACCCCGACCACACCGAGACGCGTTTCAACATGATGCCCGCCTTCGGCAAGGACGGGATTCTCGATACTGCCGCGATCAACGATCTGGTCGCCCACGTGCGTGTCATCAGCCGCCAGGAAAAGCCGAGCGCCGCCTCGGCGCGCGGAGCAGCCCTTTTCGAGGCGAATTGCGTCGCCTGTCACGGCCCGAACGGCGAGGGCATCCGCGAACTGGGTGGCCCGAAGCTTACCGATGCCGTCTGGCTCTATGGCGGCAGCCGCGAGGCGATCACGAAGACCATCTACGCCCCGCGCAATGGCGTGATGCCGCGCTGGAACGACAAGCTCGATGCGGTGACCATCAAGATGCTCAGCGCCTATGTCCATTCTTTGGGCGGCGGAGAGGACGCTCCCGCTCCTGTCCTCACCGCTCAGCCCAAAGGGGAGGCCGATAATGGCTAACCCCGACGCCCTTGCGAACGTCGAAGGCCCGCTCTACGCCGCGCGCAAGGGCGTCTACCCCAAGAAGGTGGACGGCACTTTCCGACGCCTGAAATGGCTGATCATGGCCGTGACCCTGGCCATCTACTACGGCACGCCGTGGATCCGCTGGGATCGCGGCCCCTATGCGCCCGATCAGGCGGTGCTGATCGATCTGGCGAACCGGCGCTTCTACATGTTCCAGATCGAAATCTGGCCGCACGAATTCTATTATGTCGCGGGCCTGCTGATCATGGCGGGCATCGGCCTGTTCCTGGTCACCAGCGCAGTCGGCCGGGCCTGGTGCGGCTATGCCTGCCCGCAGACGGTGTGGACCGACCTGTTCCAGCATGTCGACCGGCTGATCGACGGCGATCGCAACGCGCAGATCCGGCTCGCCAATGGCCCCTGGACGCTGGAGAAGATCGGAAAGCGCGCGCTCAAATACGGCCTCTATCTCGCCATCGCCTTCTGGACCGGCGGCGCGTGGATCATGTATTTCGCCGATGCGCCGACGTTGACCCGCGAATTCTGGACCGGCGAGGCGGCCTATGTCGCCTATGCCACGGTCGGCGTGCTGACCATGACGACCTTCGTGCTCGGCGGCTTCATGCGCGAACAGGTGTGCATCTACATGTGCCCGTGGCCGCGCATTCAGACCGCGATGATGGACGAAAAATCGCTGCTGGTGACCTACAAGGACTGGCGCGGCGAACCGCGCGGAAGCCTGAAAAAGGCGCTCGCGCATCCGGGCAGCATCGGCGATTGCGTAGACTGCAACCAGTGCGTCGCGGTCTGCCCGACCGGCATCGATATCCGCACCGGGCCGCAGATCGGCTGCATCACCTGCGCGCTGTGCATCGATGCCTGCGACACGGTGATGGCGCAGGTCGGCCGTCCGCGCGGGCTGATCGACTATTGCGCGCTCGACGATGTCGCGGTGGAACGCGCCGGCGGCACTGCGCAGCCCGTGCTCAAGACGCTGCTGCGTCCGCGGCTGATGGTCTATCTCGCCATCTGGTGCACGATCGGCCTCGCGATGCTGTTCACGCTCGGCCAGCGCACCCGGCTGGACCTGGCCGTGCAGCACGAGCGCAGCCCGCTCTATGTCCAGCTGTCCGACGGCATGATCCGCAACAACTACACGCTCAAGCTGCGCAACATGGAAGCCCGCCCGCGCAAGGTGGCGATCACCGTCAGCGGGCTGCCCGGGGCGCAGCTCTGGACCGAGACCGGATCGCGCGAAAAGGCAAGCCAGCGGGTCGAGATGACCATCTCGCCCGACAGCGTCACTCGCGTCCGCCTGTTCGTCGCGGCACCCGCCAAGGGGCCGGCGCGCCAGGACTTCACCATCGCGACGCAAGGCCGGGACGGCGACCCGCGCGGCGATAGCGACACCATCCAGTTCGACCGTCCGGAGGCCCAGTAATGACCATGCGTACCGCCCCTCGCCCGTTCACCGGCTGGCACATGACCGGCATCCTGGTGGGCTTCTTCGCGATCGTGATGGCGGTGAACTTCGCCATGGCCCGGTTCGCGCTGTCGAGCTTCGGCGGCACGGTGGTCGACAACAGCTATGTCGCCAGCCAGCACTATAACGAACTGCTCGCCAAGGCTGAGGCGCAGGACCGACTCGGCTGGCAGCCCTCGGTCTGGCTCGACCGTACCCGGCATGTCCGCGTGACGCTGGCGCATGAGGACGCGAAGCTTCCGATCGAAAGCGCCAAGGCGATGATCCACCACCCGCTCGGCCGTCTGCCGTCGCAGGCGCTGGTGATGGTCGGTGACGGCCAGGGCGGCATGATCTCGACCCGAATGCTGCCGCAGGGCCGCTGGCGGATCGAGCTCGCCATGGCCCATGGCGGCGACGAGGCACGCTATCGGAGGGACCTCAAGTGAACGTGATGACCTGTCTCTCGCCCGAAACGGCGCTGATCGAACGCGACTTTGCCGTGCCCGATATCCGCTGCGCCGGGTGCATCTCCAAGCTCGAACAGGGCCTGGTGCGCGATGCCCGGATCAAAGCCGCGCGCGTCAACTTCACCGAAAAGCGCGTGCACCTGGCGCATACCGCCGATGCCGAGATGCCCGATCTGCTCGGTGCGTTCACCTCATTGGGCTTCGAGGCGCACCCGATCGGCGAGGGCCCGAAGGACCTGGATGGCGAAGCGGCCAGCAGCAAGGAGCTGGTCCGCGCGGTCGCGGTCTCGGGCTTCGCCATGATGAACATCATGCTGCTCTCGGTCTCGGTCTGGTCGGGCGCGACCGGGGTGACGCGCGACCTGTTCCACTGGCTCTCGGCACTGATTGCCCTGCCGACCATCGCCTATGCCGGACGACCCTTCTTCCGCTCGGCCTGGCGCGCGCTGCGGCACGGGCACACCAACATGGACGTGCCGATCAGCATCGGCGTGACGCTCGCCACCGCGCTGAGCCTCTACGAGACCGCGACGCACGGCGCGCATGCCTATTTTGACAGCGCCGTCATGCTGCTGTTCTTCCTGCTGTGCGGGCGCTGGCTCGACAGCGTGATGCGCGACCGCGCGCGCGGCGGCGTCACGGCGCTGCTCCGCAACATGGGCACCGGCGCAATGGTCGTCGGCGCAGATGGCAATACGCATTGGACCGACGCAACGGCCCTGCAGCCCGGCATGGTGATGCTGGTCGCAGCGGGCGAACGGTTGGCAGCCGACGGCGTGATCGTGCAGGGCCGCACCCGGATCGACCTGTCGCTGCTCACCGGCGAAAGCGCGCCTCAGGATGCCGATCTCGACGATCCGGTGCACGCCGGTACGCTCAATATCGACGCGCCGGTGCGCGTGCGCGTGACCGCCGCCGGAACCGATACCGCGATCGCCGATATCGCCCGGCTGATGGGTGAAGCCTCGCAAGGCAAGTCGCGCTATGTCCGCATCGCCGACCGCGCCGCGCGGCTCTATGCTCCTGCGGTGCACGGGCTGGCGCTCACCGCCTTTGCCGGATGGGTGGTCGCGGGTGCAGGCTGGCACGAGGCGCTGCTGATCGCGGTGGCGGTGCTGATCATCACCTGCCCCTGCGCGCTCGGCCTCGCCGTGCCCGCGGCGCAGATCGTGGCAGCAGGGGCGCTGATGAAGCGCGGGGTGCTGATCAAGGACGGCTCCGCACTCGAGCGCATGGCCGAGATCGACCGCGCACTGATCGACAAGACCGGCACGCTGACGCTCGGGCGCCCCGTCGCGAGCAATCTGGGCGAGATCGCGCCGCAGCATTACCCGTTGCTGCTGGCGCTGGCGCAGATGAGCCGCCATCCCTTGAGCGCCGCGCTCAACCGCGACCTGACCGCGCAGGGCGTGCACGCCGCGCAGATCGACGAAGTTCAGGAAACGCCCGGTTTCGGCGTCGCCGCGCTGTGGCAGGGCCAGCCGGTCACGCTGGGCAGGCCGCAAGGTCCGGAAGCGGGCAGCGAACTGGCGAGCGAGCTTAGCATCGATGGGCATCCCGTTGCGCTGGTACGCTTTGCCGACGCGCTGCGCCCCGATGCTGTAGAGGCCATCGCCGCCTTGAAGGCTGAGAGTGTCGATGCGATGATTCTCTCGGGCGACCGTACCGAGGCCGTAGCGCCGGTTGCGCGTACTTTGGGCCTTACCGCGATGACCGGGCTCAGCCCGCAGGACAAGCTCGCCGCCATCGCACGGAGCAGCGGCGCGGGCCACAAGGTGCTGATGATCGGCGACGGCCTGAACGATGGTCCTGCGCTCGCCGCCGGCCACGCCTCGATGGCGCCCGGATCGGCCAGCGATGTCGGCAAGAACGCCTCGGACTGCATCTTCATGGGCGACAGGCTAATGCCCGTGGTCGATACGATCCGCATGGCACGCCGCACCCAGGCCATCGTTCGCCAGAATTTCGCGCTGGCGATCGGATACAATGTCATCGCGGTGCCGCTGGCCTTTGCCGGACTGGTCACGCCGCTGGTCGCGGCGATCGCCATGTCGGGCTCATCGCTGATCGTCGTCGGCAATGCGCTGCGCCTCAAGGGAGCTTTGAAATGAACGGCCTGCTGTTGCTGATCCCCATCGCGCTGTCGCTCGGGCTGCTCGGCCTGGGGGCGTTCTTCTGGTCCGTCCAGGGCGGTCAGTATGACGACATGGATGGCGCTGCCGTGCGCATTCTGGTTGACGACGATGCTGATGCCGGAAAGGCCCTGCCATGAACGCGTTGCGCCGTCCCGGCGGACTTCCCGCCCTTTGCGCGCTCATTATCGCCATCGCGATGATCAACGCCCCGCTTGCCCGTGCGCAGGTTCGGGTGCTGGTCATGGAAAATTGCAATGGCGGGACGACGACGATCGTCATTCCCGAACGCGACGACGGCCTGCCGAAAAAGCAAGGCGATTGCTCCAAGGCCTGCCATGCGATGACCGACCGCCGGACCAAGGGGCTTGCAGGCAAATCCGGTTCGCACTGCTGAGGCGCGGGCAGCGATGCAAGGGCGGTGACTGTCGGCCACCGCCCTGACCATCTGTCTCGTCAGGCAAGCGTGCCGCTGCGCGCGCCGGTGGAATTGTAGCCGCCTGCGCCGAACAGGATATCGCGCACATGCACCGGGGAGACGCCTGCGGAATCGGCATCGACCGAAACGAAGATGCCGCCTTGGGTCATGCGCTCTTCATAGAAGCGCGCTTCGTCCTCATCCACGCCATGGCTAGTAAGCACACCTAGCAGACCGCCAGCTGCAGCCCCGACCACGGTTCCGGTCACTGCCGCGCCGCCGACCGCTGCCTCCGCAATCGCGCCAGCTGCAATGAAGGGCCCGACGCCGGGAATGGCGAGCGCGGCAATGCCGAACAGCGCACCAAGTCCTGCGCCTGCGGCCGCTGTGCCGAGCACATCGCGCGTTGTTTCTTCTCCGGCCCCATCGGTCGTAGTGGCCTTGCCATTGTCCGATCTGGCGACAATCGAGATCGCGCTATCCGGCACGCCCGCGGTGCGGAGCTGTTCGACCGCTTGTCCGGCTTGGCGCTCGTTGTCGAAAATGGCAGATACAAAACTGTTATGCATGGGGTTTCTCCTGTGTCACCCGGCCCGACAGGAAGCATACGAGGCGACGCACAGGACCGTTCCCCGCCTGGCACGGGTCGCGAGCGCACGAGAACTGTCTGGGTTCTCGCGCAAATTACATCCGATGCGGAGGTAATTTGCGCCGATCAGCGCTTTTCTGCGGGTTTGCGGCCATGTCCCGGCAAATTTTACAAATCCAATTTGACGGGCGCGCCGTTAACCCAATTCTGAAGATATTAACCATTTCGATTGGAGGTTTGCGTCAACCGGAGGATCAGGCAATGTGGGCCGCGACCAGGCGACAAAAATATTGATACACAATGATTTTTGGCCTGCTGTAGCAAGCCTGTCCCGGATCTGCAATCGTTGCCCGCACCGTTATCGCGATCCGTTTGTGTCAATCTTTCTTTACGCCACACCCCCCTGAAATAGGGGGTGATCGGTCCAGATCTGCTGCGGAAAAGGGCCGTTGTTAACCAATGCTTGAACTGTCCAGTCGTACGGGAGGCTACCCCCCAAAACAGGGGGGTCGAAGCTTAATGCAGCCGGCGTTCGCAATCGTTTGTGCGTGCTCCGGGTCGCCAATGAAAGGAGCGCGGACGATGGATCTGAAAAAGGCAACACTTATCGGGTCCGGCGTCATCTTCTCCACGGTCGCTGTCGCGGCGCTCTATGTCGGCACGACGTTGAGCACGATCAGCGTCGGCGGCCCGGTCGTTGCCGCAAACCAGCAGGCATCGGATCTGGTCGCCGATATCCTGCCGCCGCCCGTCTATATTCTGGAATCCTATCTGGAAGCGCGCCTGGCGATGGTCGAGCCGCGCGCGATGCGGCGCCATGCCGAGCGACTGGCAAAACTGCAGGGCGAATATGAGACCCGCCAGGCGCACTGGACCGCCTCGACCCTGCCCGATCCGCTCAAGGCGCAGCTGACCAGGGTCGATGCGCCCGCGCAACAGTTCTTTGCAGAGGTTGAAGGTCGCTTTCTCCCGAGCCTGAAGCGCGGCGACATGGCGGCGGCATCGGCGAGCATCGATGCCCTGGGCCGCGCCTATGCCGCACATCGCCGCGAGATCGACGAGCTGGTCGAGCAGACGTCCGCCTATCAGGCTGAAACGCGCGAAGCCGGCGCGGCTCAGGCCAGCTTTGCGTATTGGAGCATGGCGCTGGCGGGGCTCATCCTTGCTCTGGTGCTCGCAGCAGCCAATGGGCTGCTGTCGCGCTATGCGATCACCCCGCTCAAATCGGTCGCCGATGCCATGCGGCGGATGGCTGGCGGCGATCTCGAGGCGCGGGCCGAGGTCGACAAGCCGGTCGACGAGATTGCCGACATGATCGCCGCGATCGAGGTCTTCCGCGAAGCCTCGCGGTCGCGGCTTGCCGCCGAGCAGAAACAGGCGTTTATCGTCCGCGAGCTGACCGGCGGGCTGGACGCGCTCGCTGCCAAGCAGCTGACCCGTCGCATCGACACGCGTTTCCCCGACGAATATGAAGCGCTGCGCACCAGCTTCAACCAGACCATGGCAGAGCTGGCCGAGGTCCTGAGCCATAGCGTGGCATCGGCAGGCCATGTGCTGAACGGCGCGGCGGAGATCCGCTCCGCCTCGAACGATCTCGCCCGGCGCACCGAGCAGCAGGCCGCCAATCTGGAGGAAAGTGCGGCCGCGATGCGTGAGGTCACCGAGATGGTGCACCAGACCGCGCGCAACGCGACCGATGTCGGTCGCGACATTTCCGAAGCGCATGCGAGCGCCGCCGATGGCGGCAAGGTGGTCGCCCGCGCAGTAGCGGCGATGGACAGCATCCAGAAATCGGCGAGCCAGATCACCAGCATCATCGACGTGATCGACGGCATCGCCTTCCAGACCAACCTGCTCGCGCTCAACGCCGGGGTCGAGGCGGCGCGCGCGGGCGAGGCGGGCAAGGGCTTCGCCGTGGTCGCCAACGAGGTGCGCGCGCTCGCCCAGCGCTCCGCCGACGCAGCGCATGACATCAAGGACCTGATCACCACGTCGCACCAGTCGGTGGCCGAAGGCGTGGCGCTGGTCGACGAGACCGGCGCGGTGCTCCTGCAGATCGGCGAGCGCGTGGCGAGGATCAACGCGCGCATTGCCGATATCGCGGACTCCGCACAGATGCAGGCGGTGCGGTTGCAGCAGGTCAATCTGGCGGTCGGCGACATGGACAAGATGACACAGCAGAATGCCGCCATGGTCGAACAGTCCAACGCTGCCGCGCGCAGCCTGGCCGATGAAGCGAGCGAACTGGCGGCGCTGGTCGAAGCCTTCGAAACCGGTCGGCCACAGGTTGCAGCGGTCAATACGCAAAGGCGCGCCGCTCCTCGCCTGCCGGTAATTTCAGGCAATCTTGCCCTCAAGTCCGATGATGGCGACTGGGCGGAATTCTGAAACGGCCGGAGACAGGCCGGAGGTAACGCTTCGATCCAGGATCAGTTCTATTCATTGTTACTCAAGCATAATTCGGCATTAACCATAAATTCAGCGCTTTGCGCGACCCTGCTGCTCATTCGCTATTCCAGACGGCCTTGTGCGAAGGCCGACACCCATCTCACGGGTCTCGATTGACGCGGGGACCGGGCGATCTGGCTGGCGCGAAAGGGCAGGACAGATGCAGATCGGCAAGGCCACGCTGGCAGGCACCGGCGTCATTTTCGCAACCCTGGCAGCGACCGCGCTATTCGTCGGCGCGGCGATGGCGACGATCAGCGTCGGCGGCCCGATCTCTAACGACAACCAGCAGGCGTCCGATCTCGTCGCCGATATCCTGCCGCCGCCCGTCTATATCCTCGAATCCTATCTCGAAGCGCGGCTCGCGATGGCCGAGCCTCAGCGGCTCGATCATCATGCGGCACGGCTCCAGAAGCTGCATGGCGAGTTCGACGCCAGGCAACGGCACTGGGCCGCATCCACCCTGCCCGATGACCTGAAGGCCCAGGTGCACAAGGTCGATGCGCCTGCCCGCCGCTTCTATACCGAGCTCGAACAGTATTTCCTGCCCAGCCTGAAACGCGGCGACGAGGCGGCAGCGCGGCAGAGCATCGCCCGGCTTGCCGCCGCCTATGCCGTTCACCGGCGCGAGATAGACCGGCTGGTCGAGCAGACCTCCGTCTATCAGGCCGCGACCCGGCAGACCGGCGACAGCTATGTCACCATGGCTTTTGTCGCGATGGCGGTGGCGGGGCTCGTCCTGCTGCTGGTGCTGGCCGCCGCCAATCTGCTGCTGCGGCGTCACCTGGTCGATCCGTTGAAGGCCGTGTCCCGGGTCATGTGGCGCATGGCCGAGGGCGATCTCAAGGCCGAAGCGGGGCTCGACAAGCCGATGGATGAAATCGCCGATATGATGCGCGCGATCGAGGTCTTCCGCAAATCCTCGCAGGCCTGTCTTGCCGCCGACGTCCAGGCGGGCGTGGTGCGCGAGCTGACCCTGGGTCTCGAGGCGCTCGCCAGTCGCAACCTCGCCTATCGTATCACCGCCGCCTTCCCGCCCGAGTTCGAACCGCTGCGGGTCAGCTTCAACAGCGCGACGGAGACGCTGTGCGCGGTGGTCACCCGCACCGCCGCTTCGGCGGGCAATGTGCTCAATGGCTCTGCCGAAATCCGCTCGGCCTCGGGTGATCTGGCGCAGCGTACCGAGCAGCAGGCGGCAAATATCGAAGAAAGCGCGGCGGCGATGCGCGAGGTCACCGGCATGGTGCAGCAAACCGCGAAGAACGCGTTCGAGGTCGGCCAGCAGGTCTCCGACGCGCATGGCAGCGCAACCGAGGGCGGCATCGTCGTCACCCGAGCAGTCGAGGCGATGGGGCATATCCAGAAATCCTCGAGCGAGATCACCAGCATCATCGACGTGATCGACGGCATTGCCTTCCAGACCAATCTGCTCGCGCTGAATGCCGGGGTCGAAGCCGCGCGTGCGGGCGAATCAGGCAAGGGCTTCGCCGTGGTCGCCAACGAGGTCCGCGCGCTTGCGCAGCGTTCCGCCGATGCCGCCAGTGACATCAAGGCGCTGATCGGGGCGTCGCACGCATCGGTGGCCGAAGGCGTGGCGCTGGTCGACGAGACCGGTACCGTGCTGATGCGGATCGGCGAACGTGTCGCCGCGATCAACGACCGCATCGCAGAGATCGCCGATTCCGCCCAGGCCCAGGCGCTGCGCCTGCAGCAGGTCAATCAGGCGGTCAGCGACATGGACAAGATGACGCAGCAGAATGCCGCGATGGTCGAGCAGTCCAACGCCGCCGCCCGCAGCCTGGCCGACGAGGCCAACGACCTTGCCCGTATGGTCGAAGGCTTCGACACCGGCCAGCGCACAAGCCAGCCGCCCACGCGCCAGGCCCGCCCCAAGCATCGGCCCGCGCCGGTGGCCGGCAATCTGGCGCTGAAGGCCGATCCCGACGATGAGAGCTGGTCGAGCTTCTGAGCGAATTCCACGCACTGTGAAGGTCTTTCAGGGAACTTTGACCTCCATCAATGTTGCCTCGCATGAAGCGGCATAATCTGCGGGCATGTGGACATATCACCCCGATCTGCTCAGCCGCCCCGTGCCGCGCTATACGAGCTATCCCACCGCGGCCGATTTCGGCGAGAATGTGGGGGCTCAGCATTATATGCGCGCGCTCGATGCGGTGGAATCGGGGGCCCCTCTCTCGCTCTATGTCCACATACCCTATTGCGAGCAGATCTGCTGGTATTGCGGCTGCAATACCGGCGCGGCGAACCGCAAGCATCGGCTGACCGATTATCTGACCGCCTTGCGCGCCGAGATCGCGATGGTCGCCAAAAGGCTCGGCGGGCGTGGACGCGTGCAGCATATCGCCTTTGGCGGGGGCAGCCCCAATGCCATCGCGCCGGTCGAGTTCGTACGCCTGCTCGACCGGATCATGACGGTGTTCGACTGCTCGCGCCCCGAGGTGTCGATCGAGATCGATCCGCGCAACTTCACCTCGGAATGGGCGCTGGTGCTCGCCTCGTCGCGGGTCAGCCGGGTAAGCATGGGGGTGCAGACCTTCGCGCCGCACATCCAGGCCGCGATCGGCCGCATCCAGCCGCTCGACCATATCGAGACGGCAATGACCAGCCTGCGGATGCGCGGCATCGATGCGATCAATTTCGATCTGATGTACGGCCTGCCCGGCCAGCATCTCGATGATCTCGACGCGACGCTGCAGCAGACGATCCGCCTCGCGCCCAGCCGGATCGCATTGTTCGGCTATGCGCATCTGCCCGACATGATCCCGCGGCAGAAGCGGATCGATGCGCGCGATCTGCCCGATGACCGCGAGCGGTTCGAGCAGGCGGCCTATGGCTATCTGACGCTCACCCAGGCGGGCTATGTGCCGGTGGGATTCGACCATTTCGCGCTGCCGCATGATCCGCTCGCCATTGCCGCACGCGAGAACCGCGTGAACCGCAATTTCCAGGGCTTCACGCACGATGGTGCCTCGACGCTGCTGGGCTTCGGTGCCAGCGCGATCAGCATCTTTCCCGATCTGATCGTGCAGAACGAGAAGAATGCGGGCCCCTATCGCAAGCTGGTGGGCGAAGGCCGGCTGACGCCGACGCGCGGTGTCGCGCTCAATGCCGACGATATCCGCCGCGGCGATATCATCAATGCGCTGCTCTGCCGGGGCCGCGCGAGCCTGAACGACGAGTTCCTCCCTACTGCCCGCGCCGTGCTGACCGAGTTCGAACGGCGCGGGCTCCTTTTCTGGGAGGATCATGAGCTGGTGCTGGCCCAGGGTTCGGAACCTTATGCGCGGGTGATCGCCGCGCAGTTCGATGGCTTTCGCGGGCAAATTCATCCGCATGGCGGAGCCCAGCGCTTGCATTCCGCTGCGCCAGCCTGTTGAGCTTGGCCCCTTGAGACAGCAGGCCCGCGAATCAGCGGGGACCGGCGGCAAAGGGGGTCTGGCCATGACGGAATCGCAAGCGGCATCGAACTATGCGGGCGTGTTCGGCAACCGCATCGGCTTCGGCCAGCGCCCTGCCCTGCTGCTGATCGATTTCGTCCAGGCCTATTTCGATCCGGAATGTCCGCTCTATGCCGCCGTCGAGGATGCTCTGGCGAGCGCGATCCGGGTGCGCGATGCTGCACGTGCGGCGGACATCCCGATCATCTACACCAATGTCGTCTATCACCCCAGCATGGTCGATGGCGGCCGCTTCAAGCAGAAGACGCCGCTGCTCGCGGTGTTCAAGGCAGGATCACTGATGGGCGCCTGGCCGCAGGGGTTGGAGCCGAACGCCGACGAGCTGGTGATCTCCAAACAATATCCGAGCGCGTTTTTCGGCACGTCGCTCGCCGCGACGCTCACCGCGATGGGCGTCGATACGGTGC
This sequence comes from Blastomonas sp. CCH9-A1, assembly GCF_001557175.1. NCBI lineage: Bacteria > Pseudomonadati > Pseudomonadota > Alphaproteobacteria > Sphingomonadales > Blastomonadaceae > Blastomonas > Blastomonas sp. CCH9-A1. The sequence goes on from NZ_LSHM01000032.1 coordinate 213,663, forward strand.
TGCTCACGGGCCTGTCGACCAGCGGCTGCGTGCGCGCGACCTGTGTCGATACCTCAAGCCACGGCTTCATCCCGATCGTCATCGCCGATGCCTGTGGCGACCGCCACCAGGCGCCGCACGAGGCGAACCTGTTCGACATGGACGCGAAATATGCCGATGTCGTGCGCGAGGCCGAGGCGCTCGACTATCTGGCAGGGTTGAAAGGCTGAACGAAGTTACGGCTGCCTGTCCCTTTCCGTCACCCCCGCGAAGGCGGGGGTCCCGCTTGTACGCAAGGTACAGAAAGAAGCGGGATTCCCGCTTTCGCGGGAATGACGGAGCAACAGGGCTGGATCAGATCGCGCCGGCGGCCTTCAGATTGTCGATCGTCTGCTGGTCCATGCCGAGCAATGTCCCATAGATCTCGTCATTATGCTCGCCGATGCTCTGCGGCGCGAGGCTGCGGATTCCGCTCGGCGTATCGGACAGCTTTGGGAAGCTGTTCTGCATCGCGAACTTGCCCCAGCGCGGGCTGTCGACCTCGACCAACGCCTCGCGCGCCTTGAAATGCTCGTCCTCGAGCATGTCCGCCGCACCGTAGATCCTGCCTGCGGGCACGCTGTACTCGATCATCAACGCCTCGACTTCGGCGACGGTCAGCGTCCTCGTCCAGGCCTCGATCAGATCATCGAGCTCCTTCTGGTTCTGCCCGCGCGCGACATGGCTGACATAGCGCGGATCGGTTGCGAGCTCGGGCCGCCCCATCGCCTGGCATAGCCGCGCGAAGACAGCGTCCTGATTGGCACCGATCAGATATTCGCCGTCGCTGCACTGATACACGTTGCTGGGCGCAATGCCTTCGAGGATCGATCCCGTGCGCTTGCGGACATGACCGCTGACCATGTACTCGGGCACCAGGCTTTCCATCACCTGCAGCACCGCCTCATAGAGCGCGCTGTCGACGACCTGACCCTTGCCGGTGCGTGTCCGCGCGTGAAGCGCGGCGAGCGCGCCCATGCAGCCATAGGTCGCCGCCAGGCTGTCGCCGATCGACACACCCATGCGGCTGGGCGGACGATCGGGATCGCCGACGATCGCGCGCCAGCCGCCCATCGCCTCGCCGATGCCGCCAAAGCCTGCGCGCGACGAATAAGGCCCGGTCTGACCATAGCCCGAGACGCGCACAATGATCAGGCGCGGGTTGATCGCGTGCAGCGCATCAGGGCCCAGACCCCATTTCTCGATCGTGCCGGGCTTGAAATTCTCGATCAGGATATCGGCATGCGCGGCGAGCTTGCGCACGACCTCCTGACCTTCGGCGACACGCAGATTGGCGGTCACTGACTTCTTGTTGCGCGAGACGACCTCCCACCACAATTTGTGCTCGCCATGGCCCCAGTTGCGCATGGGGTCGCCGCCGCCTTTTCCATCGATGGCCGGGGGTTCGACCTTGATCACTTCCGCGCCCATGTCGCCGAGCAACTGGCCGCAGAACGGGCCTGCGATCAACTGCCCCAGTTCGACGACACGAATGCCGGCCAATGCCCCCCGGTTTTCCTGGCTCATCTCATCCGTCCCTTATTCTGCAGCAATGGCGTAATTGGCCCAGCGCGGCTGGATCGGCGCGGGCAGCCCGGTTTCGGCCTCGCAATTGGCGCGCAAGGTCTCGATGCCAGGCCCGTAATCGAACAGCGGCAGATCGCCGCGACCGGCACGGATCTCCGCCCGCAGAGCCTCGGTTGCGGCCGGATCGACCACGCCTTCGCCATCGGCGACCACGCCATAGGCTTTGGCCCCGACAGGCGTGACCAGACCCTGGCGGATTTCCTTGCCTACCAGCTCGGGATCGCGCTCGAGCGGGTCACCCCAGCCGCCGCCGCCCCAGGTGATGAAGTGCAGGACATCGCCCGCTTCGATCGCGACGTCCTCCACCTTGTTGCCGACGATGGTTTGCGTGCCATCGGGCTTTTCCAGAATCTTGCGCGCGCGAGCGCCCGGCTTGCCGCCATTGACGCCCCAGGGCGGCACGAACCAGCGATCGTCATGAATGGCGATGACGCCCGGCTCGAGGAAACGATAGGTCATGACGATGCCATTGCCGCCGCGATGCAGCCCCGCGCCGCCCGAGTCCGCGACGGTCTCATAGCGTTCGATGACCAGCGGGAAATAGCGCTCGAGAAACTCGTTGGGCACGTTGGTGAAGCCCGGCCAGAGCGAATGGCCGTCGGGCCCGTCGCCCATCGGACGGCCCGGAATGCCGCCAAAGCCGATCTGGAACAGCTGGAACCAGTCGCCCTTCTTGTCTGTCCCCGCATAGAACAGGTGCGGGCTGGACGAGAAGCCGGCGGCGTTGAGGAATTCGGGCGTCTTCTGCCCCAGCAGCCCGCCCAGGATGTCGAAGATGCGGCCCAGCGCATGGGTGCGGCCCGAAAGCGCGGCGGGATAGCGCGGCTTCAGCAGCGATCCTTCCGGAATGCGCACCTCGATCAGATCGTAGAACCCGTCGTTGAACAGGATCTGGGGATCGAAGACCATGATCATGTAAATGCCGAAGAACATCTTGAACATGTTCTCGTTGAGCAGGAAATTGATCGAGGCCTGGCTCTGCGGGTCGGTGCCGTCGAAATCGAGAATGACGGTATCGCCCTCGCGCCACATCGTGCATTTCAGCTTGTACGGGCCATAACCCATGCCGTCGTCGCAGATATAATCCTCGAAGCTGACCGGCTCCTCGCTGATCGCCTGGGTAAGCAGCGTCTTCATCGCGCGGTGGTTGCGCGCGAGCAGCTCCTGCGTGGCCGAGACATAGGTGTCGACGCCGAACCGCTCGCTCATCTCGATCACGCGGCGCGCGGCGACGCGGCATGAGGCGATCAGTGCGTTCAAGTCCGCCGCGCACCAGGCGGGCGTTCGGCTCTGGTGCAGCACCAGCTTGACCAGATCCTCGTTATAGACGCCCTTCTTCCAGATCTTGACCGGCGGAATGCGCACGCCCTCCTGGAAAATGTTGGTCGCATCGATCGGCATAGACCCTGGCACCTTGCCGCCAATGTCGCTCTGGTGACCGAACATCGCCGTATAGGCGAGCAGGCGGCCATCCTTGAACACCGGCAGCAGCACCAGCCAGTCGTTGCAATGGCTGATCGCGCCGCCGACCGAATAGGGGTCGGACAGGAAGATCATGTCGCCGTCCTCGAGCGTGCCGTCATAGCCCTCGAGAAAGCCGCCGATAAAGCTGCCGAACTGGCCGACGATCATCCGCCCTTCATGGTCGGCGATCAGCGGAAAGGCATCGCCCTGCTCGCGGATACCCGGCGACATGGCGGTGCGCACCAGGGTTGCGTCCATCTCGATGCGCGCATTGCGCAGGGCGTTTTCGATGATGTCGAGCGTGACCGGATCGATCGCCTTTTTCTCGAACGGGGCGGTGTTGGTCTGGATGATGGTTGCGGGCATTAGAGCATCTCCAAATGCCCCTCTCCCCTTGCGGGAGAGGGTTGCGAAGTCTTGGCGACGAAGGAGCTTAGACGGAGCTGGGTGAGGGGGCGGCGACCGCGATGCTGCGCCATGCCCTCTCTAAGACTTGCTAGGCGGCAAGCTGCCAAGCCAAGTCTTTTCTCTCCCGTGAAGGGAGAGAAGTTTTCCGCGTTCCCCTTCATTTCAGCGTGATCAGGATGTTGCCGACACTGTCCACGGTGCCGGTGCAGTCCGCCTCGATCAGCGTGGTGGAATCCATTTCGATGACGATGGCCGGGCCCGGGATCACGTCCCCGGCGAGCAGCTTGGAGCGGTCGTAGATGATTGCAGGCACCATCGCCCCGCCCATCCACAGCTCATGATCGCGCAGCTTCGCCGCCGATGGGTCGCCATTGCCTTGAGGGAGCTTCGCGGCGGGCAGGTCGAGCGCCTTGCCCATCGCGACCGCGCGCAGGTTCACGATCTCGTGCTCGCTATCCATGTTGAAGGTGAACAGCCGGTGGTGCTCCTCATCGAAGCGCCCGGTCAGCCATTCGATGCCGTGGGTATGCAGGTCATCGCGGGTGACCGACATCGGCACCTCGAACGCCTGACCCGCATAGCGAACATCGACCTCGAAGGTGATGGTCACATCGTCCTTCGCGACGCCCTCGGCGACCAGCTCGTCGCCGATCTGCGCCGCCATCTCGTCCAGAATGCCGCCCAGTTCCTCGAGCGTCGTCTGCGAAGCCAGGCGCGAGAAGCTGCGCGCGGTTTCGGTGCGCATCCGCGTCGTCGCATCGCCGAGCGCGCACAGCACGCCGGGGCTCACCGGCGAGATCGCAGGCCAGCTGCCCATCAGCCGCGCGACCGCGTTGACGTGCAGCGGGCCTGCCCCGCCAAAGCCCATCAGCGCAAAATCGCGCGGGTCATAGCCCTGCTGCACCGAGATCATGCGCAGCGCGCCGAACATGTTCTCGTTGACGATATCGATGATACCGCGTGCGGCGGCATAGAGGTCGATGCCGAGCGCATCGGCGATGGTCTGCACCGCCTTTTTCGCGCCTTCGCGGTCGAGCTTGAACGTGCCGCCGAGCAGCGCTTCGGGCAGATAGCCGAGCACGACATTGGCGTCGGTCACGGTGGGCAGTTCGCCGCCCTTGCCATAGGCGACCGGCCCCGGCACCGCGCCCGCCGATTGCGGGCCGACACGCAGCGCGCCGGTCAGTTCGGGCACATAGGCGATCGATCCACCGCCCGCCCCCACGGTCTTGACGTCGAGCGCCGAAGCACGGACCGAAAGGTGCCCGACCTCGGTCGTACGCACGCGGCGCGCCTCCAGATTCTCGATCAGCGCGACGTCGGTCGAGGTGCCGCCGACATCCAATGTCAGGATATTGTGGATACCGGCGTTTTTGCCGACCCAGATCGCACCGGTGACGCCACCCGCAGGCCCCGACATCAGCAGCGAGACGGGATGCTCTTCGGATTTTTCCGAAGACATGAGACCCCCGTCCGAGCGGAGCAGCGCCAGCTTGCCTGCCATGCCCGCATCGCGCAGCCGGCTGCGCAGGTTGCGGACATAGCGGCCCACGACCGGGCGCACCGCAGCGTTGGCGACGGTGGTCAGCGTGCGCTCGTACTCCTGCATCTCGGGCAGCACGACATGGCTCAGCGAAATCGGCACATCGGGCAGGATTTCGGCGGCGAGCTCTGCCACGCGCTTCTCGTGCGCGCCGTTCAGATACGCGTTCATCAGGCTGACCGTCAGCGCCTCGATCCCCTGGCCTTTCAGCTTCTCGAGCGCAGCGCGAATATCGGCATCATCGGTCGGGCGGATTTCCGACCCTTGCGCCGACATGCGGCCCTTGATCTCGACCGTGTCTTCCAATGCTGCGAGCGGGGTCGGCTTGGGCCAGACGATCCAGCCGGCGAGCCCGCCGGGGACGAAACTGCGCGCAATCTGCATCACCTGGCGATAGCCTTCGGTCACGATCAGGCCGACGCGCGCGCCCTTGCCCTCCAGCACCGCATTGGTCGCGACCGTCGTGCCGTGCAGGAAGATCTCGACATCCGCCGGCGTGATCCCGGCTTTGGCGCAGATCGCCTGCACGCCGATCAGAATGCCTTCGGAACTGTCATGCGGGGTCGAAGGGGTCTTGTGCCGCCAGAAGGCGCCAGATTGTTCGTCGAACAGCAGCAGATCGGTAAACGTGCCGCCGACATCGACACCCAGCCTGTAACTCATGCATTCACCCCTTCAATTGCCGGGCTTGGCGCCGACATGATTGATGTTTGGTTCCGCCTCAGGCTGCCGCGCGGGCAACCAGGGAAGGCAGCTCGCGACCGAGAATCCCGGCCATCCAGCGATTGGCCGCGATGGCGGCGTCCAGATTCATGCCATGATCCAGCCCCGACCGCTCGGCGAGATAGATCAGCTCTTCGGTCGCGATATTGCCGGTGGCCCTGGGCGCGAACGGGCAGCCGCCCAGCCCGCCCAGGCTCGCATCGAGCACGGAAACGCCCGCCTGGATCGCCGCCCAGGCATTGGCGATGCCGGTGCCGCGCGTGTTGTGGAAATGCGCGCGCAGCGGAATGTCTGCTGGCACGAACTCGCTGAGCCGCCCGTACAGATCGGTCACCTGCGCGGGCACCCCGACGCCGATCGTGTCGGCGAGCGCGATCTCGGACGGCCCCGCTTCCAGCACCGCCTTTGCGATGTCGACGATCCGCTGCGCGGGCACATCGCCCTCGAACGGGCAGCCGAACGCGGCCGAGATGGTCACCTGCGCGATCAGGCCGTTTTCCTTGGCAAAGCGGATCATCTCGCTCGCCTCGGCAATGCCTTCCGCCACCGTCTGGCCCTGGTTCTTCTGCCCGAACGTATCGGTGGCAACGATCACGCAGCCGATCTCGTCGACCCCGCGCCTGCCGCCTTCCCTGGTCGCCAGCGCGCGCAGCACGCCGCGCTTGTTGAGCGTCAGGCCGATATAGGACACGTCCGCGCGGTCAGGCAGCCCGGCGATCACGGCTTCCGCATCGGCCATTTGCGGCACGCGCTGCGGGTGGACGAAGCTTGCCACCTCGAGCCGCCGCGCGCCTGCATCGATCATGCGGCCGATCATCTCCAGCTTGTCGGCAGTGGAGACGATATCGGGCTCGTTCTGCAGGCCGTCACGCGGGCCGACTTCGACAATCTGGATGCTGCTCATGGCGATGTTTGTATACATTTGTGGAGAGCCCGTCCAGCCGCTCGGAAAATTGACTCAGTCATTGGCCTGGCGCTGCTCCTTGTGGCGCTTGGCGGTGCTGCTGAAGACGTGGAAGGCGCGGCGGATATGGCTGGTCATCACTGCGCGGGCCCAGTGCGAATCGCGTGCGGTGAACGCGGCGATCAATTCGCGATGCTCACGCGCCGATTGCAGCAGCTCTTCGGTCTTGTACTGCGCGGCCGTGCGGCGGACCACCGGCTGTTCGACCAGCATCGGCAGCATGGCGGACAGGCGGGGAGAACGGGCGGCCTCCAGAATGATCTCGTGAAACCGCCGGTTTTGCGCCAGAAATGCGGTGACATCGGGCGGACTGCACCGCACCGCCGCGTCGAGAAGGTCGGAAATCCGGCCCAGTTCCTCGACCTGGCGGCCCGAGATGTTGCGAGCGGCGCGGCTGGCGGCATGACCCTCGAGCATGCCGCGCAGCACGAACATCTCGTCGATATCGTCGGCCGACCAGTCCGCGACGAACAGCCGTTTCGAATCGCTGCGCACGATCAGCAGCTCGTTCTCGAGCCGCCGCACCGCCTCGCGCACCGGGGTACGCGACACGCCAGAAATGCGCGCGAGCTGTTCCTCGGTCAGCTGCTGGCCCGGTTCCGCGCGGCCCGAGAGCACGAACTGACGGATCTTGTCATAGGCGATATCCGATGCCCGCGGCGATGCTGCCTTTTCCATTGCCTGCCATCCCGTCCCGGGGTCACGCACCGCTCCGGCGTCCCATGCCCGGTGCGCGCCCAATTGCGCCGATCTTGCGCCAATCCAATTTCGGCCTTGACGATAGACATTTGTATACAATACCGTCAAGCCATGGATCGCGGTCGGACCAACCGATGCAGACGATCCCGAAAGGTGGGGTAGCGTATGGCTGATGATCGCCGCATCAAGGTGATAGTACCCATTCCCATGGACGAGGCCGGCGTCGCCGCCCGCGCCGCGCAGCTGCCTTCCGATTTTGTCCGCCCCGGCTTTTCACCCGAATTCGTCGCCGTCCCCTGGGGTGCGGCGCTGGGTGACAGCTATCACGACATGCTGCTGATGGACTGGACGGTGTTCCAGACCGGCATCACTGCCGAGGACGAGGGCTATGCCGGAGTGCTGATCGACACGGTCAGCGATTCGGGGCTGCGCGCGCTGCGCTCGCGCCTGTCGATCCCGGTGATCGGCCCCGGTGAAGCCGCGTTCGCCGCCGCGATGATGCTGGGTAAGAAGTTCACCGTGCTCACCATGTGGCCCGAATGGTTCCCGCTCTACCAGAAGACGCTGACCGAATATGGCTTCTGGGACCGCGTCGCCTCGCTGCGGTCGATCGACACCCGGCCCGATGTCACCGAGCTGCTCGCGGGCAAGGAAGAGGTGATCTTCGACAAGCTCAAGGCCGAAGCCACGCGCGCGATGGAAGAGGACGGCGCGGACGTGATCGTATTGGGCTCGACCACCATGCACCAGTCGGCGGCGTTCCTGGCGGCAAACCTGCCGATCCCGGTGATCAATCCCGGCCAGATTGCCTGGAAATTCCTCGAAGGGCTGATCGAGTGCGGCCTCACCCACAGCAAGAAGGCATTTCCGACCCCGGAAGTGCCCAAGGATGCAGATATCAGAAAGGGTTGGTTCTGATGACAGACTGGTCACCTGGCGGCGCAGGACAGGCTCCGCTGCCCTATCCGTTCTATGTCGACATCGTCACCAAGCGCTATTTCGATGGCGTCGACAACAAGAACATGGACGAGGTGCTGAACTGCTTCGCCCCCGATGCGCGACTGACCGAAGTCACGTCGAACACCGTGCATGACGGTCGCGAGGCGATCCGGGCGATGTTCGTCAAGCTGTTCGCCGATTTCGAGCAGATCTGGCACGGCAATTTCGTGCATGTCGCCGATCCGCAATCGAACGCGGTCTGCTCGCAGTTCACCGTGCTGATCACGCCCAATGGCGGCGAGCAGCTGCGCTACGAGAACTGCAACCGCTTCTACCTCAAGGACCGGCTGTTCCAGGAGGTGTTCGTGTACATGAGCGGCGACAATCTGCTCAAAGAAGGGGATCTCTGATGCAATATGCCCCGACCATGCGCCGCGACGAACTGATCGCGTTCGCAACGCAGAGCTATTTCGCCAGCGTCGACCGCAAGGACATGGCTGCCACGCTCGCCTGCTTCCATGACGAGGCGCTGTTCACCGTCCAGACCAGCTTCACCACCCATGCCGGCAAGGCCGCAATCGAGCGGATGTTCACCGATTTCTTCGGTGCCTGGGAGAAGATCGTTCACCGCGATTTCACCTGCACGGTCGACGAAACCAACGGCCGGATCGCGGCAAGCTTCATTGCCGAACTGACCGCCGCCGATGGCAGCGTCACCACCTTGCACAACACCAATTTCTGGCGCCTGCGCGACGGCAGGTTTCAGGAAGTCTACGTCTATATGAGCGGGGCCAATGTGCTGGTCTGAAGACCGGCCGAAACAACACCCGCCAAGCAAAATATAGGGTTCGGGGGAACCCGCATATATCAGGGAGTTCACAGCATGCGCTTACCCAGTCTGTTTGCCGCAGCATCGGCCACCGTCCTCGCCAGCGCGCTGGCAACACCCGCTTTCGCGCAGGATTCGGCCCAGGCGGAACCGGCGGACGATGTGATCATCGTTACCGCGCGCCGCCAGAACGAAAGCCTGGCCGAGGTGCCGGCATCGGTGACGGTGCTCACCGCCGATGCCATCCAGAAGACCGGGGTCGAAACCGCCGACCAGTTCGTGCAGCTGACGCCCGGCGTCACCATCGTCACCGGCACGGCCGAGGCGGGCGACACGCAGATCAACATCCGCGGCATCAACGGCGCGCGCGACGCCGAAAGCTCGGTCGCTCTGGTCGTCGACGGTATTCTCAAGACCAATACCGCGCAGCTCAACCAGAACCAGGGCACCATTCGCCAGATCGAAATCCTCAAAGGTCCGCAGGGCGCGCTTTATGGCCGCAACGCGGCGGCGGGTGCGATCGTCATCCAGACGATGAAGCCGAGCGACCGGCTGGAAGCGGGCATCGAGCTCAGCGCCGCCGAACAGCAGACCTACAGAGGCAATGCGTTCATCTCGGTCCCGCTGGGCGAAAATGCCGGTTTCGTCCTGTCGGGCAGCTATCTCAAGACCGATGGCTTCTATCGCAACATCTTCCTGGGCAATTCCAAGACCATCGACGACCAGGAGGTCTGGTCGGTGGATGGGCGCTTCGTCGCGCAGCTCGGCGACCGGACCGAGATCGACGCCAAGGCACGCTATTCGGACCTGACCGGCGCGTCGATCGCGTTCAACGCGGCCTTCCACCTGCCCAATTTCGCGGCGGCAAACCCCGCCTTTTTCGAGGATGTGAACCGCCACCCGTTCAACTTCTACAGCAATATCCGCCCGACCAACGACCAGACATCGTTCGATGCTTCGATCAAGCTCGAGCATGAATTCGACTTTGCCAAGCTGACCCTGTGGGGCCTGTACAGCGATGTCGACCAGTCGCTGACCGCTGACGGCACCTCGGCGGACTTTGCCCGCTTCACCTTCCCCGGCGCAACGCCCGCATCGGTGGCAGCATCGAACGCCTGTTTCCGCAGCACCGCGCAGCTCACCGGCTTCCCGGTCAACCAGCCCGGTTTCATCGGCGCGACGCCGGTGCCGTTCATCTTCGCGCCGGCCACCGGATCGACCTTCGGCCCGTACAGCCCGACGACCTGCGACGGCACACAGTACCAGATCCGCCAGCAGGAAGATTTCAGCGGCGAAATCCGCCTGTCCTCGAACGGCGACGGTCCGTTCAACTGGCAGCTGGGCGCCTATCATCTCAACATCAGCCGCGATGTCGGCGTCAGCCTGGGCGCGGATCTTGGCCAGGGCATCATCCGCCGACTCTACAACGCGCCGGGCACGACCAACCCCACGACCCAGCTCTATTTCGACAGCTTCAGCACCGATGTGTACGCCGCCTTCGGTTCGGCCGAATATAACTGGAACGACCGGATCAACCTGGGCCTCGCGCTGCGCTACGATATCGAGGATCGCAGCGTCTCCAACAATGTACCGCTGGTGCTCGATCCGTTTACCGGAGGGCCGATCAATCCCGGCCAGACCGCAGGCGCCATCCCCGACAAGTCGGAAAGCTACAAGCAGCTTCAGCCCAAGCTGACCTTCCGCTGGTCGGTGGCGGACAATTTCAACGTCTATGCCAACTGGGGGATTGGCTTCAAGGCGGGCGGCTTCAACAATTCAGGCTCCGCCGCGATCGTCCGCCAGTCGTTCAACCAGTTCATCGGATCGCAGGTCACGATCAACGACGATTATCGCAAGGAACGGTCCAGCGCGTTCGAGGGCGGCTTCAAGGGATCGATGTTCGACGGCAAGGTGACGTTCGATCTCGCGGGCTATTATACCGATGTCCGCGACATGCAGTTCTTCGAATTCTTCGTCGGCGGGTTCGGTCTGCTCCGCGTGGTGTCGAACATCGACAAGGTCGAGCTGTATGGCGCGGAACTCAACCTCAATGCCGAGGTGACGCCGGGCTGGACGATCTTCGGTGCGTTCAACGTCACCGAAAGCGAGATCAAGCAGAACCGCTCGCGTCCGCAGACGGTAGGCAACAAGTCGCCCTCGACCGCCGACTATACGATCAACCTGGGCACCCAGATCGTAGCCCCCATCGCCAAGAGCTTCGATCTGGTCGCCCGCGCCGATTATCGCATCACCGGCCCGACCTGGTTCCACACGCTGCAGAACAACACCGTGCCGACGATCTTCAGCGGCCTGCTGCCGGGATCGGCGCTGGCGCTGCCCGCCTTTGTCGGCGACGCCAATTATGCGGTCACCCGGCGCGAAGCCTTCGGTGTGCTCGACGTGCGCGCGGGTCTCGAGGGCGAGCAGTGGCGCGTGACTCTGTTCGCGGACAATGTGCTCAACCGGCGTTATCTGAACGAGGTGATCACCGCAGCCGAGTTCGGCGGTTCGTTCATCTCGCCGGGCGGCCTGCGCCGCATCGGCGTGGAAGTCGGCTACAAGTTCTGATGCCTGCTGCTGGCACCACCCGCGCCCGCGCGCGGGTGGTGATCAGGCCTTGAGATAGATCCAGCCGGCCCAGAGCCAGCCGATGATCAGCAGCGTGCCGCCGATTGGCGTCACCGCCCCCAGCCAGCGTGGCGCGCCCAGCGCCATGGCATAGAGCGTCACCGCAAAGATCGCCCCGCCGATCAGCAGCGTCCAGGCCGCACCGGGCGCGCGGCCCATGATCGCGAGCGCCGCGACGGCATGTACCATCTGATACAGGCCGCCGGTGCGCAGCCATTCGGCCTGCTGCTCGCCCGCCGCCGCATGCGCGCCGAATGCCCCTGCCGCCACCGCGAGCGCGGCAGAAACGGCCGCCAGAACCCCTATCATCATCGCGTCGCTCCCCTTGTCATTGCCCCAGCAGAGCCGCCATGCGCTCGGCCGCCGGTTGCCAGGCAAGCCCGCTCTGCGTGAGCCAGCCATCGTCATAATAGCTGGTATGATAGCGATCGCCTCCGTCGCACAGCAGCGTCACCACGCTGCCTTGGGTGCCCGATGCCGCCATTTCCTCGATCAGCGCGGCGCAGGCGATCAGGTTGGTGCCGGTCGATCCGCCGACGCGACGCCCGAGGCGATCGGACAGCGCGCGCATCGCGCCGATGCTGTCGCCATCGTCGACCGCGATCATCCGGTCGATCACCCCGGGGATGAAGCTCGGCTCAACCCGGGGGCGGCCGATACCCTCGATCCGGCTCGCGCAGCCTTCGGGGAGCGATGTGGCGCTGCGATCATGAAAATGCCGGTGGAACACCGAATGTTCGGGGTCTGCGACGCACAGCCGCGTCGCATAACGCTGATAGCGCAGATACCGCCCGATAGTGGCCGATGTGCCGCCGGTGCCCGCGCCGCACACGATCCATTCGGGCTCGGGATATTCCTCTTCGGCCATCTGCGCGAAGATGCTCTCGGCGATATTGTTGTTGCCGCGCCAGTCGGTCGCCCGTTCGGCATAGGTGAACTGGTCGAGATAATGACCGCCGGTTTCCGCCGCGAGCCGGTGCGCGACATCGTACACGGTGCGCGGATCGTCGACCTTGTGAATCTCGCCGCCCTGGAAGCGGATGGCATCGAGCTTGGCGGGCGCGGTGGTCGCGGGCACCACCGCGATGAAGCGCAGCCCCAGCATCCGCGCGAAATAGGCCTCGCTCACCGCGGTCGAACCCGACGAGGCCTCGATCACGCAGGTCTCCGGCCCGATCCATTCGTTGCACAGGGCATAGAGGAACAGCGATCGCGCCAGCCGGTGCTTGAGGCTGCCGGTCGGGTGAGAGCTTTCGTCCTTCAGATACAGCGTGATGCCTGGGAAACGTGGCAGTTCGAGCCGGATCAGGTGCGTGTCGGCGGAACGGTTGTAATCCGCCTCGATCCGCCGGATCGCATCATTGAGCCAGCCGCGCGGGCAAAGCTCGCTCATCCTTCGGCGTCCACCAGACCGTGGCGCACCAGCATTGCGCGCGGATCGGGATCGCGCCCCCGGAAAGCGCGGAAGCTTTCCGCCGCAGGCCGGGTTGCGCCGCGCGCCAATACCTCGGCGCGGAAACGGTCGCCGGTCGCACGGTCGAGCAGCCCGGCCTCGACGAACGCCATGAAGCCGTCGGCGGCGAGCAGTTCGGCCCAGAGATAGCTGTAATAGCCCGAGGCATAGCCGCCCGCGAAGATATGCGAAAAGGCATGCGGGAAGCGGTACCATGCGGGCGGACGGATCACCGCCACCTCATCGCGCACCGCCTCGATCACCTCGACGGGATCGCTGCCCATCGTGCCGAGGTGCAGCAGCATGTCGAACAGCGCGAACTCGATCTGGCGGATCAGGAACAGCCCGGCCTGAAAATGCCGCGCGCGCAGCAACCGGTCGAAAAGGTCGTCGGGAAGCGCCTCGCCGGTCTTGTAATGGCCCGACATCGCGGTGAGCACCTGACGGTCCCAGGCGAAATCCTCCATCAGCTGGCTGGGCAGCTCGACCGCATCCCATTCGAACCCGCTGGTGCCCGCGATGCTCGGGCGGTTGACCTCGGTCAGCAGCAGGTGGAGGCAGTGGCCGGTCTCGTGCAGCAGCGTGCCGACATCCGAATGGCTGAGCAGCAATGGTGCATCGGGTCCGGCGGGCGAGAAATTGCACACCATATAGGCGACCGGCAGCTGGACGTGATCGCCATCGTTGCGGCGCGGGCGTGCCTCGCCCATCCACGCGCCGCCGCGCTTGCCGGGCCGCGCGAACAGATCGAGATACAGGCCCGCAATCGCCTTGCCGCTCTCGTCGACGACATCGTAGAAGCGCGCATCCTGATGGTAGAGCGAGGCGTCGGCGCGCTGTTGCAAGCGGATGCCGAACAGCCGCTCGAGCAGCATCTGCCAGCCCTGCATCACCTTTTCGACCGGGAAATAGCCGCGAATTTCGGCCTCGTCGACCGCATAGAGCGCCTGGCGCAACCGGTTCGAGGCAAAGCCGACATCCCAGGGCTGGAGATCGGCGATGCCCAGCTTCCCGGCGGCAAAGGCCTTCAATTCATCGAGATCGCGCTGCGCCGCCGGCTTGGCGCGGCTGGCAAGATCGCGCAGGAAGGCAAGCACTGCGCCGCCGTCCGACGCCATCTTGGTGGCGAGCGACCATTCGACCGGATCGGCAAAGCCCAGCAGCCCCGCCGCCTCGCGCCGCAGTTCCAGGATGCGGGCGATACGCTCGGAATTGTCGAACTGACCGGCATGCGGCCCCTGATCCGAAGCACGGGTGCCATAGGCCTTGTACACCCGCGCGCGCAGATCGCGATTCTCGGCAAAGGTCAGGATCGCGTTGACCGATGGCGCCTGCAGCGTCACGCGCCAGCCAGTCTGGCCCTTCGCCTCGGCAGCGGCGGCAAACATCGCCTTGTCGGTCTCCGACACGCCCGCAAGCTCCGCCTCGTCGGTGATCAGCTCTTCCCAGGCATCGGTCGCATCGAGCACCGCGCTGCCGAATGCGTTGGAGAGCGTCGCAAGTTCCACCGATACCGCCTTAAACCGCTCGCGCGCCGCCTCGTCGAGCGCCACGCCCGACAGGCGGAAATCGCGCAGTGCGTGCTCGACTGCGACCCGGTCTGCGTCAGGCAGCGCAGCGAATTCAGGCGTCGCCGCAAGCGCCTCGAACACCTCGTAGAGCTCGCGATTCTGGCCGACCATGATGCTGTTGGTAACCAGCCGCTGCTCGCCCTCCTGATAGGCGGTGCGCAGCTCGGGGCTGTCGGCTACCGAATGCAGGTGCGACACCGCCGCCCAGATCGCGCCCAGTTCCGCCTCTGCCCGCTCGAGCGGCAGCCAGGCGTCGGCGAACGTGACAGGCTTGTCGCGCACCAGCGCCTCGATCGTCGCGGCATGACGGGTGAGCGCCTCATCGAGCGCGGGCGCGATATGATCGGCAGTGATTTCGGCAAAGCGCGGCAGCGCGCGCGTATCGAGCAGGGGATTGGTCGTATCGGTCATCACTGCCCTTTAGCGGAATTTGGCGCAGGGTCAGGCAAAAATGTGCGGGCGCTCAGCTCCGGCCCTGCAGATCGCGCAGCATGGCCGCAGCCTCGGCACGCTCGGGAAACGCCCCCAGCGACAGCGAGGCGCGCAGCGCGCCCATCGCGCGGCCAGGCTTGCCTGCAGCGGCATAAGCCTGGGCCAGATGATAGCGCAGCCAGGGGTTGCGCGGTTGCAGGGCTTGCGCCTTTTCGAGCATCTCCACTGCCAGCATCGGCGTCTCCGCCGCCTCGGTCAGCGCCATGCCGCGCACATGCGCGACCAGCGGGCTTGCGGGCTGGACGCGATAGGCGAGCCGCGAATCATGCGCCGCGCGTGCAGGATCGCCCGCGCGCAGACGGGCGAGCGCGAGATCGGTGAGCAGCATCGGCTGGCTGCTGCCAAGTTGGGCATGCAGCGCCGACAGCATCGCTACCGCGCCGGCCCATTCGCCGCGATCGATATAGGCGTTGGCAAGCAACCGCAGCCCGCCGGTATTGGCCGGGCTCATGTCGACGAAGCTTTCGAGCAGCGCATCGGAGTCGCGCGCACGACCGAGCTCGCGCAGCGCCAGCGACAGGCGCCGCACCACCGGCTCCGCCAGACGAATACGCGCCGCGCGCTCGTAATAGGGCAAGGCCCCACTGGCATTGCCCGAGGCGTACAGCACATCGCCCAGCAGCATCTGCGCGTCGGGCACGCCGGGATTGCCATCGGCGAGCGGGCGGGCAAATTCCTCCGCCTGCGCAAAATCCCCGCGCGCTACCAGCATGCGGACATAGGGCACCACCGCGCGCGCATCGCGCGGCGCGGCGCGGGCGGCATCGGCAAGCAGCCAGGGTTCGTCGTCCTGATCGAGCCGCAGCAGCGGTGCGGGATCGGGCGCCGTTGCACGCGCGAGATATTCGAGCGCCGCGTCGCGCTCGCCTATCGCTTCGAGCGAGCGCCCGACGAGCGTCAGCAAATAGGCGCTCGCCCCCGCGCGATTGGCGACCGGGCGGAAGCGTTCGAGCAGCGCCTCGTGCTCGCCCTCGGCATAGAGCGCGCGCGCGAGCAGTTCGGCAGCGCGGCGGTTGAGGGGCTGCGCATCGGCAAGCTTTTCGAACCGGTCGATCGCCTGGCGATAGTTGCCGAGCTGGAACTCGACCACGCCTTCGACCTGCATCGCCGCCGGCACGCCTTCCAGCGCGCCTCCGGTCTTCTGCATCAAGGTGCGCGCCAAATCGTAGCGCCCCGCCCGCGCCGCGAGCACGGCTTGCAGGAAATAGCCGCGCGGGTTGTTCGGCTCGAGCGCGACGATCTGCCGCGCCGCCTTCAGCATCGCGCGCATCCGGCCCATATCGCCCAGCGTCGCGGCATATTCGCCGAGCACGGCGGTATCATTGGGGTCGATCGCCAGCGCGCGCTCGAACCATGGCAAGGCGGCAGCGAGCCCGGTCTGGCTGCGCGTCAGTTCACCGCGCAGCTGCAAGGCGCGGACATTGCCGGCGTCGAGCGCAACCGCATGGTCGGCTGCTTCCAGCCCGCCCGCCTGATCGCCCGATGCGGTGCGGAAGCGGGCAATGTCGGTCCAGAGCAGGCTGTCATCGGGGGTGAACTGCAGCGCCCGATCAAACGCAGCGCGCGCCTCGTCATACTGACCGAGCGCCAGATGCGCCCGCCCCTGGGTCCGCGCGGCATAGCCCATGTCCGCCTTGGCCACCGGTCCCTCGCCCAGCCAGCGCAGCGCATCGCCGGCCCGGCCCTGGAGCACCATCGCCTCGGCCATCGGCGCGCGCACCAACGCGCGATCGGCTCCGAGTTCCAGCGCGCGCTGGAGCTGGCCCTCCGCCCCGTCGGCGTCGAACAGCGCCAGAAACACCCGCGCCTGCGCGAGCCGCGCCTCTTTCATCTTCGGCGCGGCCTTGATCGCGTTCATCAGCTCGATCCGTGCCGCGCGATTGTCGCCGCGCGCACGATAGTCGGCGGCGCGCGCCATCGCCTCGCGCGCCGTACCCATGTCTTCGGCGCGCAATGCCGCGCCGGTTGCTCCCAGCAGCAAGGCCCCGGCGGCGAGCGCCAGCCACAGCCTGCTGCCGGGACGCAGATCAGCTCTGGATGTCATATTGCCGGAGCAGATCATACAACGTCGGGCGGCTGATGCCGAGCAGCTTGGCCGCGCCCGAGATATTGCCCTCGGTCCGCGCGAGCGCATGGCGGATCGCCTTGCGGTCGGCCAGTTCGCGCACCGCCTTGAGGTTGAGGAACTCCGCTGTCTGCGGTTCGGCGCGCTCGAGGTCGAGATCCTCGGCGGTGACCAGCCGGCTTTCGGCCATGATCACCGCGCGCTTCACCCGGTTTTCCAGCTCGCGCACATTGCCGGGCCAGTGCCAGGCATCGAGCATCTTCAGCGCATCGGGGGCAAAGCCCTTCACGGCCGGGTTCATCTCTGCGGCGAACCGGGCGAGGAAATGCTTGGCGAGCAGCACCGCATCGCCCGGCCGCTCGGCGAGCGAGGGGATGTGCACCACGATCTCGGCAAGGCGATAGAACAGGTCCTCACGGAACCGCTCCTCGGCGATCATCTTCTCGAGATTCTGGTGGGTCGCGCAGACCACGCGGGTATCAACCGGGATCGGGCTGCGACCACCGACCCGCTCGATCACGCGCTCCTGCAGGAAGCGCAGCAGCTTGACCTGCAAGGGCAGCGGAATGTCGCCGACCTCGTCGAGGAAAAGGGTGCCGCCGGCGGCCTGTTCGATCTTGCCGATCGTGGTCTTGATGGCGCCGGTGAACGCGCCCTTTTCATGCCCGAACAGCTCGGATTCGAGCAGGTTTTCGGGGATCGCCGCGCAGTTGATCGCGATGAAGGCGCCGCCGCGGCGGTTGCTCTTCTCATGCAGGCCGCGCGCGAACAGCTCCTTGCCGGTCCCGCTCGCGCCGAGCAGCATGACCGAGACATTGGTATTGGCGACACGCTCGATCGTGCGCGCGGCTTTCACCATCTGCGCATCGCCGGTGATCATGCCGCCGAGCACCGTATGGTCCTCACCCGATTTCTGGCTGAGCCGCGCATTTTCGCGCTCGATCTGCTGCACGTTGAGCGCGCGGCGGACGATCAGCGCCAGATCGTCGATCTCGACCGGCTTGCGGTAGAAATCATAGGCGCCTTGCGCGATCGCATCGCGCGCGCTCTGCCGCTCGCCATGGCCCGAGGCGATGATCACCTTGGTATCGGGCTTCAGCCGAAGGATCTCCGCCAATGTCGCAAAACCCTCGCTGACGCCATCGGGATCGGGCGGCAGGCCGAGATCGAGCGTCACGACATCAGGCTCCTCATAGCGCAGCAGGTCGATCGCGCTCGCCCGGTCGCCCGCGCACAGCACCTCGAAATCGTCGAACGCCCATTTGAGCTGACGCTGCAGCCCGGCATCGTCCTCCACCACCAGCAGGCGCGGCAGCCGGTTGGCGCCCTTGCCACCACCGTTCATCGCGGGATTGGGGGAAAGGTCGGTCATCGGTCAGGCTACCTTTTCAGCAATGGGCACGGGCTGCGCCGCCGGATCGTCGGAATCGATCCGAGTGGCGAGCGGAAGATGGATGGAAAAGCGGCTGCCCTCGCCCTCGCGGCTCTCGACCTCGATGCGCCCGTGCATCGCCTCGACCAGCAGCCGCGCCTCATAGGCGCCGATGCCGAAGCCGTCGGTCTTGCTCGAGATGAAGGGCTTGAACAGCTTGGAACGGACGAATTCGGCGGACATGCCCGCGCCATGGTCGACAATCTCGATCACGCCGTTGAGGCCATCGCGCGCCATGCTGACATAGACCGGCGTATCTCTGGGGCTGGCATCGATCGCGTTCTGGATCAGATGGCCGAGCACCTGTTCGAGCTGCGCCGGATCGGCCATCAGCATCAGCCGCTGCGCGGCGCTTGCGATCACCGGATGCCCAGCCTGCTTGGCCGCGATCACTGCGCGCACCACGCGCTCGGCATCGATCGCGCGGACGCCCTCTCCCGCCGAGCGCGCATAGCCGGTCAGCCTGCGGATCAGGGTGTTCATCTTGCCGACCGAATTCTGCAGCGTTGCGATCATGTCCTTGCGGAATTCGGGATTGTCGGCGTGCCGCTCGGCATTGCGCGCGACCAGGCTCAACTGGCTGACCAGATTCTTGATGTCGTGCATGACAAAGGCCATGCGGCGGTTGAACTCGTCGAACTGGTCGGCCTCGCGCAGCGCCTCTTGGCTGCGCGCCTCGGCGAGATAGCTGGCGAGCTGCCGTCCGACGAGGCGCAGCAGATCGAGATCCTCCCAGTCCAGGCGCCGTTCGACCAGCGGACGCGAGAGCACGACCAGGCCTGCGAGCCGGTCGAAATGGACCAGAGGCACGATCGCCCAAGCATTGGGCTCGTCGAGCACCCAGGGGGGAATCGCGCGCCGATTGGTGTCGCGGTCGCGGCCCGAGCGCAGCGCGTCGAGCTCGACGATCCGCCCGGTCGTCTGGAAATAGCCGATCGTTGCTGCCGTGCAGGCCTGGGCGGGGACATCGGCGGTCGGCCAGTTGAACCGCGCCTGCAGCTGCATGCGGCCATTGTCGCCGGGCGCGAGCAGCAGGCCCGCCGGGCTGTCGCTGATATCGGCGGCGGCCTTGATCACGCGTTCGTGGAACGGCGCGGTGCCATCGCCCGGCCGCCCAATCGTCTCGGTAAAGCGGATCCATTCGGCGCGATAATCATAGCGGTGCTGGAAGAAATGCTTGGTCGCCTTGACCTTGAACCAGGCGCGGAACCGGTCCGATGGCAGCAGGATCAGCGCCGCGAGCGACATGCCGAGCACCAGCAGCATCTGTGCGCCCGACGCCACCGTCCCGCCGACCGCGCGCAGCAGCTGCGCCACCGCGATCATCGTGACGAGATAGCCCAGGATCGCGAACAGCGAGAGCGAGCGATAGGCGATCTTGCGCGACAGGGTCAGCTTCCATCCGCCGGGCCGGCTGGCGGCAAGCGCGAAGAAGGGCACCGCAAAGATCATCAGCACGCCGCGCAGCGCCAGCATGTCGGCGCTCGGACGGTCGTTCAGATACCCCATGGTGTAGAGGTTGAGATCGTACAGCCACATCGCGGCCAGCGCGGTCAGCGGCACGCGCAGGCTGGTGCGCGTCTCCGCATCGGCGACGCTGTACAGATTGTTCGCCAGCACCAGCGCGCCGACGACGAAGATCATCCTGAGCAGCATCGCGCTGCCCTGCGCCAGGCTTTCCAGCCCCTGATGGGCAGCAAGCAGGGTAAGTCCGTTCTCCACCACGGGCTGCGCCGCGAGCACCAGCGTCAGCACCAGATAGACCGCCGTCACCGTGCCCGGCTGGGCTCGCGCCGAGCGCACCATCTGGAACAGGAAGGCCAGCCAAGCGAGATTTCGCAGCGATTCGGCGAGACCCGCAATCGGGTGGACGGGGCCGAGCACCGCGACAGCGAACGCCCAGAGACTGGTCGAGAGCAGAGCCAACAGCAGCGCGGCATCGCCCAGCGACGGGCGCGCATCGCGCAGCCTTGCCCAGCGCTGCACCAGCCAGGCGGCCACCAGCAGGGTCAGCGCCGCCGCGCCGCTATGGGCCCAGAGGCCTATATCGGCCCAGTTGGCCATGGGATCAGCGCGCGCCATCCGGCCACAGCACGACGCGCAGCGTCTGCAGAATGATCAGCAGGTCGAGAAAGGGCGTGTAGTTCTTGGCGTAATAGAGGTCGTATTCCAGCTTGTGCCGGGCATCCTCGACCGACGCGCCATAGGGATAGTTGATCTGCGCCCAACCGGTAATGCCCGGCTTCACCATGTGCCGCTCGTTGTAATAGCGCATCTTGGTTTCCAGATCGGCGACGAATTCGGGCCGCTCGGGCCGGGGGCCGACAAAGCTCATGTCGCCCTTGAGCACGCTCCAGGCCTGGGGCAGCTCGTCGATCCGCACCTTGCGGATGAAACGGCCGAGGCGCGTGACGCGCGGGTCGTTCTTCTGCGCCCATTGCGCACCATCGACCTCGGCATCGGTGCGCATCGACCGCAGCTTGACGATCTCGAACGGCTGTCCGTAAAGCCCCACTCGCTCTTGCTTGAAAAAGGCCGGACCCTTGCTGTCGAGCTTTACCAGCAGCGCGAAGAGCAGGATGATCGGCGCCGTCAGCACCAGCAGGATCGAACTGACGACCAGATCGAACATGCGCTTGGCGATGGTCGAAATGCGCCTGCCTGCGGAAAATCCGTCGGAAAAGATCAGCCAGCTGGGATTGACGGTGTCGAGATCGACCCGCCCGGTCTCGCGTTCCAGAAAGGTCGAAAGATCGTTGACGTGAACGCCGGTGGTCTTGATGCGCAGCAGGTCGTTGAGCGGCAGCGCATTGCGCCGCTCTTCCAGCGCCAGCACCACCTCGGTCACGTTGAGGTTCTCGACATGCTTGGCGAGATTCTTGATCGCGTCGCGGTTGATCGCCTCTTCGACCACCAGCGGGCCGTCGTTCATGGCGACGAAGCCGACAAGCACGAACCCGGCATCGGGACGTTCGGACAGGTCCTGCACCCGTTGCGCGCGCTTGCCGGCGCCCAGCACCATCAGCCGGCGCTTGAACGCGGTGGTGCCCAGCAATCCGCCGAGAATGATGCGGTTGCCGATCAGGAAGACGATCGACAGACCCATCGCGTACAGGCTGTTCGAGCGCCACAAGGTGGTGCCCGGCAGGATGAAATAGGTGACCGACAGCAATATGACGCCCAGCGAGATCGCGACGAGCAGCCGTGCGGCAGCAAAACGCAGCGATTGCAGGGAGTCGGGCCCGTACACCCCGACCGCGATCATCGCCATGTGCACGAGCAGCGCGAAGGTGGCTATCGGCAGCGGCCGCTGGGTGAGCGGTTCGACCGCCATGCCGATCTCGTGCGCACGCCAGACCCAGCCGATTTCGGCAGCAAGGCCCAGCAGCGCGAGATCGAAAAAGCCGAGCAGCAGCACCGCATGCGGCACATAATGTTTGAACAGCCTGAGCATGCTGCCCGTTATAGCCGGGCAATGGTCAAGTGTCGGTTAATTTTACAGCCACATTGGCGCTGAGCCCCAGAAATTCGGGCACATTGTCAAAGCTTTTTACGCCCTGGCGATGGTCGGAGGGTGCTTACTCGCCGATCTTCTGCGCAGCATCCTGTGCGGCGTCGCCCACCTTCTGCGCCGCGTTACCGACCTCATTCGCGGCACCAGCGACGGCGTCGGTGCGGACCTCGCCCTGCTGCAGGAACTGCCAGGCAAAGAAGCCGCCGACGACCAGGATCAGCAGCAGGATCGCCATCATCAGCCCGCTGCCGCCTCCCGAGCGGCGTTCGACGACAGTGGTGTGAGTCTGCACCGGCTCGACCGGGCGATCGGTCACGGTGGTCGTGGTGTATTCCGTCATGGCATTTCCCCTAAGCGGTTGTTCTGGGGCGTGTACGGCCATGCGCGCCAGGGGTTCCAGAAACCGGCAGTGCCTAGTCGGTGACGAAATCGAACGGCGTGACACCGCGTTCGCGATCGTCGAATTTCAGCCGGATGCCGAGCGGCGGCTTGGATCGCTGCGGGCAGTCGCCGCGCTTGCACATCGCGCAGCCCGGGCCAATGCGCGTTGCGCCTGCCGCGCTCAGGTCCATGCCGCGCGCATAGCAGAGCGTGGCGGCCTGATCGACCGGCACGCCAAGGCCGATCGCGAATTCCGCCGTCGTGCCGCCGGCGCCATAGCCCGCGCCCTGCACGCTGCGCGCGAGTGTGAGCCAGCGGCTCGCATCCTCCAGCTCGACCAGCTGGACCTGGACCTGGCTGGGGCGCGAAAACGCCTGGTGCAGGTGCCACAGAGGACAGGTCACCTCGGTATCGGCGAGCGGCGCCCGCGCGGCTCCGCCGAAGCGCTTCGACACCTGACCAGCGCGATCGACGCGGATCATGAAGAAGCCGAGGCCCCGCTGGCCCACCCGCTGCAAGGTCGTGAGCCGGTGCGCGACATGCTCGAACCCGGCCCCGAAGCGTCGCTGGAGCAGCAGCATGTCATAGCCCGATTGCTCGCAAGCGCGCAGGAAACGGCCATAGGGCATCATCACCGCAGCGGCGAAATAGCTGAAGATATGTCGCTGGTAGAGCCGCTCGGCGGTGCGGTCGCCGAACTGCGCACCGGCGACCAGCGCGTTGATGTCCGCCCGAAATTCGAGCTGACCGAGCAGATAGGCCGCCTGGAAGGTGCGCGAGGCCATGTCGAGCATCTCGGACAGCTGCAACTGGCGCGCATGCAGATCGAGCCGGCGCAGCTTTTCAGGCATCACGCTTTCGGGCAGGATGCGGATCGAGAGCTGGTGCTTGGTGCGCAACCGTTCGGCAATGGCGGAATAGAGATCGCCGCTCTGCAGCCGCAGCGCATCGGCCAGCTCCTCGGCGGCATGGTCGAGATCGGCAAAATGGTTGCGCCAGCGCTCGATCTCGCCGCGCACGCGTGCCACCGGATCATCGACGGCGGCCCCCGGCGCTGCGCTTCCCGCGCCGCCCTGCACCCGGTCGTACAGCCGCGCAAAGGCCGCCGCGGTGCCGGGCGATGCCGCCAGCCAGTCCTCGATCTCGCCCGGCTCGACGCCGAGATCGGCAAAGATCGGATCGGCCATGCGCCGCCGCATCGGCCCCAGCCCGCCGCCCGGTTCATCCCCGGTCAGATCGCGCGGATCGACATCGAAACGCTCGGCCAGGGTCAGCATCAGGCGTGCGCTGACCGGCCGCAGGTTGCGCTCGAGCAGGTTGAGATAGCTCGGCGAAATATCGAGCCGCTCGGCCATGGCGGCCTGGGTGAGACCGGCATTGCGGCGGAGGCGACGCAGCGCGGGTCCGGCGTGAAGCGAAGGTTCGACCATGGCCCAGTTTGTAACAATCATGACAAACTGACAAGGTTTTCATGGGTAATGGTGGCGTTATCCGCCGATTTTTTGTCAATTTCTGCTGCCAAAGGCCATTTCTGCCTCTAGCGATGAGGCGACACGGCTGGGACGAGCTAGCAGGAGAGGATCTGGGTGAGCGGGGCAATCCCGCCACCCTGCCTTTCTGCCGAGCCATAAGAGTTTGCACGAGCTTTCCTGGGGAGGAAAGACATGCCGCCGGAAACTACGGTTTTCGGCGGCATTTTCGTGACCTGGCCGTTTATTTTACAATTCGGCACCGAATGTTAACCGCTCGCTGTCAGGGTGCGCAGCGATGGCGGCAAAATGAGGGTAATGCGCAGTGCTCAAACAAGTCATGCTGGGATCGGGCGGCATCATGCTGGCCGCAGCGATCTTTGCATCGTCGTACAATACCGGTCCGGTACCCGCCGGAGCCCCGATCGCGGCCCCGGTCGCCGCGACGCCGGTCGTCGCGCCTGCCCCGTCGCAGCCTTATGTGGCGCCTTCAGCGCCTCCGCCGCCGGCCGAGGATACCGGAGACACGCAATTCGGGGCACCGATGATCTCGACCAAGCCGGTCGCCGAAGCCGTGGCCGAGCCGCTGCCGATCTTCACCGATCCCGACAGCGCGGTCGCCAATGGCGGGCGTCAGTATAACGCGCGCCCGGGCCACAGCTATCCCATCCCGAAATAACCGGCTGGCGCCTCAAAGGCAGGCGCGAGTCAGATAGCTGCGCGTATCCGCATTGATCAGCGCGGCATGGCCGTAATTCGGGTGGGTGATCTGCACCATCGCGACATTGCCCGCATCGTGCCAGGCCGCGATCGCGGCATCGTCAAGCGGGAAGTGCAGGAAGTGCACCGCGCTCGCCTTGCCCGAGGCGCTGGTGCGCTCGACATCCTGTTCGGGCACGGCGGCGATTCGGATGGCGCCGATGGTTAGGAAGATATGCTCTTCCACGCCGCCGATCGTGCGCAGGAACGCGTCGCGCCGCTCGGGATTCTCGATCTCGAACATCAGCGTCGCGGTCAGCTCGCGGCCATTGGGCACCATCGGGTTATAGGCCGCCAGTTCGTCGGCCAGTTGCTCCTCGCCGCCCTTCTCGATGCGAAGCATCTCCTGGATCTGCAGCCACATGCTGTCCCAGCTTTCGAAGGTGATCATCGCATGCGGGCCGATCGCCAGGCGCGAGAATTTCTTGGCCAGGATGCTTTCCTGGCGCTTGTCCTTGCGGATCAGCTCGTAATCGGCGAGGTCCATGATGTCCTCGCGGGTGATGGAACGGCGGTCCCTGGGCATCGTCTTTTCCATATCCGTTAGAGTCCGTAAGCCTTGGCCATCAGTTCGACGGGATGGCCGATCCGTTCGGGCAGTTTCGCCGCCCCGCCCTGCTCCATCACCTGCTTGAGGTGCGATCCGGCGAGCGGGCATTCGCTGACCATGTAATCGGGCGCGGTCTTTTCGAGCGAGCGCACCGTCGGGCGCGCGAGCTTCACCGCCGTGTCGAAATTGTCCTTGTATATGCCCCATTTGCCGCCATGGCCCGAGCAGCGCTCGGTCAGCACGGGCTTCGCCTCGGGGATCAGCTTGAGCATCTCCATCGCCTTGGGGCCCATGTTCTGCGCGCGCGAATGGCAGGCGAAGTGCACGCCAATACTGGCGTCCATCGCCTCGACCGGAGTGAGCCCGGCCTGTTTCGACAGCTTGACGATATATTCGCTGATATCGTGCGTCGCAGCGGAGAGCTTCTTGATGTCCTCGTTGTCCGGTTCGATCAGCGGCCATTCGAACTTCATCATCAGCGCGCAGCTCGCGGTGATCGCGACCACATCATAGCCCTGGTCGATCAGCGGCGCGAAATGCGCGGCGACGCGCGCGGCAGCACTGGCGACGGCGGGAATGTCGCCATTTTCCAGCTTGGGCATCGCGCAGCATTCGGGATGCTCGATCCGCACCTCGACGCCGTTGTGCGCCAGCACCTTGACCGCCGCTTCGCCCGGCGTCTGGTCGTTGAACTGGTCGTAGCAGCTGGCATAGAGCGCAACGCGGCGACCAAAGCCGGGTGCATCCGGATTGGGCGCGGGCACCAGCGCAGCGGCGCGGTTGGTCAGCGGGATGTCGGCGAACTTGGGCAGGTGCGCGCGCTTGTCGATGCCCAGCACCTGCTGCATGATTCCGCGCGTCGTCTCGCGCTTGCCGTCTGTCGCCCAATTGGCGACGTCGGACAGCACGCTGCCGAGCTTGCCGTTGCGATCGGTCTCGGCGAGCAGCGTATCAGCCTTGGACGTCATGCCCTTGCGATGTTCGACCGCGCGGTAACGCAGCATCAGATGCGGAAAATCGAGGTTGAACTCGTGCGGCGGCACATAGGGGCACTTCACCATGAAGCACATGTCGCACAGCGTGCAGGCGTCCACGACCTGCTTGATTTGCCCGGCGGACAGGTCCTCGACCTCCTCGTTCGGGCTTTCGTCGATCATGTCGAACAGCTTGGGGAAGCTGTCGCACAGGTTGAAGCAGCGGCGGCAGCCGTGGCAGATGTCGAACACGCGGCGCAGCTCGGCATCGAGCGCGGCCTCGTCATACCAGGATTCCTCGCGCCAGGGCAGCACATGCCGCGTCGGCGCATCGAGGCTGCCTTCCTTGTATTCGGTTGCCATCGCGGATCCCCTGTTAGGCTAGAATGACGTGATTGCTCTCCCCCGCGAGCGGAGGTTTGGACTGGACAGAAAAATGGCCTGCGCTTCGTGCCGAAGCACGAAGACGCAGGCCGAGTTGTCGTTCAACTGAAACTCAGGCTTCGGCCAGCAGCGCGTCGAGCGTCTTCTGGAACTTGCCGGCATGGCTCTTTTCCGCCTTGGCCAGCGTTTCGAACCAGTCTGCAATCTCGTCGAAACCTTCGTCGCGGGCGGTCTTGGCCATGCCCGGATACATGTCGGTATATTCGTGGGTTTCACCCGCAATCGCCGACTTCAGATTGTCGGCGGTGGTGCCGATCGGCTCGCCGGTGGCGGGATCGCCGCAGGCTTCGAGGAATTCGAGATGGCCATGCGCATGGCCGGTTTCGCCTTCCGCGGTCGAGCGGAACACGGCGGCAACGTCGTTATGGCCTTCGATATCGGCCTTCTGGGCGAAATACAGATAGCGGCGGTTGGCCTGGCTTTCGCCGGCAAACGCGTCCTTGAGGCACTGTTCGGTCTTCGATCCCTTGAGTTCCATGGTCATCCCTCTTCGTGTGATTCAAAACCCTGATGGACCAAGGGTTAAGGCCATGCCCGGCGACGCGCCATGTGATTTTCTTGAACAGAATAATCGATAAAATCGATCAGGTTGATTGATAATGTTTCTCAATTACCGGCAATCATCGCCATTTTGGGGGAAAACTTCCGCAATCCCCGTGACGAACGCAAAAACTGCCGTTAAACCGCCGCCACCGAAATCCAATCAGAAGGGACGTTTCCTCATGAACAATGCTGAACTTGCAGAGAAAATTGCCGCCGACCACGGCGTGACCAAGGCGGATGCCCGCAAGCTGGTCGATGGCGTTTTCGCTGCAATCGCTGATGCTGCTGCTGCCGGCGAAGAAATCTCGATCAACGGCTTCGGCAAGTTCAAGGTCAAGGCGACCCCGGAGCGCGAAGGTCGCAACCCGGGCACCGGCGCCACCATCACCATCAAGGCCTCCAAGAAGCTCGGCTTCACCCCCGCAAAGGCGGTGAAGGACAAGCTGAACGGCTGATCCGTTCCGGCCTGAGCCGAACGACAAAGGCCTCGCCCCTCGGGCGGGGCCTTTTCCTTTGCGCCCTGTTTTGCCCCCAGCATTTGGCCGCGCGAGCGTTGCAACCGCTTTGGCAACGCGATAGGGCCTTGAGCCGTGGGCGCATCGATCGACATAGGTCTGGATGAGACAGGGCGGCCTGTCGGCATCGATATCGAGGAATTGCTGGCGACCAGGCTTCTGGTCCAGGGCAATTCCGGATCGGGCAAGTCGCATCTGCTGCGCCGCCTGCTCGAAGAGAGCGCCGGGCTCGTCCAGCAGGTGATCATCGACCCCGAAGGCGATTTCGCGACATTGTCCGACGCCTTTTCGCATCTGGTCATCGATGCGGGCGACTATAACGAGCGCGAGATCGCGCGCATCGCCGCGCGCATCCGCGAGCACCGCGCCTCGGTGATCCTCAATCTCGAATCGCTCGAGTTGGAGGCGCAGATGACCTGTGCCGCGACCTTCCTCAACGCCATGTTCGATGCGCCGCGCGAGCACTGGTATCCGGCGCTCGTGGTGGTCGACGAAGCGCAGATGTTCGCGCCTTCGGTCGCCGGCGACGTGCCCGATCCGGTGCGCCGCGCCAGCCTTTCTGCCATGACCAACCTGATGTGCCGCGGGCGCAAGCGCGGTCTTGCCGGCGCCATCGCGACGCAGCGCCTCGCCAAGCTCGCCAAGAATGTCGCTGCCGAGGCGAGCAACTTCCTGATGGGGCGCACCTTTCTCGACATCGATATGGCGCGCGCCGCCGACCTGCTCGGCATGGAGCGCCGCCAGGCCGAGCGCATCCGCGATCTGGAGCGTGGCTGCTTTCTGGGCCTGGGCCCGGCCATCTCGCGCCGCCCGGTGACCACGCGCATCGGCGCCACCCGCACCACCAGCCGCACCGGCACGCACAGGCTGTTGCCGATGCCCGAGGCGCAGGGCGAGGATCTGCGCGACATGCTGCTCGCCGCCGGAGCGAACGATGCGCCGGTACCGATGCCGCCGCCCCGCCCCATGCCGGTGGCGGCCGACGAGCTGATCGGCAGCATCGCCCCTGCCCCTCTGCCGATGCCGGAGCAGTCGGCAATGTTCGCCGCGCGCAAGGAGGCGGAGGACGCGGCGGATGCGATCGATGCCGAAGCGGTGGTGGTCGCGGTGCTCACCGACATGCTCGCCGATGGCAACATGGCGAACCAGACCGAGGCACTGCTTTACCAAGATTTCTCGGTGCGCTGCCGGATGCAGCGGCTGATCCGCCCGCCGCTCGACATGGAAGGCTTCCGCCAGCGGCTGGCGCTGGCGCGCGGCGGCATCCTGGACCCGGCGGACCCGGCTTGCGCGCCGCTGCTCGAGGCCGCGACCCGGCTGCCGCAGGAAATGTACGCGCCCTTCCTGCTGATCGCGCGTGCCGCCATGGACGGACAACCCTGCCCCGACGATGGCGCTCTGGGCCGCGCCTATGGCACCAGCTCGCCGGGGCGCATCCGGCGGCTGATCGAATATATGGAAAAGCAGGGCGTCATCGTCGTCCGCGCCGATTTCGGCGGGCGACGATCGATCGGCATTCCCGACCTGGGGCTCAGCACCGGGGCGGAATAGGGACCCCTGCTCTGGTCACGCTCACCCTTCCCACTCCGCTGCGCGTCGCGGGCCCCTTCCCTCTCCCATCGGGAGAGGGAGGGAGGCGCGAAGCGCCGGAAGGGTGAGGGCGACACCAGTCGGAAAAATCAGAACTCCGTCGCCTCGAAGCGCACCGGCTCGCCGATCGCGTTTGCGGCCAGCGTATCCTCCCACATCACCCGGTGCCCGCGAATGATCGTGCCGATCGGCTTGCCGGTCAGCTCCATGCCGGTGAACGGGCTCCAGCCGCAGCGCGACTGCAGCCAGTCCTCGGTCACGGTCCAGCGCTTCTTGAGATCCACCACCGTGAAATCGGCGTCATAACCGGCAGCTATCCGCCCCTTGCCGACCAGCCCGAAGATCCGCTGCGCGCCCGCCGAGGTGAGGTCGATGAGCCGCTGCATCGACAGCCGCCCATGGTGCATGTGATCGAGCAGCAGCGGCAGCAGCGTCTGCACGCCGGGCATGCCGCTGGGCGTATCGGGATAGGTCTTGGACTTTTCCTCGATGGTATGCGGCGCATGGTCCGATCCGACAACGTCAGGCACGCCCTGCGCCAGCCAGTGCCACAGTCCGTCGCGATGCGCGCCGCTGCGGATCGGCGGGTTCATCTGCGCATAGGTGCCGAGCCGGGGATAGGCCTCCTCACCCGCCAATGTCAGGTGCTGCGGCGTCACCTCGCAGGTGGCGATATCCTTGTGCTGGGCGATCAGCTCGAGCTCTGCCGGCGTCGTGATGTGCAGGATGTGGATGCGCCGCTTCGCCTCGCGCGCGAGGCGGAGGATGCGCCGCGTCGCCAGGATCGCACTTTCGTCGTCGCGCCAGACCGGGTGTGACGAGGGATCGCCGGTAACGCGCAGATCAGCGCGCTCGTTCATGCGGAACTCGTCCTCGGCATGGATCGCGACGCGGCGCTTGCCGCTCGCCAGCACGCGCGCGAGCGCACCATCGTCGGCCACCAGCAGGTCGCCGGTCGAAGCGCCCATGAAGATCTTGACCCCCGCCGTGCCGGGAATGCGCTCCAGCTCCTTGAGCGATTCGGCGTTCGACGAGGTCGCGCCGACATAGAAGGCATGGTCGCACCACATGCGGTGGTGCGCGCGCGCAAGCTTTTCGGCGACGCGATCGGCGGTATCGGTATTGGGCTTGGTGTTGGGCATTTCGAACACCGCCGTCACCCCGCCCATCACGGCGGCGCGGCTGCCCGATTCCAGGTCTTCCTTGTGCTCGAGCCCCGGCTCGCGGAAATGCACCTGGCTGTCGATCACGCCGGGCAGCACGTGCAGGCCCGTACAGTCGATCACTTCCCCGGCATCGCCGGAAATCGCACCGATGGCGGCGATCTTGCCGCCGATGACGCCGATATCGGCAGAGACCGGCCCGCCGGGCAGATAGACGGTGCCGTTCTTCACGATCATGTCATAGCTGGCTGTCATCGTATCTCTCCGCTTGAAACTGGCTGAGCGATACGCATGTTGAGCGCCATGTCCACCCCCAGCCTGCTCGCCCGCCGCGCCCTCGTCCGCCTGTCGCCCACCGACCCGGAAGAGGATGTGCGCGGCTTCCTGCAGGGGCTGGTGACGCAGGACACGAAGGCGGTAGCGCCCGGAAAGCCGCAATATTCCGCACTGTTGACCGCGCAGGGCAAGGCGATGTTCGATTTCCTGCTCTGGGACGACGGCAGGGACGTGCTGATCGACTGTGAGGCGGAACACGCGGATGCGCTCGCCAAACGGCTGACAATCTATCGCCTGCGCCGCAAGATTTCTATCGCTCGTGATGCGACGCTGACGGTGCACTGGTCGCCCGAGCCCGTGCAAGGTGCCGCCCCCGATCCCCGCCTGGCTGCGCTCGGCTGGCGCTGGCTGGCCCCGGCGGGCGATGGCCTGAGTGCCGATGACGCATGGAAGGCACACCGGCTGACGCTGGGTGTGCCCGAAGGCGCGGATGAGCTCGGCGACATCCTCTGGCTCGAAACAAATGCGGTCGAATTGAACGGCGTCAGCTTCACCAAAGGTTGTTATGTCGGACAGGAAAATACCGCACGGATGAACTGGCGGCAGAAGGTCAACCGCCGCATCGTGGTGCTGCCGATCGCCGAGGCCGACGCGAAACGCCAGAAAATCGGCTATCCCGAACTCGGCTGGAGTGTCGAGCACCGCCGCGTCGAGGATCTGGAGCCTGCACGACTGCCCAGCTGGTTGCAAACCGCGCAAGCCTGAATGCAACATTTGATAAAGTACAAAATTTATTATATAACTGTTCTATCTCCCCAACTCAGCAAGGCTGAATCCGATGTCGCGCCCGCTCAACGACCATGAAGCCATCCGCACCCAGCTGATGGACGCAGCCGAGGACATGGTCCGCACGCGCGGCGCGATCAACCTCTCGCTGACCGAGGTCGCTGCCGCCTGCGGCATGTCGCAATCGAGCTTCTACCGTTATTTTGCCTCGAAAGAGGCGTTCTTCGAGGCCATCGCCGGGCGCTGGTTCGATGAATTGAACCAGATCATGGAAGACGTGGTCGCCTCCGACCTGCCCCCGCGCGAAAAGCTGTTCGAATTCTTCGCCCGCCGCGTCGCGGTCAAGCGCGCCCGCTTCGAAGCCGACCCCAACCTGTTTCGCGCCAATATGGACCTGGGCGAGGAACATTGGGAAGTGATCCGCGGCTATGTCGACCTTGCCGACCATTATATGGCGGTGATCCTGGGCGAGGCGATGGCCGAGGGCTATTTCCCCGGCTATGATCTCGACCATGTCGTGTCGCTGACCAATCTGGTGATGCAGCCGTTCTGCAACCCGTTCGTGATGATGGACATGATACGCACCGCGACGCCCGACAATCTGCGCATCGTGGTCAACACGCTGTTCGACGGGCTGGGCGCTGCTCAGGCCATCCAGGATGCCGAGAACGTGACGCCGCTGCGCGCGATTTCCTGACCGATCGCGTTGGCGCACCGGAGGCCTTGCCAATAGCTCTTGCTTCTGGCAATGGGGCGCTCCGCACGACACCGGCCTGCTGGTGATTCCAAGCGCGGGCGCGTAGCTCAGTGGTAGAGCACACCCTTCACACGGGTGGGGTCGCAGGTTCAATCCCTGCCGCGCCCACCATCTTTTCCCGGGGTCGAGAAAAGATGGCTTTCGCAGCCCCGATGGGCTTCGCGCAGGACCTGCTGCTTACTTGACCTTTGCAGCTGTCGCTTCGATCTCGATCAGGAATTGCGGGCCGGCGAGCGCGGCCACCTGGACCGTGGAACGGGCGACCAGATTGGGGTTGGCAGCCGTGCCGAAGAACTCGCGATAGCCCGCGTTGAAGCCGGCGAAATCCATCTTGCCGCCGAGCTTGGGGTCGCCGACGACGAACACGGTCAGCTTGACCACGTCGGACATCGCATAGCCCTGCTTGGCGAGCGCTGCCTCGATCTTCTTGAAAGTGCTGATAGTCTGCGTTTTCGTATCGCCATAGGCCTCGATTCCTTCGGTTTTCGCGGGATCGATCGGGCTGGCGAGCTGGCCGCTGAGCATCAGGATTTCCGCGCCCGGCGGGATGGTGACGCCACCCAGGATGATCGCTGGCGGCGGATTGGTGTGGCGCACGATGCCTTGCGCCAGGGCGGGAGCGCTGCACAGGCTGGCAGCGATCGAGGTCAGCAGGACTTTGCGGATCAAGAAGATTTCCTTTCACGTGACAGGAGAAACGACCCCGGCAAAAGCTGCTCGGCCGGGGCCGGGAACGAACGTCAGAAGCTCACGGTGCCCCGGACATACCAGAAGCCACCCGCCCAGCCGAGCGGCGATGTATCGGGATAGAAGGACCCATTGGCCGCGCCGCCGGTCTGCGGATAGATGTTGCGGGTCTCGCGCTCGGGAACATTGTCGAAGATGTTCTGTCCGCCCACCGCAATGCGGTATTTCTCGGCAAAGGTGATCCCGACCTCGAGATCGGCCCAGATTTCGGCATCGAAGGTCTTGGGCCAGGGATTGGGATAGAGCGAGGCGAAGGCGGGGTCGAAGCCGGTCGCCGGCGCGAAGAAGGTGGTGATGGAGCTCGCATAGTTCACCCGCGCGGTCACGTCGAACATGCCGCTGGTGAACGTCTCCGACAGCACCGCCCGCCAGCGTGGCAGGGATTCCTCGATATTGCCCTCGCGCACGCGGTCGATCAGCGGCTGTGCGGTGCCGCCGATCGCCGCCGATTGCACCACCGAGCGGATGCTGGTCACCTCGGTCTTGTTCCAGTTGACCGCCAGGCTGGTGTTGAAGCTGCCGATGCCGGTCGTCGCCTTGTGGGTCAGCACCGCGTCGATGCCCTGGGTGCGTGTGGCAAAGCCGTTGGTGAAGAAGTTGATCTGCCCCAGATCGAGCGCATTGGCGACGCCAAGGCCCAGCAAGGCCGTGCGGTTTGCGGCGGTCACGTTGAAATTGCCCGTGATGCCGATGCGGTCCTTCACCTTGATGTTGTAATAGTCGAGCGTGAAGGTGAAGCCGCCGCCCGGCGTCAGCACCAGGCCGCCCGAAAAGCTGGTCGATTTCTCGGGCTTGAGCGGCGATGAACCATAAGCGATGCCGACGATGCTGTCGGGCCGCACCGTTGCGACCGCGACCGGCACCGGACTGCCATTGGGAAAGGCGGTCTGCACATTCTGGGTGAATTGCTGGCCCGGCGTCGGCGCGCGAAAGCCGGTGTTGAAATTGCCGCGCACCGCGATCGCATCGGCAATCGCCCAGCGCGCCGAGATCTTGCCGTTCACGGTATCGCCGAAATCGGTGAACCGGTCATAGCGCAGCGCGCCCGACAGGGTGAAGCTCTCGACGATATCGGCCTCGAGGTCGAGATAGGCCGACACGCTGTTGCGCCCGCCCGAGGTCACCGAATCCGGGCCGAAGCCGGGAAAGCCGTTCGCGCCGACCGGCTTGGTCGACAGGAAGGTGGTGCCGTTGGCGCGCTGCACCGTCTGCGCGGCGAAGGGACCTGTGACCCAGGATGCCCGGTCGCCCAGCCCCACCTCATAGCTCTCGCGCCGGAATTCGAAGCCGCCCGCGACGTTGAGCGGGCTTGCCAGCCCGATCTCCCAGGGATAGCTGAGATCAAGATTGAGGTTGGTTTCGGTCTGCACCAGCTTGCCGAGATAGAAGCTGGTCGGGCTGTCAGGCCCCAGCGAGGGGTTGAGCGTGTTGCTCATGAAATAGCGGATCTTGTTGGTACCGGTCGATCCCGACAGGTCATAGGTCATCCCGAAACCGGTCTCTCCCTTGTAACCGCCAACGATCGCGAAATCCTCGTTCTCGGCCTCGAAGAACGGGGTGAAGCCGTTGGGGAAGATCTGGCTCGCTTCGAAAGTGCGGCCGGTCTCGCTGAA
Source organism: Blastomonas sp. CCH9-A1 (assembly GCF_001557175.1). Lineage (NCBI taxonomy): Bacteria > Pseudomonadati > Pseudomonadota > Alphaproteobacteria > Sphingomonadales > Blastomonadaceae > Blastomonas > Blastomonas sp. CCH9-A1. Next base: position 248,559 of record NZ_LSHM01000032.1, read on the forward strand.
ATTGCCGTTGGGTAGCCGGTCGAGATAGGTGGTGTTGATCGACTTGCCGAACGATCCGGTATTGCCGAAGCCGGGCCCGCGACCGGGAATGGCGGTGGTGGTGACGCCGATCGGGCGGCGATAGTTGAAGTCATTGCCCTGGCGCTGCGTGCCCCAATTGCCGAAGAGGTACAGCTCGTCCCTGTCGCCCAGCGGCAGCGAGGCGTTGAGCACCACGCGATAGGCGCGGTTTTCGGGCTGACCCAGGCGGTTGCCCTTGGCGATCGGCGGGCGGATTCCGGCGGCGACGAGCGGCGCAATTTCGGGGCGCGGGGCCGAACGGTCCCAGATATTCTGGTCGATGAACTCGCCGGTGACGTTGAAGAAGCCGCCATCGCTGCCGAGCTTGAACCCGGCAATCGCCGAGATCTGCGTGTCCTGGCCGTCGCCCTGATAGGTCTGGCCATAGCGCGCCTGCATGTCGATGCCGCTGTCCTTGGTGCTCAGCCCCAGATTGATCACGCCCGCGATCGCATCCGACCCGTAGAGCGCCGATGCGCCATCGCGCAGCACCTCGATGCGGCCCAGCGCCTGACCGGGAATCTGCGACAGATCGGGCCCTTGCGAGCCCTGCGCCAACTGGCCGCCGGCGACCTGCACCAGCGCCGAGCGGTGCATGCGCTTGCCGTTGATCAGCACCAGGATCTGGTCGGGCGGAAGGCCGCGCAGCGTCGGCGGGCGGACAAAAGCCGAGGCATCGCCGAGCAGGTTGCGCTGCTGGTTGAACGAGGGGACCAGCGTCTGCAGGATGGTCTGCAATTGCGGGCTGGACTGGGTCGCCAGATCCTCGTTGGTGAAGACGTCGATCGGCACCGAGGATTCGATCACGGTGCGGTCGGTGCGCCGCGTGCCGGTGACGACGATATCGGCCCTTTCGGGCGCGTCATCTTCCTGCGCTGCGGCGTCGGCCACCGGCTGCTCGGCCGTATCGGCCATAGCTGCGGCCCAGCCGGTCTGCGGCGCGGCGAGCAGTGCCGTCGCGAGCACGGCCCGCGAAATACCTCCATTCATTCTCATCTAAAGCCCCCGTTTGTTTTGCGTGTGGGCCTTCAGATCATCATCTTCCCAATGCCCGGGCTCTTTGGTCCGGGTGTGTTGGTTCGTTCCTGCGATGACATTTCATGAGATTATGTCTGGGCTGCCGTTTCGGGTACGGCCTCCTTCCCTGTCGGTTCGAAAAGGCTCTTGCGCATTGGCACGAAGCGCAGCGCGATACCGTCATAATGCTGTACGACCTCACCCTCGGCGCGATAGCCAAAGGCGGCATAGAAGGGCACGCCGGGCAGCGTCGCCATCAGCTCGGCCTGGGTGAAGCCTGCCGCGCGCGCCGCCGCTTCGCACGCGTCGAGCAATGCCGCGCCGATGCCGCGCCGCGCGAATTCGGGCGCGATGAAAAAGGCCCTGATCTTCGCGGGCGCCTTGGCGGGATCGACAAAGCCCATCTGCCGATCGGCAAAGCGGTCCGAGCCGAACAGGGTAGCCCTGCGGCTCCATCCCCCGCATCCGGCGATCCGGCCGTCCAGTTCGACCACCAGATAGGTGCCGTCGCCGACCAGTTCGCTGTCGACCCCGAACACATGCTTGATTGCCGCCTCGGTCTCTTGCGGCGAATAGAAGCCGATGCTGAGCTGCCGTGCCGAAGCGGCAATCAGCCGCTCGAGCGCGGGTATCTCCTCGGATCGGGCGGGGCGGATGATCATGCGGCTTGGGCACTCCTGGTCGGTTCGGTCAGCGCCCGGGCACGCATCTGGTCGACCAGCGCGGCAACGGTCGCATGTGCGGACTGCAGCGCGCCCTCCTGCCAGCCGGGCGTCTGGCTGAGCGCGGCGCTGGCGAAGAAGATGCGGCCATCGGGCTGGTTGAGCAAGCGGAAGGCGGGCGTGTCGGTCATCGGATGCTCGCCGCGATCGCGCACGCCGGGGTTCCAGTTGGGCCAGGGGCCGAGGCTATAGGGAATCTTGCGCCAGTTGACGACCAGCGGAGCGGTGCAATCGGCACCATGGCCGGGATGGACGCTCTCGATCGCGGCGCGCGCCATCGCGATCTGTTCGGCGATCGGCCTTTTGGCAAAGGCCTTGCCCGGCTCGCCCGAGCTGTAACAGCCCAGGATCATGCCCCTTTCGCTGTGCAGGCCCCAGGAGGGATACCAGATCAGGCTGGTCTCGCCGCCGACAAAGGTGAGCCCGCCATAGATCTGGTCGCGCTCCCAGAAACGCGGTGCCTCGAACGCAACCTTGTTCGAATCCTCGTAAAGTACGCCCGCAATCGCGCTGGCGACAGGCTTGGCAAAATTGGCCTCGATCCTGGCCAGCACCGGAAAGGGAATGGTGCACACGCAGTAATCGGCCCTGATGACCCGCGCCGCGCCGCCGGCCGTGTCGATATAGGCGATCTCCACCCCGGCCTCGCTCTGGCGGATGCGCTGGACATCCGCGTTCAGCACCGCGCGTTTCTTCAGGTTGCGCTCGATGCCGACCGAAATCTGGTCCATGCCGCCCACCGGCTGGAACATGGTCGCCTGCATGTAGAGATTGTCCTCGAAGCCCATCATGCCAAGCTGCTCGTTGGCGAGCAAATCGGCGAGCGGCACCGGCGCATTGGCGGTCTCGAAGCTCGATATCCCCGCCCCCGGCCCTGTCCTGAAGCCCGAGCGGGTCGTTCCCTTGAACGCATAGTCGCCCTGCAGATCGCCATAGGCTTTCAGGAACGGCAGCAGCTTCGCCTTTTCCTCGACGCTGAGCGCGGTATCGAGCGCGCCCTGGTTGACCGCCTTGGCGAGCAGTTCGGAGACATGACCGCGCATGTCGTTGATCGCGGTGCGCATGCGCAACTTGCTGCCGTTCTTCGCGACCAGATAGGCCGAGCGGCTGGAATTGACCTCGACTTCGAGCGGCACGCCGAAGCGCTTGGCATAGCCGAGCACACCTTGGTGGAAACTGGGCAGGCGTGCAGGGCCGGCGTTGAAATACAGGCCTTCGGAAAAGCGGGCGACCTGGTCGTCCTCGCCCAACATCGTGATGCGATCACCATCGCGCACCGTCCAGGCCTTGCCGCCGACGCGTCCCCGCGCTTCGAGCAATGTGACCGCAAATCCGCGCTGTTCGAGTTCATAGGCCGCAACCAGCCCGGCAAATCCGGCACCGAGCACCACCACCGAGCGGCCGTTGCCCAGATCGCCCGGCATCGGTTCGAGCGCTGCAGCCTCAGCGACTCCGAACCAGCCCATCGACTGCATTGCGCCCGCGACGGCCGCAACTCCCCCGGCCGCACCGATCCGGTGCAGCATCGTTCTGCGTGTGATCACCTTGTGAATGCCCCCATTCGAAAATGCAGGCCTTGCCGACACCCTCACCCGTCATGGCCAGGCCATCCCGACGCAGCGCTTTCCCTGGCCAACGCGCAGGGTTGCGCCGCCCTTGTCGGGTGGCCGCCTTGTTGTGCGATACAAAATAACTGGTGAAACCAGATCAAGCGTGCCTGCAATAAAATGTGCAGAAACCGCTCGTTCTTAACCGAAAACGTCTATTCTCAGCTGATCGTCGAATAGAAACATCGTTTGCAAACGTGCGCAAGAGGATTCTTCGCACGTGCGAAAAAATTATTGTGCGCTGCGGCACAAGCCCTCCATCGCGACCCTGGCCAAGCTCGCTCAGGCTGTGCTGCAATCAGGCGATCCGGCTGCGCGCATACCAGCCATATCCGCCGATCACCGCATAGCACAGGGCCGGCAGCACCAGAGCCAGGCCGAGCTGGCCCGACAGGTCGGCGATCGCGCCGGTGGCGAGCGGGATCACCGCCCCGCCGAAGATCGCGATGTTGATGATGCCCGATCCGTCGGCCGCGCGCGGACCCAGGTCCTCGCACGCCAGGCTGAAGATGGTCGGGAACATGATCGCGTTCATGAGGCCAATGGCGAGCAGGCTGTAGCCCGAGACCATGCCTTGCGTGCTCGTCGAGACGAGGATCAGCGTGATCGCGCCTGCGGCCACGGCAGCGAGCAGCGTGCCGGGGCTGACGAAGCGCATCACGCCCGATCCGATGAACCGCCCGACCATCGCGCCCCCCCAGTACAGGCCGATCAGCTTGCCCGCCGCCTGTTCGCCCAGTGCCATGACATGCGCCTGCATCAGATAGTTGACGATCAGCGATCCGATCGCGACCTCGGCGCCGACATAGAGGAAGATGCACAGCGCGCCGAAGCCGAAGCGCTGGCGCGCGAGCAGGTCGAACCCGGCCAGACCGCTGCTCGCCTCGTGCGTTTCGCCCTTCAACCGGTTGCGGAACAGCCAGACCACGCCGGCCACCACCGCGATCGCGGCGGCGATGCCGAGATAGCCATTGACGATCGCCTGGCTTTCGGCGGTGCGATAGGCATCGAGCGCGGGGCCGGAAAGCTGGTCCGCGCTGAGGCTGGCGAGGCTGCCGAGGATCAGCGCCGAACCCACGATCGGGAAGACGGTGGTGCCAAGCGAATTGAACGCCTGCGCGAACGTCAGGCGGCTGTGTGCGGTCTGGGGCTTGCCCAGCATCGAGATCAGCGGATTGGCGACGACCTGGACGATCACGACGCCGCTTGCCAGCACGAACAGCGCAAACAGGAACAGGCCATAGGTCGCGTTGCGCGAGGCGGGAATGAACAGCAGGCAGCCGAGCATCATCAGCAGCAGTCCGCATACGGCGCCGCGCATGTAACCGACTTTCTTGACCAGCTTGGCGCCGGGAATGCCGATCAGCAGATAGGCGGTGAAGAAGCAGAACTGCACCAGCATCGCCTGGGTATAGTTGAGCGTGAACAGCTCTTTCAGCTTGGGGATGATCACGTCGTTGAGCGAGGTGATGCCGCCGAAGATGAAGAACAGCCCGAACACGAACAGTCTGAGCTCGGGCGCGTCGACATGGTCGGTCGCGACGCCGGGTTTGCCATTCATGTTCTGCGGTGCAAGCGCCATTCGATCATCCTCACATTATCGGCAGGTCTTGGCCCGCCTCGCCTTGAATAGAGCAATTGGACGCGCGGCCAAGCGGCATCACGCGTCGTTCGGCAGGCTGAGCAGCAGCAGCGCTGACGCCAGCGCCAATAGGGCAAGTACCAGGAACAGGCTGGCATAGCCGAAATCGGGCACCATCGTGATCGCGATCCACGGCATGATCAGCGATGGCGCGGTGTTGGTGAGATTGAACAGCCCGATACCCAGGCCGCGCGAGGCGGCATCCGGCAGGATGCGCAGCGTCTGGCTGGCATGCAGCGCCAGGAAGGCAGCATTGGCGGTGACGAACGCCAGATAGGCCAGCTTGGCGGTGGCAGGGGTTCCGGCCAGCGCCATGACCAGCAACCCCGCCGAGGCGACCAGCGCGGTCAGCGCCAGCGCCTGAAACGGACGGCCATGGTGGTCGCTCCACCGCCCCAGCAGCAGCGCCGCGCCCACCGACAGGCCGAGCCCCGCCGCATAGAGCAGCATCTTGGCCGCATCGTCCATCGTGGGGTCGAGGCTGCGGAGCCAGAAATAGAGATAGGCGGCCAGCGCCGCGCCCGACAGCTGCATCAGCAGCCGCGCCAGCCATACGCGCTGGACGACGGAGGCGGCGCGCGCAATTGCAGCGGGTCGGCGGGTGGAACGATCTGCGTCCGGAAAGGGTCCTGATCGCGCAAACAGCAGCAGCGGCAGCACCAGCACCAATGTCATGGCGGCGATGGTCGCGGCGCGTGTCGCCAGCCCCTCCGCCGCTGTCGGCAGCAGCATCGCCGAAAGCGCGCCCAGCGGCGGTGCGAGCGACAAGAGGCCGCCGAGCAGGCCCTTGCGATCATCGGGCACCACATCCCCAGCCCAGGCTATCAGCGGCGTCAGCATCAGGTTGAGCGCGATCTGCCAGGCGACGACCAGCCAGAGCAGCGCCATCACCGTGTCGCACCAGACGATCGCCAGTTGCAGCCCGACCGTGGCGGCCAGCCCGGCCGCGACCCAGGAGCGGCGGCGGCGCGTCGCATCGCTCAGCCAGCCCGACGCCACGCCTGCAGCGCTCGCCGCCAGCGCGCCAGCAAACACGATATAGCCCAGCCAGCGCACGTCATCGCTGCCGGCAAGCTCGGTCACCCGCGCTGGCAGCACCAGCATCAGGAAGGGCGTATAGGCGATCACGCCGCCGGCATAGGCGAGCGCATAGAGCGGCAGGAATGCAGGCGACAGGCGCGTAAGGGGCCCGGTCACAATGTCAGCCGCCCGCCGCTCATGTCCTGTTCCAGCTACCTCTGCCTTCATCGGCCTCGTATCAGGCCCATTGTACCGGATCGCGCGCCGCCTGGGGCGAACGATCCGGACCTTGGCCCCCTTTTGGCTAGAAGTCGACGCGGAAACGAATGCCATAGCTGCGGGCATCGTTGAGGAAGCGGATGTTGAGCGAAGAGCCCACCAGCGCCTTTTGCGAGGCGATCTCGTCGAGGAAATTGCTCGCCCATGCCTCGATCCGATAGTTGTTGACCGTGTATCCCATGCCCAGGTTGAGGGTTGCAAAGCCGTTCTGACGATCGGCAAAGCCTGCAGAAAGCGCCGTCTGGCGGGTTCCGTCAAGAAAGACGATATCGTCCTCGTTGAACTGGCTGAGGAAGAAGGACGAACGGTAGTTGAGCAGCGCTTGCCAGTCGAACCGGCCGGGCCCCGCCTGGAAGGATTGTGACAGCCGCGCACTGATGTTGATCTTCGACGCCAGGGGCAGACGGTTGCCGACAAGGCTGATCAGCGGTGAATTGCCGCCCGCGCCAAAATCCTGCGCGCGCGCATCGGCCACGGTGCCACGCGTGATCTTGGTATCGAGGAACGCCGCGTTCAGATCGACAGCGAAATTGCCCGGCAGCTTGAAGCGCAATTCGGCTTCTGCACCATAGATGCGCGAGGCACCGATATTGCGGTTGACCAGCGAATAGCCGTTGCAGACTGGCGGTGCCTGGGTGGTATCGAGATTGATGCAGGTCAGGTCCTGGAAGACCTGGTTATTATAGTCATAGTAGAAGCCGGTGAGGTTGAACACCGCCGGGCGGTTGAACAGGTCGAAGGCGTTGCGGCTGCCGACCTCATAGACCAGCAGATCCTCGGGCCGGAACTCTTCGGGAATGGTCGATCCGTTGAAGCTGTCGTTGAAGCCGCCCGATTTGTGCCCGGTCGAGACCTTGGCATAGAGCATGTGGTCGTCGTCGATGTCGAACTCCACGCCCACGCGCCAGTCGATGAAATCGAACTTGGCGCGGCCGACCTGCTGGCCGGGAATGGTGAGATTGGCATAGCTGAACCCGCCATTGGTGTTCGAGGGATTGACTGCGGGGCAGTTGACGAAGCCATTGTCGATATCGGGCCGGTCGATACAGGTGCCATTGGGGTTGGTGCCATTGGCGATCGATCCGATCTGTGCGATCAGCGTGTCGCGCAGGCCCGGGCGCGCGATGCCCTCGATCAGGAACTGCGCCTGGCCGCGCGGCGTGGTGATGTTCGACACGTTGAAATTGGGCCGGTCGAGCAGCGCCGGGCGGAAGCCTTCGGTTCCCAAACGCGTCGCGAAACAGCAGGCGAAATCCTCCCCGCCCAGCGTCAGCGCCCAGTTGCCGCCGATACCGAAGCGCGATTTCTCCTCCTCGGTATATCGGATACCCGCGATCAGCCGCAGCCGGTCGGCGACGTCATAGGTGCCGTCGGCATAGAAGGCGAAGCTCTCGCCCTTCACGTCGGGCATGACGAATTCGGTCGCCGAATAGCAGCAATAGCCGCGATCGGCGAGCGCGAGATAGCCAACGGCCTGGTCCTCGTTGAAATAGAAGCCGCCCAGATTCCAGCGGAACGGCTGATCCTCGTTGGCGAAGATCCGCGCCTCGTAAACCTGGCTCTTGGACTTGGTCTGCCAGAAATTGCCCGAGAAATTGTCGTACTGCACCGCCGACAGGTCACGACCGGGGAAGTCGATACCGTCGCTTGAGGCGTTGACCTGATAGAAATCGACCGAGCGATAGCTTCCGGTCAGCTCCGCGCCAAACGTGCCGAAATCATAGGCAATCTTGCCCTGGACGCCCCAGAGCTCGTTCTCCATGTCCCCCTGCAGCCCGCGATAGACCACATCCCTGAGGTTCAGCTTTTCGGGCCGGATGCCGGTGGTGGCCACGGCGTTGAAAATGTTCGCGCCCGGATAGCCGGTGCCCGTTTCCCTGCCATAATCGCCGACGATCGAGATGCTGAGCCGGTCGCTCGGCTCCCACAGGAACGACAGGCGTCCGGCGTAATTCTCTTCAAGGCCAGCGGGCTTGAGCGTGTTTGCCGGTGCGCCGGTCGAGACATTGTTGAAGCCGTAATCACGGTTGATGTAATAGGCCGCTGCCCTGAGCGCTGCAGTGCTGCCAAGCGGCACGTTGATCGCGCCTTCGGCAGCGTAAGACGAGCGGTTCGAATATTCGGCCTGGGCATAGCCGCCGAACTGACCCAGCCTGGGCTTGGCAGTGATGATGTTGAGCGTGCCGGCCAGCGCATTGCGTCCGTAGAGCGTGCCCTGCGGCCCCTTGTTCACCTCAACGCGCTCGAGGTCGTAGAACATCAGGCCCAGCCCGCGCGGACGCGGGATATAGGTGCCGTTGAGATGTGGGGCAGCGCCGGGATCGCCGAGCTCGGTATTGTTGGCCGAGCCGACGCCACGGATGAAGATTTCGACATTGCCTTCCTGGTTGGCGATGCTGAGACCCGGCACTGCGAGCTGCAGCTGGCGCAGCTCGACAATGCCGTCCTGGCGCAGCTGTTCTGCCCCCAGCGACTGGACCACGCCCGAGACGTCCTGCGAATTTTCCTCGCGCCGGTTGGCGGTGACGATGATCTCGTCCTTGTCGCTGTCCGCGCCCTCTGCAGGGCGCTCCTGGCCATAAGCGGGCATCGCCGCCGTGGCCGACAGCAGCGCAAACAGCGCGGCGCGTGCGAACTGGTTCCTCTTCATGACATCCTCCCTAATCCTGATATTATTTGCATTGAATGACGGGTCCGGTCGGCGAGACGATTTTCGCCGAGGACATGACGATTTCGAGCTTTCCTGCGGTCGCGAGGCTGAGCGGCGTGTCGACGCGGGTCATGTCGACCCCGGCCTTGGCGAAGCAGCTCAGCGGCACCGCGATGCGGGTCCATTTGCCGGTCTTTGCGGCGGCAGTGAGCATGGGGGCGAGCGGGAAGCCGCCAGCACACTGCGCGCCGCACCCCATGACCAGGCTGACATCAGCCGTGGGCGGGGTATCGACCCTGAGTTCGATCTCGAGCGCCAGGTCGCCGTTCGACTGGCGCGAGAGATCCTCCGCCTCGCCCATCATGATCGCGGCAACCGCAGGCCCGGCGCCGGTCCAGCGCAGCCGCACCGAATCTTCCTGCGCGATGCGGTCTGCCGCCCGCGCCTCGATCAGATCGGGACCGGGATTGGTGGAAAGCGCGCCCGGCGGACCGATCAGCAACCGCCGCCCCGCGCCAGGCTTGCCCGCGGCAAACAGCACGCCCGGATCGGCAGCGGCGACACTGGCGCGCCCCTCGGGCAGCGGGGCGAGGTCGCCCTTGTCGGCGAGCGTCAGGCCGAAGCCGTAGGCAAATAGCGGATCGTAATTGGCGTCGCCGATATTGACCGCGGTCTGGTCGCTCGATTTCGGCCAGCTATAGGGCAGCTTGCCGCGAAAATCGGCCTTGCCGAAAAGCATGTCGGCCACGCCGCCGCCTTCCGATCCCGGCAGCCAGGCCGCGACGAACGCATCCGAAGCATTGAGGAACGGGTTGACCCACATCGCCCGGCCCGAAAGGAAGACCGAGACGGTGGGAATGCCCGCTGCCTTGAGCTTGCGCAGCAGCGCGAGCGACGTCGCATCGTCGTAACCGACATCGGGCCGGTCGCCCTGGAACTCGGCATAGGGCTCCTCGCCGAACACCACGATCGCGACATCGGGCTTGGCCGCAAAGCTGCCATCGGGCGAGAGCGTCGCGGTGCCGCCTGCGGCCCTGACCTGCTCGTCAATGCCTTCCCAGATCGATTGGGCGTTGGGGAAATCGCTGCGCTTCGTCCCCGTGCCCTGCCAGCTCAGCGTCCAGCCGCCGGTCTGCTTGGTGAGGTTGTCCGCGCCGTCGCCCGCGACCAGGATCTTCGCGCCGGGTTTGAGCGGCAGGACGCTGCCCGCATTCTTGAGCAGCACCAGCGATTCGCGCACCGCCTGCCGCGCCAGCGCGCGGTGCTCCGCGCTGCCCAGCAGCTCGAACCGCCCGCCATAGGGCCGGGCAGAGGGCTTGCCCGCCTCGAACAGCCCGGCGCGCAGCTTGACGCGCAGGATGCGGCGCACCGCATCGTCGAGCCGCACCATCGGCAGCGTGCCCTTTTTCGCGTGCTCCAGCGTGGTGCGCCAGAGCGTCTTCCAGCTGTCCGGCGCCATGTACATGTCGAGCCCGGCCACGGCAGAGGCAGCACAGTCAGTCGCGGTGCAGCCTGCGACCTGGCCATGGCCGTTCCAGTCGCCGACCAGGAAGCCGTCGAAATTCCAGCGCTGCTTGACCACATCGGTCAGCAGCGAGCGGTTGCCGTGCATCTTCACGCCGTTCCAGCTCGAGAAGCTGACCATCACCGATTGCACCCCGGCGTCGAGCGCGGGGAGATAGGGCGGGCTGAACAGGTCGCGTAAGGGTGCCTCGGCCATCTGGGCATCGCCCTGGTCCTTGCCGGCATGCGTGCCGCCATCGCCCAGGAAATGCTTGGCCGTGGCGATGATATGCGGCCCGCGCAGCCAGTCGGAATCGCCGACCTTGCCCTGCAGCCCCTCGATCAGCGGCGCGGCATAGCTGGTCGCGATCTCGGGGCTTTCGCCAAAGCCCTCATAGGTGCGGCCCCAGCGATCGTCGCGCACTACCGCCAGCGTCGGCGCGAAGGTCCAGTCGAGCCCGGTGACGCGCATCTCGATCGCGGTCGCCTCGCCGATCTTGCGGACGAGCTCGGGGTTCCGCGCGGCACCCAGGCCGATATTGTGCGGAAACAGTGTCGCGCCGACGACATTATTGTGCCCGTGCACCGCATCGCTGCCCCAGATGATCGGGATGCGCGGCAGCTTGCCATTGGGCTTCATCGACGCGGCGTAGAAGGCATCGGCAGCGGCAAGCCAGTCCTTGGCGGGCGCGTTGTAGCGGTTGCCGGGGTCCGAATTGCCGCCGTTGAGCACGGAGCCCAGATGATAGCGATGGACGTCGTCGGGCGTGACGCTGGCAATATCGGCCTGGACGATCTGCCCGACCTTCTGCTCGATCGACATCGCCGCGATCAGCGCGTCGATCCGGCGTTCAATCTCGGCATCGGGGTTCAGCTTCGATTCGCGCTGCGGCCAGAGCTCGGCATGCGCTTCGGCGCTGGCGCCTGCCGCAGCGGTGGTGGCATCGGTAGCGGCGGCAAGCGGCGCGATCCCCAGCGCCAGGGGCCAGGCGAGCGCCGCAAGCGACACAGCACGCAATGCAAGGACAGCCCCACGCGGCACGATCATCATCCCTCCCATCCTGTCGGCGGTTGATGCGCCTGACAACGTTTACCGATTCTCGGTCAACGTTTACCGCTATCCATCGACACAAGTCAAGAGAGGCGCTAAGAGAAGCTGGGTCGCAGCGGTTCCCCCAGTTCCGGGGGGGCCATCCAACCGCCTGGAGGGGACGATTTCGAAGCGAACCACGATCGTCGACATCGCAAGGGTTGCAGGCGTCACGCCCAAGACCGTCTCGCGCGCGCTCAACGATGCTCCCCATGTCAGCGCCGCCGTGCGGCAGAAGGTGAAGGAGGCCGCCGAGGCGCTCGACTATCACCCCAATCTCGCGGCGCAGAGCCTGATCGCGCGGCGCTCGTTCCTGATCGGGCTGACCTATGAGCGGCCGAGCCCCAGCTATGTCGTCGAGCTGCAGAACGGGGCGCTCAGCCGGCTCGACGATGGCCGCTACCGGCTGGTGGTGCTGCCCTTCGCGCATGTCGCCAGCCGCCCCGAGGAGCTGGGCAAGCTGCTGCTGCGCGCCGGGCTCGACGGAGTGCTGCTCGCGCCTCCCGCCAGCGACCAGCCGCTGCTGCTCGACATGCTCGAACGCCAGCGGCTGCCCTATGCGCGGATCACCCCGCACAGCGATCTCGATCGCGGGCTGGTGGTGGCGATGGACGAGAGCGCGGCGGGCCATGCGGTGGCGCAGCATCTGCTCGCGCTCGGGCATCGGCGGATCGGCATCATTCTGGGCGATCCCTCGCACGCCGCGAGTATCGGCCGTCTCGAAGGCTATCGCCGCGCCTTTGCCGAGGCGGGCGTTGCAATCGACGACGATCTGATCGTCACCGGCGATTTCACTTATGCCGTGGGCTATGAGGTGGCGCGAACGCTGCTTGCCGGCGAAAAACGCCCCAGCGCGGTCCTGGCGCAGAATGACGACATGGCCGTGGCGGCGATCGCGGCGGCACGAGAGCTGGGCCTGTCGGTGCCGCAGGACCTTTCAGTCGCCGGGTTCGACAATTCCGAGGTATCGCGCACCGCCTGGCCGCCGCTGACGACGGTCAACCAGCCGGTCGCGCAAATGGCCTGGGATGCCGCCGACCGGCTGATCGCGATGCTCGACGGCAAGACGGTGCCCGAGCTGCCGCAGCGCCGCGACCATGCGCACGAACTGCTGGTTCGCGCGTCCACCGCTGCCCCGGCCGCCTGACCGATCCGCTATTCCTGCTTCAGGGGCGGCTCGGCGCGCTCGATCAGTTCGCGCGCCTGGCCTGCGAACCACTGACCCGCCGCCGGTGCTTTCACCCCGCGCTCGGGATCGTTCGGCCCCGCCGTACCGCGCAGACACGCGCCATCCGATTCGCCGGGCACCTTGATCCACAGAAACCCATCGACATAGGCTTCGCGCGTGATCAGCGTAGGGCGGCGTCCCAGCCCCCGGCCCGGCGGATTGCACCAGACCTCGGCATCGCGATAGCGCCCGGCAGGCGGCTTCCACGAGCCCAGGCCATTGCGGCTGGAATCGATCAGCGCGTGCTTCTGCGTCGCGGGTTTGCGCTTAAGGCCCCGCTCGGCAAACAGCCGGTCATAGTCGGAATCGATCCGCCTGCGGTTGCTGGGCTTTTCAAAGGGTTCGGCCGAGAACTGGCTGGGGCAGGCCCGCGGGTCCATCCCGCCCTGCGTCACCAGAGCGATGCAATCGCTGACCCAGCGCGCATAAGGCACGACGCGCGCATCGCTCTCGAAATTCGAGACGTTGAGGAAGAAGCCCGCGACCTTGTCCACATCGGCGCGGATCAGGCGGTTCGCGATCTCGCCAGGCGCAAGCCAGCTGCTGCCGGTGCCGTCGAGATAGACGCGCGCCCGTGGAAGCGCGCCCAGGATTGCGACCGCGCCGCGCAGCTGGTCGTAGCGCCGCGACGCCGCCGCCTCGTCCTGCCCGTCGGGACGGCATCCTTCCAGATCGCCCGCCAGATTGCGGTGCCAGGGAATGACGCCCAAGCCATCCGGCTCCAGAACGATGATCGCCTGGCGATTGCCGACCCCCCGCGCCAACCCGGCTATCCAGGCGAGATAGGCCTCGCCATCCGCCGCTCCGCCCGCCGAATAGAGCGCACAATCGCGATAAGGGATATTGTACGCGACCAGCACCGGGATTTGCCCCTTCGCCGCCGCGCGCTCGGTGACGTCGCGGGCCTGGGCCTCGACGATTTCGGGCGTGCCGTAAGCGAGCCAGGTCGCCGAAGGAATTCGGGCCAACAGCAGCGCATCCTCGCGAGCGGCACCCTCGAGCTTCTCGGCAACTTGAACCGTCGTGCTGCGCTCATCGACGAAGAGCGTCGGCGGTTTCACTGCCGCCACAGCCATGACTGCGGGCACTAGCAGCGCCAGTACAAAAGCGAGGAATTTCAGACGCATCACCGCTCCCTATGGATATCTGTTTTCGCGTGCGAGAATCGCGACATCGCGGAAGCAAATCAACCGGCGTGCTGAAGAACTGCATCCGCTCCGGAGCGATCAGCCCGAAAGGCGCGGTGTCCTGGGGGTGCGCGCGCGCATCGCAATAACCAGCCCGATCATGCCCAGCGCCGCTCCGGCAGCGGCGAGCAGGCTCCAGCGATAGCCCTCGAACATGGTCGACAGCACCATCGCCACCACCGGTACGAGCACGCTGCTATAAGCCGCGCGCGCCGCGCCGATATCGCGGATCAGCGCGAAATACATCGGGAAGGTGACCACCGATCCCATCAGCCCGAGATACACGATCCCGCCGAGATAGGCCGGGCGGCTTTCGAATACCGGCGCGCCGTAGAGCGCCCAGCCGAGCGCGGCGTTACCCAGCGCGCCCCACAGCATCGCCCATGCGAGCAGCGACAATATCGGCATCGCTTTCACCCGCTCGGCCGATTGCATGACATTGGCGATCGAGGCGCACAGGATCGCGCACAGCGCGAGCCCCAGCCCCTTCATCACGTCCGACAGATCGGCAGGCATCGCGCGATATTCCTGCACGAACAGCAAGGCGATACCTGCCAGCGCCACCGCCGTGCCCAGGATGAACCCGCCCGCGATCCGCGCACCCAGGAAGATGCGCGAGAGCAGGGCATTGGGCACCATCAGCATCGCGAACAGCACCGCGAGCAGGCCCGAGGTGATGTACGCTTCGGACCGGTAGACGAAGTTGAAATTGGCCGAAAACTGGAACAGCCCGAGCGCGAGCGCGATCAGCTGACCCTGACGGTCGAGCCTCAGCGGCGCCTTGCGCCACCAGGCGAGCGCGAACATGCCGATCGCCGCCACCGCGAAGCGATAGCTGACCGACCAGGTCGGCGGGACGCTGGAAATCTGGTCCTTGATCACCAGCCAGGTCGAACCCCAGATCAGCGAGACGAGCAGGAATGGCACCAGCACCCGTGCCGAGAGCATCGACGGTTCTTCGTGCGTGTCTGACGCAGAGGCGGGCGCGCTGCTTGCCATCACAGCGCGGCGATGGCAGCGGCGAGCGGCGCGACGGTTTCGGCATCCTGATCCCAGGCGGTCACGAACCGGGCCTCGCCGCCCGCTTCGCTCATCTCTCCCCAGTCGTAGAATTCGAAGCCCTGCGCGCGCAGCGATGCGGCCTCGGCCGCGCTCAGTTTCACGAACACCTCATTGGCCTCGACCGCATAGAGCAGGCGGTCGCCCGCCGCCTCAGCGATCGCCTGCGCGCCTGCATTGGCGGCACGCGCATTGGCGAGCCACAGGTCATCCTCAAGCATCGCCAGCAGCTGCGCGGCAAGAAACCGCCCCTTGGACTGGAGCTGCCCGGCGCGCTTGCGCAAATAAGGCAGTTCGCGCGCGAGACAGTTGTCGAACACGATGATCGCCTCGGCATTCATGCCGCCATTCTTG
Organism: Blastomonas sp. CCH9-A1; assembly: GCF_001557175.1. NCBI lineage: Bacteria > Pseudomonadati > Pseudomonadota > Alphaproteobacteria > Sphingomonadales > Blastomonadaceae > Blastomonas > Blastomonas sp. CCH9-A1. Next base: position 263,977 of record NZ_LSHM01000032.1, read on the forward strand.
ACGCAGCCGAAGCTCAGCATGTCGACACCCGCGCGCCAGGTGACGTCCGCCGGGTCCGCGCCGGTCGACGCGATGGCGTTGGCAAAGCGCGCGCCATCCATGTGCAGCTTGAGGCCGCGCGCCTTGCAGACCTCGCCGATCGCGGCGACCTCTTTGGCCGTGTAGGTCAGGCCATATTCGCTGGCATTGGTGATCGAGACGGCGGCGGGCTGGACCTGGTGGACATCGTCGCGGATCTGGCTGGCGACGCGCACCACCTCGTCCGCGCTCAGCTTCGCGCCTTCGCCATCGGCCAGGATCAGCTTCGCGCCATGCATGAAAAAGCCCGGCGCGCCGCATTCGTCCTGCTCGATATGCGCCATCTTGTGGCAGATCACCCCCTTGTGCGGCGGGCACAGGGCGGAGAGCGCGAGCGCATTGGCCGCCGTGCCGGTCGCCACCCACAAAGCCCTGACCCGCGTGCCGAACAGCTGGCTGAACCGGTCGTCGAGCGCCTGGCTGAGCGCATCGCCGTCATAGGGCGAATCGAGCCGGTTAGCGGCGGCGATGGCGTCCATCACGCGCGGATGGACTGCGGCGGCATTGTCGGAAAAGAACTTCATGGCGGCGTGTGGTAATGCCGCGCGGGCCAAGGTCAAGCCGCTGAAATGTCAGAACCGGTGGTTCCAGCTCAGCGCAAACGAAAGCCCGTCATCCTGCACGTCGCGGCTGCCGGTGATCGGCGCGTCGATCAGCGCCGCCCCATAGGTGAAGCGCGCCGTCAAGGAAGGCGATGGCGTCCAGCTAAGCGACGCGCCGATGCTTGCGATTTCGCCCGGCTGCGGCTGGAAGGCACGGGTGGCGTTGCGCATCAGCGCACCATCGGCGAAAACCGACGGCGTGAAGCTGCCCCAGCGCAGCCCCAGGGCGCCGACCGCGCCCGAGCCAATGGTCACCGGCCGTGCCAGCTCGACCGATCCGATCACGCCGCGATCGGCCAGCACCAGGCTTTCGCGATAGCCGCGCACGGTAGCGCTGCCGCCCGCGACGAAACGCTCGCCGGCATAGAGTATGCTGGCGCCATATTGCGCAGCGAGCCGCGCGCGCAGCTCCCAGCCCTTGTCGCCCAACCGCCGGGCATGGCTGATCTGGCCCGAAAAACTGCGAAAGCGCGGCGACGGCGCGGCAATGCCGACAATGTCCGATCGGCTCCCCTCAAACCCTTGCGTGAAGCGCCCTTGCGCGATCCACACCGTGCCCGAGCTGCGCCGCGTCCACTCCGCACCCAGCCGGAGTGCCGAATATTCGGCCAGGCCGCGCACCGATCCCGGGCTGAACGAAAAGGGCTCCCCCAGAAGGAATGTGCGCGTCTCGCGGTGGATCACCCCGCTGCTCAACGTCACCGACTGCGCGCTGATCTCGGGCGTGCCGTCGAGTGCGGCGGGACTGAGCGGCCGCTCCCACAGAGTCAGCGCGAAGCCGCCCTCGACGAACCAGTCGCGCGCGCGGATCGAGAGGTTGCGCAAGGGCGCATCAACCACCGCCGCGCGATTATAGCCGCCGCGTGCCTCAATGCGGAGCGCGGGATGGAGGAACGGGGCGGCATAATCGACCTGCGCATCGGGCCGTCCCGCCGTGAGCCCGGCGTCGAGCGCGATCCGGTCACCTGCGAAAAGCGCATTGCGCACCGCCAAACCGCTGCCGACGCGCCATCCGCCCACCGCAGGCGAGCGGCTGTTGGCGATGCTGGCCTGCACTGCAAAGCGCGGGGCCGGATCGACCAGCAGGCTGAGCTGCGCTTCGCCGGGGCGCGTTCCGGGCTGAAGGTCGGCCTTGACCGTGGCGATGGCGTCGTCGGCGGCAAGCGCGCGAAAATCGCGCTCGATCGCGAGGCCATTGAGCGGGATCGCCTGGCCCGAAGGCATGCGGCGCAGCACATAGGCGTCGCTTAGCCCGCGTCGGCGGCCGTCCTGCCATTCGACCGTCGCTGCGCCGCCGGTCAGCCTTCCCGCCACCAGCCGCAGAACCAGCGGCGATCCGCCTGCCGGATCGCTCGCCGGATCGATCAGCACGCCCGAATTGACATAGCCGTTGCGGACATAGGCGAGGCTGATCTGCTGCACCGCCGCCGCGATCCGGTCGAGCGGCACCGGCGCGCCGACCAGGCCGTTGGCGATCGCCTGTTGCCGCACCCACTCCCCGTCGAGCGGCTCGTCCTTGCGATAGCGAACTGCAAACCCGCCAAAGTCGAGCCCCGCGCTGTCCGCCGTGGCGATGGCGGCGATGTCGGGTTCGGCATGGACCTCGACCTCGCAATAGGTGACGATACCGCTCGCCCCCGCATCGGGCACAGGCGTGCAGGGCGCTGCGACCGCCTGCAGCATCAGCGCAAGCATGAAGGTCAACGGCAGCCTCCCGAGGGAGCCACATCCAGCGCATCGAGGGCGAGCGGGCCGACCTGATCGATGCTGAGCCGGCTCACCGATCCGCTGCTGCGCGCCGCGCGGCACTGGCCGGCGAGCACGCCCGCCGCATCGCCAAAGCTGATATCGGGCGTGTCGATGCCGCTGCTGACATTGCCGACCTGACTGTCGACGACGAGATCGCCATCGACCAGCAACAGGTTGCTATTGTCTGCCGAGCGGATGAAGAAATCGGTGGCGAGTTGCACGTTCGCACCGCGCTGCTGCCCCAAAGCCTCGATCCGCGCGCCATCGGCGATCAGCGCATAAGGGCGGCTGATGACGATCCGCCCGCCGGTGCCGGGGCCCGACGAGGTGGCGATCGCAGCGGGCATCGCGCCGCCTGCAAGCCTGAGCAGCCCGGTTTCGGGCAGCAGCAGCTCGATCTGTCCCGCCGCTCCTGTCAGCGCGCTGGTGGTGATCGTGCCCCCCGGCCCCAAGGTGATGCGCGGCGCGCCGATGCTGATATTGCCCGCCGCCCCGCCGCCTGTCGCCGTGTTGGTGCTGGCGATACGGCTGCCCGCACCGGTGATGAGCAGCTCTTCCTCTGCCGCCAGCGCGATGCCTCCTGCGGTCGTGACGTTGGCCGAGCTTGTCGTTACCTCCGCGCCATCGCTGAGCACGATCTGCCGCGCGATCAGCGCCACCGTGCCCGCCTGGCCCGGTGCCAGATCGCCTGCATCCGAGCTGATCCGGCTGCCTTGACCCATCATGATGCGGTCGGCGACCACGGTCACCTCGCCGGCTGCACCAAAGCCCTCGGTCGCGGTGGAGATCGTCCCGCCGTTCATGGTCAGGGTGCCCGTCGCCGCGATCAGAACTCTCCCCGCGCGGCCGGGGCCGGGCACTATTCTCAAGCTCGGCACCAGATCGGGATCGGCCTCGAAATCCTCGTTGCTGGGCGGAACCAGCAGCTTGCGCGCCGCAGAGCTGATTTCAGCCTCGCCCGACAGCGCGATCCGCCCGGCCGAGATCAGGATATCGCCGCCATTGCCGAGGCTCGAGCTGGAGGTCGTGATCGATGTGATCCCGTCCATCTCCAGGCTGTCGGTCTGGATCACGATCCGCCCCGCATTGCCAGTATAGTCGCTCAGCCGGGTGAACTCCTGCGCACGCGGCAGTTCGGTCTCGGACGATATGCTGGGTCCGCCGAAACCATTGTTGATCAACCTCAGCGTGCCTGCCCGGATCGCGATCGCGCCTGCATCGCCCAGGCCCTGGCTGATCGACTGGATGCCGCCGATGCCGCTCAGCTCCAGCAAACCCCTGACATCGATGTCGATCGGCCCGGCTGCGGTCGCGCTGTCAGTGCTGGTCGAGATGAGGCCGATGCCGACCGCCATGCTGTTCGCGCGAATGGTGATGCTGCCCGGACCCGATGCCGTGCTCGACGAGCTCGAGGCGAGGATCAGGCCCTGGCTTGCCATTTCGAGCCGGTCGACATCGATCAGGATGTTGCCGGTGGTGCCGGTCGGCATGAATGCCCCGCGCGCCTGGAACAGCGTGGTGGAAAGCAGCCCCGTATTGGTCAGCCGCAACAACCCGCCGCGCACCTGGATGTCGCCGACCGAGCGCCCCGGCGCGGACAGACCGGTCGCGGTGACGATGCCTTCGTCGATCTCGATCCGGTCGCCTTCCAGAAAGATCGTGCCACCGCCGCCTGCCAGCCGGCTTTCGGTGCGGATGGCACCCGCTTGCCGCACGAAAATCTGTCCGGCGGTCACGCGGATATCGCCGCTGCGCTCGGCAAGCCCCTCGATGCCGCTGACGCGCAGTTCGCCGCTGACGAGATCGACCAGGTCGGCGCGCAGGTTGATCGCAGGCAGCAGGCCCGCGCTCGCAGTCACGCCGATCTCGCTGAAGGTGTCGAGCGTGATCGTGCCTGCCATCAGGTCGATACGGCCATCGTCCTGCAGCAGGATGCGGCTGTCGTTGAGTGCGATCCGCCCGCCGCGCAGGCCCTGATCGGGCCTTGCAGCGATGCCCAACACACCCCGGGCCTGGCCGACGGCGCGCAGGCTCGCTTGCGCCGCAAACAGGCTGCTGCTTTCCATCACGATGTCGCTCGCCGACAGCGCGATGCGCCCGGCGCCAACCCCGCGTGCCACCTCATCGCCCGGGCCCGCGCTGGCTTGCAGGGCTATCGGCGCATTGCCGCCCAGAAAGCCGAAGCGCAAGGGATCGGCCATGCTGAAGCTCGAACCCGATGCCGTGCCCGAGACCATCACCGTGCCATCGGCAAAACCCAGTTGCTGCGCGGTCGAGAAATGCGCGGTGCCGCCGACATCGATCGCCGCGCCATCGCCGAAGATGATGCCTGCCGGGTTGAGAAAAAAGAAATCCGCGCCCGGAAACGCACTCGCATCGATGGTCCCAGCAATGAACGATCGCTCGCCGCCGGTCACGCGGTTGATGACATTGCGGATGGTCGTCGCATCGCTCGCGGTCCAGCGCGCAATATCGCCGGGACCCAGATTGAAGCGCGCAAAGCTGTGGAACAGGTTGTCGCCGGCCCGCACCCCGCCGCCGATGGTCGTCACCGCGCCTTCAGCGGTGGCGGTGGTGCCGGTCGAAAGCTGAGGCAGCGTGTCAGGGGTGATCGTGGTCGGCGGCGCGCCGGTACCTTGCGCATGCACCGGCGCGGCCAGCAACGCCAGCACCGAACACCCCGTGCGCCAGCCCATCATCGCCAGCTCCCCACCAGCGTGAACGCGCTCCAGATGCCCGGATCGGCCCATTGTCCGTCCGCGCCGCGTGCCAGTTCGATCTGCGCGAGTTGCAGCGACCGCGCCCGCCCTGCGCCTGCGCGATAATGCCGGTAGAAGGCCTCCATCAGCGCGGCAGTGCCCGCATCGCTGACCTCCCACAAGGATGCGAGCGCGCTCGCCGCGCCCGCCTCGACCGCCGCGCCAGCCAGCCCCATCGCCTGGTCGTCATCGCCCACTGCGGTCTCGCAGGCGCTCAGCACCAGCAACTGCAGCCCCTGGCCGCGCAAACTGTTGGCGCTCAGCATCGCGCGCAGCTCGGGCAGGCTGATCGCCTCGCCATTGGCGACGACGAACGAACGTTCGGTGCGCCCGTTGAACGCGGCATGCGTGGCGAGGTGCAGCACGCTCGCCGGACGCTTTGCCAGGGCGGCCGCAAGCTCCGCACGGTCGAAATCGGTGAGCAGCACGCCGTCCTGCCCCGCCGCCATCGCCGCTTCGGAGGCGGTGCCCTCGAGCCGGGTGAAGCGGCCCACCGGCAGATCGATCTCCTTTTCCAGCGACGCGGCGATGATCTCGGGATCGGTATCGCGCGTGCCCGGCGCGGCAAAGCTGAGCGCGGGCACCACCGCGAGCCGCGCCTGTTCCATCAGGAACGTGCCTTGCGCATCCATCAGCGCGGCGAAGCTGATCTGGCGCAAAGGACCATCGGGCACGACGATCAATGTCGCCTCGGGTCCCAGCAGCGGGATGACGGGCGCGATGAGCGCGGCATGCAGTTCGCGCGATGCGGCTTCCCAGTCATTGCTGGCACCGCTGAGCGAGGCGGTCATCCGCTGAGCGAGCGCCGCAATCATTGCGCGATTGCGACTGCGGTCGGGCGGCATGCGGCGATAGCCCTTCGCCTTGTCGTCGCCGGTCGCATAAAGCAGTTCGATCCGGTCCTCGAGCAGCAGCGGATAGAGCAGAACCTCGCCGGGCTTCAGATCGGCAGGGGTCACCGGATTGCGCAGCGGCACGCATTCCGCGCCCAGGCTGTTCTGCAATTCGGCGCTGCGATAGGCCTCGGCGATCCGCTGCGCCTGGTCGAGCGTCCCGGCATCGCTGCCCGCAACAGCGAGTGTGGTGCCGATCGCGCGTTCGAAGACCGGGCGAACGAGCAGGTCGAACCGGCTTTCCTCGGTCAGTGGATCGACCGGCATCAGCACCGGGCGCACCCGCTCGAGCGCACGATAGGCGGCGATCACATGTTCGCCTGCGCGCTCGGGTTCGGCATCGGCGAGCAGCAGCGCATAGTGCGGAAGGTTCTGCGGAACCGGCTTCTGGCTTTCGAGGAAGATGGCGCGGCGGATGGCGGCCTGCGCTCCCTGGCGCTCCCCCTCAGCCAATGCGATACGTCCCTTGAGCGCGGCGAGCGTCGCCGCATCGCCCGCGCCCTGACGTGCCAGATCGGCGTAAAGTTCTACCGCATCGCGAACCATATCGGTTTTACCCAATCCCGCATCGTCGGCCAGCATGACCAGCGCGCGGAGGAGCGAGGCGCGATCGCCGGGCTTTTCCACCCGTGCCGACGCCGCCAGCCCCTGCGCGATACGTGGCGCGATATCGGCCTTGCGCGCCTTTTCCAGCCGCGCCAGGCGCAGCGCCGCCAAGGCGGTGAGCGCCGGGTCGTCGGCCTGCACGGCACGGTCGAGCGCGCAGGCAAAGGCGGCTTCCAGCCTGCGCCCCTGTCCCTCGATATCGGCAGGCGCGCAGCCCTGCGGTGCAGACGCCGGTGGTGCCGATGCGGCCGAGCGACGCCGCGCGCCCGGTGCGGCCGGTGGTGCGCCGCCCGCCAGTGCCAGCGCGGCCTCCCAGGCGGCGCGCGCGGCGAGCGCCTTGTCGCCCGCCTGCTCGGCCAGCACCTGGGCGGTGCGCAGAAAATCCTGCGCGCGCGCCTGGCTGCCCGATCGGGCGCGCCGCATCGCCTCGCCCGCCACCAGGCAATATTCGGCCAGTTGCGCGACGCTGGCCTGCTCGCCCCGCGCCAAGGGGGTGGATGGCGCGTGATCGGCGGGGGCGAGCAGCAATTCGAGCGCCGCATCCGCCCCGTTGTCGCCCCCGCGCATCAGACTGCGTGCTTGGCGCGCACGCGCGCTTGCCAGCGGCAGTGCAGCTGCGGGAAGGTCTGCCACCGGCCGATCGCACAAGGTGATCGCATCGGGCAGGCGCGCCTCCGCCGCTCCCGACGCGGCCAGGGCATATGCGACTGCCAATATCCCGATGCCCGCCATCTTACCCCTGCCTGGTAACGGCTTGCAGGATAACCGGATTTTCGCTGCGAATGAACGCCTAATGCGATCCGTCGCCGAGCATCGCCTTCAGGCGGTAGAGCGCGTCGAGCGCATCGCGCGGGCTCAGGTTATCGACATCGAGCGCCTGGAGCGTCTCGCGCAGTTCGTCCTTTGCCTCGGGTTCCCTGGCCGCAGCGGCGGCGAACAGCGGCAGATCGTCGAGCCCCGCAGCGAGGCCTCCGGTCGCCTCTCTCCCCGCTTCGAGCTTGGCGAGCACCGATTTCGCGCGCGCGACCACCACCGGGGGCACGCCCGCCAGCTTGGCGACCGCGAGGCCGTAGCTGCGATCCGCCGGTCCGTCGGCGAGTTCGTGTAGCAGCACCAGATCGCCCTTCCACTCGCGCGCGCGGACATGGTGCAGCGACAGCGCATCGAGCCGCCCGGCGAGCCGGGTGAGCTCGTGATAGTGCGTGGCGAACAGGCAGCGGCATCTATTGGTATCGTGCACCGCCTCGGCAATCGCCCAGGCGAGCGCCAGCCCATCATAGGTCGAGGTGCCGCGTCCGACCTCGTCGAGGATGACGAACGAGCGCTCGGTGGCCTGGGAGAGGATCGCAGCGGTCTCGACCATTTCGACCATGAAGGTCGAGCGGCCGCGTGCGAGATTGTCCGATGCGCCGACACGGCTGAACAGCCGGTCGACAATACCGATCCGCGCCGACCGGGCGGGCACGAACGCGCCAGCCTGAGCGAGCAGCACGATGAGCGCAGTCTGGCGCAGGAAGGTCGACTTGCCGCCCATGTTCGGACCCGAAACCAGCCACAGCCGGTCGCGTTCGGACAGGGTCGCATCGTTGGCGACGAACGCCTGGCCCGCCTTGCGCAGCGCGGCTTCGACCACCGGATGCCGCCCGCCCTCGATCGCGATCTCGGGCGCCTCGGTGAGTTCCGGGCAGCAATAGTCGCCCTCCGCTGCCATCTGGGCATGGCCGCAGGCGACATCGATGCGTGCGATCGCAGCGGCGGTGCGCGCGATGCCGTCGCGCGCGGCGATCACCTCCTCGCACAACCCCTCGAAATGCGCCTCTTCCGCCGCTTGGGCGTGCGTTCCCGCCTGCGCGATGCGCATCGCCTCGTCATGCAGCGCGGGCGAGTTGAAGCGCACCGCACCTGCCATGGTCTGGCGATGGGCAAAGCCGCTGTCCGCCTTCATCAGCGCATCGGCGCGCGCGGCGGGCACCTCGATGAAATAGCCGAGCACCGCATTGTGCCGGATCTTGAGCGCCTGCACCCCTGTCTGCGCCTTGTACTCCGCCTCCAGCGCGGCGATCGCGCGCCGCGCATTGCCCGAGGTATCGCGCAGCGCATCGAGCGCGGCATCATAGCCACGCGCGATATAGCCGCCCTGTTGGCGCTCGGTCGGCGGGCTTTCGACCAGCGCGCGCGCGAGATGCTCGACCAATGCGCCATGGCCCTGCATGTCGGGCAGCAGCCGCTGCATCAGATCGGGAAGGTCGGCTGCCTTGCCCAGCCGTTCGCGCAAGGTCCGCGCAGCGCTGAGGCCATCGCGCAGCTGGCCGAGATCACGCGGAGACCCGCGCCCGGCGACGACACGGCCCAGGGCGCGGGCGAGATCGGGGATCGCCTTCAACGCCTCGCGCACGCTGTCGCGCAGCAGCGGATCGGCATGGAACCATTGCACCAGCGCCAGCCGGTCGCGGATCGCGGACAGGTCGGTCAGCGGCGCGCCGAGATCGCTGGCGAGCAGCCGCGCGCCCGCGCCGGTGACGGTGCGGTCGATCGCATGAACGAGCGATCCGACGCGCCCGCCCTGCTGGCTTGCGAGAATCTCGAGGCTTTCGCGGGTGGCGGCATCGACCGCCATATGCTGCGCCACCTCGTGCCGACGCGGCGGCGCGAGGAACGGCATGGTCCCACGCGAAACATGTTCGAGATAGGCGAGCAGGCCGCCCGCCGCTGCCAGTTCGGCACGGCTGAAACTGCCGAACCCGTCGAGCGTCGCGACGCCGAAATGCGCCTTGAGCCGCCGTTCGCCCTCGAGGCTGCTGAAATCATGGCCTGGCCGCAGGATCGCGGTTTCGGCGAACGGGTCGGCGCGGTCGGACTGGACCAGCTCGCTCGGAGCAAGTCGCGCTATCTCTGCGGACAGGTCATTCGCGCTTGCCTGCATCAGCTCGAACCGCCCGGTCGAGATGTCGCACATCGCCAGGCCAAAGCCGCCTTCCGCGCTGGCGAGCGCGACGAGCCGGTTTTCGCTGCGCGAATCGAGCAATGCCTCTTCGGTCAGCGTGCCTGCGGTGACGAAGCGGACGATCGCGCGCTGGACCAAAGCCTTGGAGCCCGCGCGCGCCTTGGCTTCGGCAGGCGTCTCGGTCTGTTCGGCAATCGCGACGCGGTGCCCTGCCTTGATCAGCCGCGCGAGATAACCTTCGGCGCTGTGCACCGGCACGCCGCACATCGGCACCGGATCACCGCCATGCGCCCCGCGCGAGGTGAGCGCGATATCGAGCACGGCCGCTGCCGCCTTGGCATCGTCAAAGAACAGCTCGAAAAAATCGCCCATTCGGTAGAAGAGCAGGCAATCGGGCGCCTCGGCCTTGAGCGCATGATATTGCGCCATCATCGGCGTGGGGGCGTTGTCGGACGGGGCGCTCATCCGCTTTCCGTTACCCGAGCCGCGAGCGGCACGGAAGCGCGAGTTTTCCCCAGTACGGGTGCAGTGTCAAAATCCTCCCCGAGCTTGTCTCGGGGAGGGGGACCGCCGACCGCAGGTCGGTGGTGG
>NZ_LSHM01000033.1:0-262 GCF_001557175.1 Blastomonas sp. CCH9-A1
CCGAGCGGATTCTGCGCGAGGTCGCGAAGTTCTACCCGCTGCCGGTGTTCTTCAATGGCGCGCAAGTGCCGCGCGAGGACTTTCTCGCCAAGGCGATCTACATCGCCGAGTGGAACGGCAGCCAGATCGGCGTGTTCGAAGGGCGCGAATACCACCAGGACCCCACCACGAATTTCTATGGGATGGTGCTCACCCGCAAGCTTGCCAGCGTCTCGGAGAGCCTTGGCGGCAAAACATACCATGCCCGGCTCGATATCGGGGC
>NZ_LSHM01000034.1:0-1124 GCF_001557175.1 Blastomonas sp. CCH9-A1
ACCATGCAGCCCGGTGACCACACCCCAAATTACACCTCATTGACGGACGTGACCTCAACATGCGCCCGTTTTGCCCCGGACGCCGGGCTGGAGGCAGCGGCGGCAAGGCAACTTCGCGACCCGCATGGACGCGGTTCCAGTGACCCTGTGGTGGCAGTGTGACATCGTATTTGCGGAGCATTTTCCTCAGCGCCACATCGCTCACACCAAATTTGGTGGCGAGGTCGCGCATCGGCTCTGACCAGGCGAAGGCGATGACATCCTCCGGCATGGCTAGGTAGTCGTGACGCCAGTACCAATTCGACATTCATTCCTCTTGAGCAGACGCCCAATAGTGTGGGCAGGGCCGAAGGCCTGAAGCGGTGCAGGCGGAATTGGTCAAGCGGTTGACAGAAATCCACAATTCTGAATTATTGCGCCGATGGGACGCAGGCCGAGATCAACTTCGGGCGCACTTGCTCTTCCGCCGCAGACAAATGCGGCAGCCGATCTGCATGTCCGTTTTGCTGACGTCGTTGCAGAGTGTTACCGGAGGCGCCTGAAAGGGGACGTCGAAGCGAGCACCAAGGCCATTTCCGAGGCAGCACAAAGCCCGCACGATGCTTATGGGCGGGCCTTCCGGACAAGGTTTTGGGCGTCGAGGCTTTCCTTGGTGCTAACGCCCGTTGGCGTGGCAGTGCTCGTAGCTCACTACGCAGGTGAGTTTGTCCTCTCGCCAGCCCCTTTCATCCTGGCCTTGATCGCTGCGTTGGCGATGGTTCTGGTTCCGATCGGTTGGCACTCGTGGCAATACGCCTATGGCTTTCCTCAATCTCCTTTGCCAGTTGCTCATGAGACTGACAGCATAGTCGAGCCCATTTTCGCGGCATTGCAGGCCCCGCAGGGTCCTCGGCTGATGGTGCGAATCCCACTCACAGGGCAGTACTGGCCGCTCGACCAGCGCATTTGTTTCGGACGGCTGCGCTATCTGCTTCTGTCGCGCTTCCGGGAACAGCGCTCCGATGTGACAGCCTTTCCATACCCATGGTACTTGTCTGGTGATCTTTACCTTACCCCGGCAGGTGCGGATCTGTGGACCGGCGTGCAAAAGGGACCCCGTTAGCGGGGTGATCGGCGTCTAAAAG
>NZ_LSHM01000035.1:0-124673 GCF_001557175.1 Blastomonas sp. CCH9-A1
CTTGCTGGGGGAGGGGGACCGCCCGCGCAGCGGGTGGTGGAGGGGCAGCGGGGTCGTGCTTCAGATGAGCAGATGTGCCATCTCGCTTCCCCTCCACCACCGACTTGCAGTCGGCGGTCCCCCTCCCCGAGACAAGCTCGGGGAGGATTTAAGGAGAGCTAACCCAAAGCCGCCTGCTTCTCTTCGGCCAGCCGGTCGAGCTCGGCGCGGCTCTTCTTTTCGGCGGCCGATTTCAGCTGCCCGCACGCGGCCATGATATCGCGGCCGCGCGGGGTGCGCACCGGCGCGCTGATGCCGCCTTCGAACACGATGTCCGAAAAGCGCTTGATCCGCTCGGGATCGGAGCATTCGTACGCCGCGCCGGGCCAGGGGTTGAACGGGATCAGGTTCACCTTGGCGGGCAGGCCATAAGCCTTGAGCAGCCGGACGAGCTCGCGCGCGTCTTCGTCGCTGTCGTTCTTGTCCTTGAGCATCACATATTCGAAGGTGATGCGGCGCGCATTGCTCGCGCCGGGATAGTCCGCGCAGGCCTGGAGCAGCTGTTCGAGCCCGTATTTGCGGTTCAAGGGCACGATCTCGTCGCGCACCTCCTTGGTCACCGCATGCAGCGAGACCGCGAGGTTCACGCCGATCTCCTCGCCGCAGCGCGCCATCATCGGCACGACGCCGCTGGTCGACAGCGTGATGCGCCGCTTGGAGAGCGCCAAGCCGTCGCCGTGCATGACGACCTTCATCGCGTCGCGGACATGATCGAAATTGTACAGCGGCTCGCCCATGCCCATCAGCACGATATTGGTGAGCAGCCGGCCATCGGCGGTATAGGCGGCAGCGTCCTCGTCCTCGTCGAGCCGGTCCATCGCGCCCTTGGGCCATTCGCCTAGCGCATCGCGCGCGAGCATCACTTGGCCGACGATCTCGCCCGGCGTCAGGTTGCGCACCAGCCGCATCGTGCCGGTATGGCAGAAGCGGCAGTTGAGCGTGCAGCCCACCTGGCTCGAGATGCACAGGGTGCCGCGGTCCGCATCGGGGATGAAGACCATCTCGTAATCCTGGCCGTCGTCGGTGCGCAGCAGCCATTTGCGCGTGCCGTCGCTCGAAACCTGCGCCTCGACGATTTCGGGACGACCGATGACGAAGCGCTCGGCGAGCCATGGACGCATCGGCTTGGCGATGTCGGTCATGCTTTCGAAATCGGTGACGCCGCGATGGTAGATCCAGTGGAACAGCTGTTTCGAGCGCAGCTTAGCCTGCTTGCGGTCGAGCCCGGCAGCCTCGAGAAGCGCGCCGATATCCTCGCGCGCAAGGCCCATCAGGTCGCTGCGGCCATCGGCGCGCGGCGTGATCGCGCGCGGCACCGGCACGGGGTCGATATGGCCCGGGATGGGCATGGAGATAGGCGTTTCGGCGTTCATGGCGGCGCACATAGTCAAATTCCGGCGGAATTGCTAGCTGTGCCGCTGGCGAACCACCGTCCGACGTCTTCAGGAGCCCCCATGGATCGTTTCTTCACCGTGATTGCCACCCGTGTCGCCTGGCTGGTGGGCAGGCCCTTTGCCTTTTTCGCGGCCACTTTGATCATCGTGATCTGGGGGGTAACCGGGCCGGTATTCGACTATTCGGATACGTGGCAGCTGGTGATCAACACTGGCACCACGATCATCACCTTCCTGATGGTGTTCGTGATCCAGAACAGCCAGAACCGCGATGCGGCGGCGATGCAGGCCAAGCTCGACGAATTGATCCGCGCGCAGCAGGACGCGCGCAATGCCTTTATCGGCATCGAGCATCTCACCGACGTGCAGATCGACGCGCTCCGCGCCGCGCTGGAAGAGGAGGGGCGTGCCAGGGGCGACCATCACAAGGCGGCCCATGCCAGTGTCGAGCGGCTGCTCGAGCGTATCTAGCTGCGTCGCGCACAGCCCAGGGCAGCGGCGTCCATCGCGGTCGCGGCGCCCTTCAGCAGATACAGGTCGCGGATGGTGTTGCCGCGTGCATCCTGGCTGCTCGCGGTCATTTCGCGCGCCGAGCGCATCGCGGCGATAATGCTGGCATCCATCGTCTTGTCGCGGGCCCAGGCATCGCCGCCGCCACCGGTCAGGCGAAAGCGGCGGATGCCGATCGTCAGCGTGACGGCTTGCCCCCTAGCCATCGCACGGCTCAAACGCAGGTGGAACTGGCCGCGCACGCCGCGCTTGGGCCAATAGCCGATGCTGGCAAAGGGGCGGTATTGCCGGGTCCCGCGTATCTCATCGGGTTGCGCTATGGCATAACAGCGGGGCACTTGCGGGTCGCGGAAGGCGCCCCAGGCCTCGAATACGCCGAGGCTGTCGCGCGCGTGTGCCGTCGGCACGAGCGAGGCGATCAGCGCAAGCGCGGCGACGCATCGCCTCACGCATGACCTCCGCCGGTGCCGGTGACGACGATTTGCTCCTGGCTGTTCTCGATCATCACTACCGATCCCTGCGGCAGACCGGGCGCGATCGGCGCGCCGAATTGCGGGTGTTCGGGCAGGCCGAGCAGCACGCCGCGCAGCACCCGGCTGGATATGCCGTGCATGATCACCAGCCGGTCGCCCGGTTCGTCGGCATGATCGGCCAGCCACCCGATGACGCGCTCGGCAATCTCGGGATAAGTCTCGCCATCGGGGGCGGGCGTGAGCAGCATGTCGGCGCTGACGATCGGGCCGACCTTTTCGACCACCTCGGCATAATAGCGCCCGCCCCAGCAACCCATGCCGATCTCGGCAAGGCGGATGTCGCGCGCGGCATCGTGCCAGTCGAGCCCGAGATGTTCGGTGATCACCGCCAGCGTCTGGAGCGCGCGGCCGGTATCCGATGCCCAGAGCTTCAAATCCGGCTTCGTCCCCAGCACGCTTGCGAGCGCTGCGCCCATGGCATCGGCCTGGGCAAAGCCCGCGCGTGTCAGCGGGGTGTGCAGATGGTCACCCTGCAGTCTTTTGGCGGCGTTGAACACGGTCTCGCCATGGCGCGCGATGAACAGGCGTCCGGGCACCGGCGGGCAGGTGAAGCGGGAATTTTGCGTCATATCGGACCCGTTTCGGCAAAGGGGGGCCAATAGGCAAGTCTATCCCGTCATTTTCCACAGTTTTGGCGCGTTTCCCCGGCTATCGGCTTGCCCCTAAAGCCAATCTTGTTAATGAAGTGGGTCCGGAATCTGCCTGCATGGCGGATATGTCATTTGCTGATGAGGCCGCAGTGCCTCGGGGGATTTTCATGAAAGCGACAATCGAACGCGCGACGCTCCTCAAGAGCCTCAGCCATGTTCAGTCGGTGGTGGAACGGCGCAACACGATCCCCATCCTGTCGAACGTGCTGATCGAGGCGTCGAGCGATGGCGCGCTGCGCTTCATGGCGACCGATCTCGACCTGCAGATCGTCGAGACGATGAGCGCCTATTCGGTCGAGACCCCCGGATCGATCACGGTATCGGCGCACACGCTGTTCGAGATCGCGCGCAAGCTGCCCGATGGCAGCCAGGTGATGCTCGATGCCGCCGACGGCAAGATGCTGGTGCGCGCAGGCCGCAGCCGCTTCACGCTGCCGACGCTGCCGCGCGACGACTTCCCGGTGATTGCCGAGGGCGACCTGCCGACCAGCTTCGAGCTGGCTGCGGCGGAGCTGGTGCAGATCATCGACAAGACGCGTTTCGCGATCTCGACTGAAGAGACGCGCTATTATTTGAACGGCATCTTCCTACACGTCGCCGATGATGACCGACCGGTGCTCAAGGCCGCCGCGACCGATGGCCACCGCCTCGCGCGCGTGACGCTCGACCGGCCCGATGGCGCGGAAGGCATGCCCGACGTGATCGTGCCGCGCAAATGCATCGCCGAACTGCGCAAGCTGCTCGACGAGCGCGGCGATTCGCGCGTGCAGGTCGACCTGTCGGCGAGCAAGATCCGCTTCACCCTGGGCAGCGCGATCCTGACCTCGAAGCTGATCGACGGGACCTTCCCCGATTACAGCCGCGTCATCCCGACCGCGAACGACAAGCTGCTCAAGATCGACCCGCGCGCCTTTGAACAGGGCGTCGACCGCGTTGCCACCATCGCCACCGAAAAGACCCGCGCGGTCAAGATGGCGCTGGAAAAGGACAAGATCACGCTTTCGGTCACCAGCCCGGAAAACGGCACCGCGGCCGAAGAGGTCGAAGGGCAGTATGCCAGCGACGGGTTCGAGATCGGCTTCAACGCGCGTTATCTGCT
This sequence comes from Blastomonas sp. CCH9-A1, assembly GCF_001557175.1. Taxonomy (NCBI): domain Bacteria; kingdom Pseudomonadati; phylum Pseudomonadota; class Alphaproteobacteria; order Sphingomonadales; family Blastomonadaceae; genus Blastomonas; species Blastomonas sp. CCH9-A1. The sequence goes on from NZ_LSHM01000035.1 coordinate 4,226, forward strand.
CGACATCCTGAGCGAGATCGATGGCGATGTGGTCGAGCTTCACCTGGCCGACAGCAGCGCCCCGACGCTGATCCGCGAGAACGACAAGGCCACCGCGCTCTACGTGCTGATGCCGATGCGCGTCTGACGCGCGCGTTCCGCTTTCATTAAGCCAGCCTCGTCATTCCCGCGAAAGCAGGAATCCCGCTTCTGCGCCTACGTCCCTCGACTTCGCTCGGGACAAACGGAAGGGGGGTGCCAGGATGTTGGCCAGCTCCTGTGGCACGGTTAGGATCCAGAGAACCCCTGACCACCTCCCGCGTTCCCGAGCGAAGTCGAGGGACGTTGCACTACGGCCTGCCATTAGGACGCAGCCTCAAAGCAAAGCGCCCTCCCGGTGAGGGGAGGGCGCTTCGTCTGTCTGGCGATGTCCGCCGTGAAAAATCAGCGGTCGCCGATCTTCACATAGGGGCGTTGCGTCGGGCCGGTATACAGCTGACGCGGACGGCCGATCTTCTGGCCGGGGTCGGAGATCATCTCGTTCCACTGCGCCACCCAGCCGACGGTGCGCGCCAGAGCGAACAGAGCGGTGAACATGGTGGTCGGGAAGCCGATCGCCGAGAGGATCACGCCCGAATAGAAGTCAACGTTCGGGAACAGCTTCTTCTCGATGAAATAGGGGTCGTTGAGCGCCATTTCCTCGAGCTGCAGCGCGACCTCGAACACCGGATCGCTGACCTTGAGCGCGTCGAACACCTCGCGCACGGTCTTCTGCATGACGGTCGCGCGCGGATCGTAGTTCTTGTAGACGCGGTGACCAAAACCCATCAGGCGGAACGGATCGTTCTTGTCCTTGGCGCGCTCGATATAGTGCGGGATCTTGTCGGGCGTGCCGATCTCTCGCAGCATGTTGAGTGCGGCCTCGTTGGCGCCGCCATGCGCCGGACCCCACAGACAGGCGATGCCCGCCGCGATGCACGCGAACGGATTGGCACCCGAGGAACCGGCGAGGCGCACGGTCGAGGTCGAGGCGTTCTGCTCGTGGTCGGCATGCAGGATGAAGATGCGATCGAGCGCGCGCTCGACCACCGGGTTGACCTCATAGGGCTCGGCAGGAACGCCGAAGGTCATCTTGAGGAAATTGCCGGTATAGGACAGCGAGTTGTCGGGATAGACGAAGGGCTGGCCGACCGAATATTTGTACGCTGCGGCCGCGATCGTCGGCATCTTGGCGATCAGCCGGTGGCTCGAGATGCGGCGGTGATCGGGATCGGCAATGTCGGTCGAGTCGTGATAGAAGGCCGAGAGCGCGCCGACGACGCCGCACATGATCGCCATCGGGTGCGCATCGCGGCGGAAACCGCGATAGAATTGCATCAGCTGCTCGTGCAGCATCGTGTGGCGGGAGATCGTGTAGGTGAAGCTGTCGAGCTCGTCCTTGCTCGGCAGTTCGCCGTTAAGCAGCAGGTACGAGACTTCCATGAAGCTCGAATCCTCGGCCAGTTCGCCGATCGGATAGCCGCGGTGCAGCAGCACGCCCTCGTCGCCATCGATATAGGTCAGCGCGGAATCGCAGCTGGCGGTCGAGGTGAAGCCCGGATCATAGGTGAAGCAGCCGGTTTCGGCATAGAGCTTGCGGATGTCGATGACGTCCGGACCGATCGTGCCGGAGCGGATCGGATAGCCGCTTTCCTTGTCGCCGATCTTCAATGATGCGCTGTCTGACACGGTTCTTCTCCTCCAAACGTAGTGACGGTGCGCGTGGGGCCGTCAGGCGGCCACGTGCGTGATATCGTTGATCCGGGCGAGCGATTCCTCGCGACCCAGCAGTTCGAGCACGTCGAATATACCCGGTGAGCGCGCCTGTCCGGTCAGGGCGGCGCGCAGCGGCTGGGCATAAGTGCCAAGGCCGTGCCCCTGTGCCTCGGCAAATTGGGTAAGCTTTTCCTCCAGCGCGGCAGCCGTCCATGACGGTGCTTCGGCCAGAACCGGTAATACTGTCTGCAAGACCGCGACCCCTGCCTCGTCTAGCAGGGATTTTGCTTTCTCGTCCATGCTTAACGGGCGATTCTTGAAGAGAAACTGCGCTCCTTCGGCGAGTTCGTTGAGGTCGCGCGCGCGCGGCTTCATCACCGGCATGGCGCGGCCCAGCAGATCGATGCCGCCGGCCGGATCGAATTCGGGCATCAATGCCGCCACGCGCGGTGCGACCAGTGCAGCAAGCGCGGTATCGTCCATCTCGCGCAGATACTGTCCGTTGAGGTTGATCAGTTTCTTGGCATCGAAGCGCGAGGGCGACTTTCCGACATTGGCGAGCGAGAACAGCTCGACCGCCTCGGCGCGAGAGATCTTCTCGCGGTCGCCATAGCCCCAGCCCAGACGAAGCAGATAGTTGAACATGGCATCGGAGACCACGCCCATGTCGTCGCGATAGGCTTCCACGCCCAATGCGCCGTGACGCTTCGAGAGCTTCGCGCCATCATTGCCGTGGATCAGCGGGATATGCGCGTACACGGGCTCGGGCCATCCCATCGCCTGGATCAGCGCGAGCTGGCGGAAGGCGTTGTTGAGATGGTCGTCGCCGCGGATGATGTGGGTTACGCCCATATCGTGATCGTCCACGACCACCGCGAGCATATAGGTGGGGGTGCCATCGGAGCGCAGCAGGACATAATCGTCGAGTTCGCGCGTATCGACGGTGACGTTACCCTGGACCTGATCGGCAATCGTCATCTTGCCCGATTGCGGTGCTTTTAGCCGCACGACGTAGGGGGCGCCCGCCGGTGCTTCACTGGGATCGCGATCGCGCCAGCGGCCGTCATAGCGCATCGGCAGCTTCTTCTCGCGCTGCTCGGCGCGCATCGCTTCCAGCTCCTCCGCAGTGGCGAAGCACTTGTACGCCTTGCCCGCATCGAGCAGCTGGTGCGCAACCTCGGCATGCCGTGCCGCGCGCTCGCTCTGGAAGACCGGTGTGTCGTCCCAATCGAGGCCCAGCCAGTCGAGACCGGCAAAGATCGCGTCGATCGCTTCAGGCGTGGAACGCGCCTTGTCGGTATCCTCGATCCGCAGCAGCGCCTTGCCGCCATGGTGGCGGGCGAACAGCCAGTTGAACATCGCGGTGCGCGCGCCGCCGATATGCAGGAATCCGGTGGGGGAAGGGGCGAACCGGGTTACGACCTGACCGCCGGACGCACCCGCCGGAAGGTCCGATTTTTCGCCGCTTGCACTCACTTACGCTTTCCTTTCAAACTCGCCGATGATGGCAATTTCGACCGCCTCTAGCACGGCTTTCTGGCAGCGACAAATGGCCAGTCTGCGCCGGTTTTCAATGGCCCCGCCTTCCGTCGCGGCCATAGGGCAATGGCTGCTGGCAGAGCGCGATCAGCTGCCGGTATGGATCGTCGTCGCGTTCGGCGCGGGGATTGCCGCCTGGTTCGCGCTGCCCGGCGGTGAATGGCCGGTGGCGGTCATCGCGCTCAGCCTGGCAGGCGCGCTGGCGCCGCTCGCCTGGTGCCGGTCCTTTCGCGCGATGGAACTGGCCGCGCGCTGCCTGTTCGTGGGCCTGCTGATGCTCGCGGCAGGTTGCGCGACCATGGCCTGGCGCGCCGAGCGCGTCGCCGCCGACCCGCTGCCCGCACCCTGGTTCGGTACGCTGACCGGCCGGATCGAGGCGCGCGAAACGATCCCCGCGCGCGATATGGTGCGCCTGATCATCCGGCCCGTTCCTGCGCTGGGCCTGCCAGAGCAGGTTCGAGTCAATCTCGAGCTCAAACACGATGACCCAACGCTGCGGCCCGGCGCGATCATTGCAGGCCGGGCGCGGCTGATGCCGCCCGCGCAGGCGGCGCTGCCCGGCGGTTACAGCTTTGCCCAGCGCGCCTGGTTCGACGGGCTCGGCGCGACCGGCAGCATGCTCGACAAGCCGCAGCTGCTCAAGCCCGGTGAAACGGCCGGGGCGCTCGATTCGCTGCGTGCGCGGCTCTCGGCCCATATCCAGGCCTCGGTGCCCGGAGGGGCAGGCGGCATTGCCGCGACCCTGGCGACGGGCGATCGCGGCGCGATCAGCGAGGAAGATGCCGAGGCGATGCGGTCGAGCGGCCTGGCGCACCTGCTCTCGATTAGCGGGCTGCACGTCACCGCGCTGATCGGCGCGGTGTGGCTGCTGACGCTGCGGCTGCTCGCCTTGTTCCCGTCGCTCGCGCGCGCCTGGCGACTGCCGCTCGTCGCAGCCGGGGCAGGGGCGCTGGCCGGTATCGGCTATACTTTGCTCACCGGGGCCGAGGTGCCGACGATCCGATCGTGCGCGGCGGCCTTGCTGGTGCTGCTCGCGCTGGCGCTCGGGCGCGATCCGGTCTCGCCCCGGCTGATCGCGGCAGGAGCATTCCTGGTGCTGCTGGTCTGGCCCGAATCGCTGATGGGGCCGAGCTTCCAGCTGAGCTTCGCTGCCGTCACCGCGATCGTCGCGCTGCACGATCTTCCCGCGATGCGGCACTGGGCAGCGGCGGACCTAGGCTGGGCCGGGCGAGCGTCGCGCTTCCTGGCGATGACCTTCCTCACCGGGCTGCTGATCGAGTTCACGCTGATGCCGATCGCGCTGCACCATTTCGGCAAGGCGGGGCTCTACGGCGCGCTCGCCAACATGGTGGCGATCCCGCTCACCACCTTCGTCATCATGCCGGTCGAGGCGCTGGCGCTGCTGCTCGATACTGTCGGTCTCGGCGCGCCCTTCTGGTGGCTGTGCGGCATTGCGATCCAGGCACTGATCGATCTGGCGCATTCTGTCGCAAGTGCACCGGGCGCGGTAGCGCTGTTCCCGCGAACCGGTGGGCACGTCTTCGCGCTGTTCGTGCTTGGCGGGCTGTGGCTGTTCCTGTGGCGAACGCGCTGGCGCTGGTTGGGGCTGGTGCCGGTGGCGACCGCCTCCTTGCTCGCCGCGCTCCAGCCTGCGCCCGATCTGCTGGTGACGGGCGACGGGCAGCATGTTGCGGTCAACGCGCCCGGCGGCGGACTGGTGCTGCTGCGCCGCAGGACCGGCGACTATGCGCTGCAGAGCCTGAGCGAAAGCGCCGCCTTTCAGGGCGAGCCGATCGCGATGGAGGACTGGCCGGGCGCGCGCTGCAATGCCGATTTCTGCAGCCTGGTGCTGCGCGACCAAAAGGTGCTCATTGGTCGAAGCCGCGAGCGCATTCCCGAACGCGACCTCGCCGCTGCATGCCGCAGGGCCGATATCGTGATCGCGGGCCGCTGGCTGCCGAAGAGCTGCCGTCCGCGCTGGTTCAAGGCGGACCGGGCGTTGCTCGATCGGACCGGGGGGCTTGCCATCTATCTCGGTGGGCGCCGGGTCCGCACCGTTGCTGAAACCCATTCAGGCCATCCCTGGTGGGACCGCGCGATGGCGCTGCGCGAGGTTGCGCGCGAGAAGGCACGCGCCGAGCGGCTCAGCACTCGACCACGTTGACCGCGAGCCCGCCCTGCGAGGTTTCCTTGTAGCGCTCGTTCATGTCGAGCCCGGTGCGGCGCATCGTCTCGATCACCTCGTCCAGGCTGACCCGGTGCGTGCCATCGCCCATCATCGCCAGCCGCGCTGCCTCGATCGCCTTGACCGCACCGACCGCGTTGCGCTCGATGCACGGCACCTGGACGAGGCCGGCGACCGGATCGCAGGTGAGCCCCAGATTGTGCTCCATGCCGATTTCCGCCGCGTTCTCGACCTGCATCGCCGACCCGCCCCAGGCCGCGACCAGCCCGGCCGCCGCCATCGAGCAGGCGACACCGACCTCGCCCTGGCAGCCCACTTCGGCACCCGAGATCGAGGCGTTCTCCTTGAATAGCGATCCGATCGCGGCTGCGGTGAGCAGGAACCGCTCGATACCAGCCTGATCCGCGCCGGGCGCGAAACGGTCGTAGAAACGCAGCACCGACGGAATGATCCCCGCTGCGCCGTTGGTGGGGGCGGTCACGACCTTGCCGCCTGCCGCATTTTCCTCGTTCACCGCCAGCGCCCAGAGGTTGACCCAGTCGATCACGGTCAGCGGATCGGACAGCATCCGCTCCTGCCGCTCCATCAGATGCGCCATGACGAGCGGCGCGCGGCGCCTGACCTTGAGCCCGCCGGGCAAAATGCCGCCGGTGCGGATGCCGCGGTCGATACAGGCCGACATGGCCGACGCGATTTCGGCCAGACCTGCCGACAGCGCCTCCGGGCTGCGCGCGGCCAGCTCGTTGGCGCGCATGATCTCGGCGATCGAGAGCCCCGTCTCCGCCGCAATGGCGAGCAGGTCCGCGCCCGAGCGAAAGACATGCGGCACGTCCCAAAGCCCGCCGCCGCCGGGCGCGTTGCCGCCGGTCTCGGCTTCGTCGATCACCGCGCCGCCGCCGACCGAATAATAGGCACGCTGGTCGAGTTCAGAACCATCCGCCGCAAAGGCGGTGAAGGTCATGGCATTGCTGTGATATTCCAGACGCTCGCGTTGCAGGAAGATCAGGTCTGCCGCTTCGTCGAAGGCGATGCGGTGGTGCCGCGCGAGCAGGATTTCGCCATCCGCCCGGATCGTCTCGATCAGCCGGTCCGCGGCGTCGGGGTCGCATGTCACCGGCTCCTCGCCCGCCAGTCCGAGCAGGATCGCGCGGTCGCTGGCATGGCCCTTGCCTGTCAGCGCCAGCGATCCGTAGAGCCGCGTCTCCACCCGCGCGACCCTGTCCAGCAGCCCCGCATCCTCCAGCCGCGCAACGAAGCGCCCGGCCGCGACCATCGGCCCCATGGTATGAGAACTCGAAGGGCCGATGCCGATCTTGAACAGATCGAAGACGGAGGCGACCATGGGATATCCTTGTGCGAGAAGGTTCAGTCGGCAGCGCCCGGCTGTTCGCCGAGCAGATGCTGCTGCCAGAAGGCGAGCGTGGCCCAGAAGAGATAATCGGCGTTTTCCTTGCGGCGGAAGCCATGTCCCTCGTTGCGTGCGAGCAGATGCCAGGCACTGCCGCCGTGCGAGCGCACCGCATCGATGATCTGATCGGCCTCGCTCGCCGGAACCCGCGGATCGTTGGCGCCGGTCACCACCATCAGCGGAATCTTCAGCTGATCGACCCGGGTGAGCGGGCTGATCTCCTCCAGCTTGGCGCGCAGCTCGGGAACGCGCTCGTCGCCATATTCTATCCGTCTGAGGTCCCGCCTGTATTCTTCTGTATTTTCTAGGAAAGTCACGAAATTCGAAATGGCGACGATGCAGCTTGCCGCGTTGAAGCGGCGGCCATAGCGGATCGCGCTGGCATAGCACATATATCCGCCATAGCTGCCACCGGTAACGCCGAACCGCTTCGCGTCGAGCGTCGGATATCGGTTGAGCCGGTCAAGAAAGGCGCCGATATCCTTGACCGAATTTTCGCGCCGGAAAGGCCCGTTGTCCAGATTGACGAAGCGCTTGCCGAACCCGGTCGAACCACGAACATTGGGATAGAAGACCGCGATACCCAGTTCGTTGATCAGATAATTGGTTCGGCCCAGAAATCCTGCCGTCGCCTGACCCTCCGGCCCGCCATGGATCGACATGATCAACGGCCGCTTGCCGGGGTGCTTCCCGGGATCGGGCCGATAGAGCAGGCCTGAAATCGCCTCGCCGTCGAAGCTCTTGATCTCGACCAGTTCGGGCAGGACATTGTCCGCCGGGTCGAGGCCGCCGGTCTCGCTCTCGGTCCAGCGGGTGACCTTGAGCGTCGCTGGGTCGAGGCTATAGGCATCACCCGGCGACTGGTTGGAATAGACGGTGAAACCGAGATCGCCCCAGGGTGCAAACTTCATTCCCGATCCGATCTCGCCCGGGGGGAGCCCCGTCACCTGGCGCTTGGCCCCACTGGCGATGTCGTAAAGATAAAGCCTGGAAAAGCCTGCTTCATTAACGACATAGGCGATGGTCTTGCCATCCTTCGATATATCGAAACTGCTGATGTCCCAACGCCCGCCGTCGATCATCGGGGTGAACAGCCCGGTCTCGGTGTCGAGCAGCCCGAGCCGCTGGACGTCCGAGTCCTTGTCGCTCGAGACCCACAGACGGCCATCGGGAGCGAATTGCAGATTGCCATAGGCGACCGGGGTGGCATCGCGCGTCACCTGCCGGATCGCGCCGGTCTCGACATTGATGATGTGCAACTGGCTGTCAGTCACCGAGATATAGTTGAACACCAGCAGGTCGCGGCCGTTGGGCGCGAAATCGATCGCCGCCCAGCCGCCGCTGTCCGTTGAAAGCACCATCCGCGCCGACCCGGGCGTACGCGGGTCCATGATGTAGATGTCGTTATACACCCCGGTGCGCATGTTGCTGCCATAGGCAACAAGCTTGCCGTCGTCGGAGAACGGTCCCAGCGCGTGGCGGCTCTTGCCGTCGGTCAGCAAAGTCAGCCGGCCCGATTCGAGCGCATAGATCTGCGAGACCTCGTTACCCCCGGCGTCCTTCTCGAGCAGCAGCACCTCGCCATCGGGCGACCAGCTGCCGCTGAAGATCGGCTCTTCCTCGAAGGTGACCTGCCGCCGCGCCGATCCGGGGGCTGCGACGCGGTGCAACTGCGCGACATTGGCAAAGCGCGTGGTGATCAGCATCGACCGGTCGACGGGGTGCCAGCCGACAAAACCGGCGGTGCGGTATTCGAGATAGGGGCGGGTATCGGCGACCAGCGATTGCCCGATCGGCGGAACGCCATCGGCGACCATCGCAGCCGGGGGCGGCACTATGGGATCGGCCGGGGCGGCGTCCTCGGCGGCCACAGGGACAGCCAGACCGACCGCCAGCGCGGCCAGCGCCCATGTCCAACTGCGCCGATGCATCCTGCGTCCCTTCATGTCTTGCTGCCCGTCTATGCGGCGCGCGCGCCCTTGGCAACCGCACAGCCAGATGGCCTGCCAAACACCCCTCTAGGCAGTGATGCAGCCAGGCCCTAGAAGCGCGGGCCATGGACCCCAGGCCCGCCCCTCTTTCCCAGCCCTTCGTTCTGCTCGATGATGCCCGTGTCCAGGGGGCCAGCCCGGCGCGGCTGTACCGCGATCCGGTGCGCTGCCTGTCGGCGCACACCGCCGGGGAGCTGGACCAGTTGCTCGACGAGTTGCGCAGCGCGGGGCGGCAAGGGCTGCATGCGGCGGGCTATCTTGCCTACGAGGCCGGCTATGCCCTCGAACCCCGGCTGCGGCCGCTGCTCGAGGCGCTGGGGCCGATGCGGCTCGCGTGGTTCGGATTGTTCGAAGGATATGACGTCATGCCGCCCGAGGCCGTGCCGGACTGGCTCACCCTGCAGAGCGGGGAGGCGCAAGCCTCTCTCACCCCGGCGCGCTCCGCAATGGCCGAGCACGACTATGCGGCGCGCTTTGCGCTGGTGCACGAGGCGATCGCACGCGGCGATATCTATCAGGCCAATCTGACCTTCCAGAACCATGCTGCCATATCAGGCCACCCGCTGGCGCTGTATCGGGCTTTGCGCGCGGGATCGGCGGCGGGCTATGGCGGCGTGGTGTTCGACGGTGCCGACTGGCAATTGAGCCTGTCGCCCGAGATGTTCTTCTCGCTGCGCGATGGCGCGATGACCGCCCGCCCGATGAAGGGCACGCGCCCGCGCGAGGCAGATCCGGCACGCGATGCCCTGGCGGCGGAGCAGCTGCGCGGCTCGGAAAAGGACCGGGCGGAAAACCTGATGATCGTCGATCTGCTGCGCAACGATCTGGCGCGCGTCGCGGTGCCCGGCAGCGTGCGCGTCACCGACCTGTTCCGCATCGAAAGCTATCCCAGCGTGCACCAGATGACCTCGACCGTCCGCGCGGCGCTCGCGCCGGACCGCGACGTGATCGACATTCTCCGCGCGATCTATCCGTGCGGCTCGATCACCGGGGCGCCCAAGATCCGCGCGATGGAATTGCTGCGTGCAATCGAGGCCGGGCCGCGCGGCATCTATTGCGGATCGATCGGGCGGATCGACCCGCACCGAAGCGGCCAGCCGGGCGACGCCGCGTTCAATGTCGCAATTCGCACCTTGCATCTGGCGCAAGATACGCAAAAGGTCAGCCTGGGGCTGGGATCGGGTGTGGTCGCGGATTCCGGCGCAGCAGACGAATGGCGCGAATGTCTGGTCAAGGGGGCGTTCTTGAAGGCGGCGACAGGATTGCAGGCAAGGGCGGGGCGGTTCGATCTCATCGAGACCATGGGCTTTGATCCTGCAAGCGGCATCGTCCGGCTGGAACTGCATCTGGAGCGGATGAAGGCGAGCGCGGCGGCGCTGGGCTTTTCGTTCGATCGGCACGCCGTGCGCAACGCGCTCAACCATGCCTGCTTCTTTCTGGAGATGCCCACGCGCATCCGGCTGCTGCTCGCCGCGACGGGCGATACCGCGATCGAGATGCGCCCGATGCCCGCACCGCTGGGCGAGCCGCTCAAGGTAGCGTTGCGGCCGATGGCGCTGGCTGCCGACGATCTGCGGCTGGCGCACAAGACGACCGACCGGGATTGCTATGACGCTCCCCGTCGCGAGGCTGCAGCGCAGCAGGGCGCGGACGAGGTGCTGTTCACCGATGCCGGCGGCGCGCTGACCGAGGGGAGCTTTACCAGCCTGTTTGTCGAGCGCGACGGTCGGCTGCTCACCCCCGCGCTGGATCAGGGCTTGCTCCCCGGCGTGCTGCGGCGCGAGCTGATCGAGCAGGGCAGGGCGGTGGAGGCGCGGCTGGTGCCCGGCGACCTGACAAACGGCTTCTGGCTGGGCAATTCGCTGCGCGGGCTGATGCGGGCGCGGCTGATCGATTGACCGCTGGGTCGCCTGATCGACCTCCATCCGACGTTCGCCGAAAAGCTGAACCATCGCCTGTGTCGTGGTTCACAGCGCGTACAGCCGATTCAGGCACATTGCGGGCACCCCAAGCAGAACTATCCGCGGTGCTGCTTGATTCGCCCGTCGGGGGCACCAGATGGTCCTTCCGATGTAACCCGGCAGGCCATTCCCCCGAACCGGGCCTGCGGACACATGACAAGAGACGAACCATGACTACTATCTTCAAGTCGGATCTGTTCCGCAATTTCCTGGGCGGTTTTGCCATCGGCGCGATCGCGATGTTCGTGCTGCTGCCCGAAGACGGCCGTGCCGAAAACGCGCGGCCCGCTATCGAGAGTTCTATCCTGAAATGAACCTGCCTTTGCGTCTTCTCCCCATCCTGGCCGGCATCGGCCTGTTCGGCGCGGCCCTGACCGTGCTGGAGCCCGCTGCCCTGGCAGCGGAAGAGGCGAAGATCATCCCGGCGCCCAAGCTCAAGGCAGCCGAATCGGGTAAGCAGGCGGTCGCGATTTTTGCTGGCGGCTGCTTCTGGGGTGTCGAGGGCGTGTTCAGCCATATCAAGGGCGTGAAGAGCGCCGTGTCCGGTTATCATGGCGACGGCAAGGCCAATGCGACCTATGACGAGGTGTCGAGCGGCAGCACGCGCCATGCCGAGGCGGTGCGCGTGGTCTATGATCCATCGCAGGTCAGCTATGGCCAGCTGCTGCAGGTCTTCTTTTCGGTGGTCGCCGATCCGACCACGCTCAACCGCCAGGGACCCGATAGCGGCACCCAGTATCGCACCGCCGTAGTGCCGGTAGGCAAGTCGCAGGCCCAGGTGGCGCGCGCCTATATTGCAGAGCTCGACAAGTCAGGGGCGTGGAAGCGCAAGATCGTCACGGCGGTCGAGCCGTACAAGGCCTTCTATCCGGCTGAAACCTATCACCAGGACTTCATGTTCAAGAATCCGGCCCACCCTTATATCGTCCGCTGGGATGCGGTGAAGGTGAGCAATCTCAAGCGGACCTTCCCGGCGCTCTATATTGCCAAGCCCGTGCGCGGCTGAGCCCGGTCGGGCCATTGCAACCTGCGGGCGGGATGCGTAGATAAGCGCCATGTCGACCGTCACAGACCATGGCCACAAGCATCACGAGCACGAGGGCGAAGACCTCGCCGTCGCCGCACGGCGCTCGCTGGAAGCAGCGGGCGAGCAGTGGACCGAGATGCGCGAGTCGATCTTTGCCGCCCTGGCCGAGATCGAAAAGCCGGCATCGGCCTATGACATTGCCGATTCCGTCAGCCGCAAGCGCGGCAAGCGGGTGGCGCCCAACTCCGTCTATCGCATTCTCGACCTGTTCGTGCGCACCAATCTGGCGCGCCGGGTGGAGAGCATCAATGCGTATATCGCCAACTCACACCCGGGATGCGTGCACGATTGCATATTCCTGGTGTGCGATTCCTGCGGAAACGCGACGCATATTGATGATGATGGACTGTCGCGCAGCGTACGCAAGACGGCAGAAGCGGCTGGCTATGTCGATATACGCCCGGTCATAGAGGTGCGCGGACGCTGCGCGGCCTGTGACTGAAATTCCGCATTTGCGGAACTGTCCAAAAAAACTTACACTCAAGGCCGTCATCCGGGTCGATCATTCGACAGAGCCCAAAAATGGGTCTAGGATTCGCGGTTGAAAGGGAATTCAATGACCAATCTGCCCGAAACGCCATTGCTGGACACCGTCAAGACCCCGGCAGACCTGCGTCAGCTGAAACCGACCCAGCTGCGCCAGTTGGCGGACGAGCTGCGCCAGGAAGTGATCTCGGCCGTATCGGTGACCGGCGGACATCTGGGTGCGGGCCTCGGCGTGGTCGAACTGACCACCGCGATCCATTATGTGTTCGACACGCCCAACGATCGCCTGATCTGGGATGTCGGCCATCAGTGTTATCCGCACAAGATCCTGACCGGTAGGCGCGACCGCATCCGCACGCTGCGCACCGGTGGGGGCCTGTCGGGCTTCACCAAGCGCAGCGAGAGCGAATATGATCCGTTCGGCGCGGCGCACAGCTCGACCTCGATCTCGGCGGCATTGGGCTTTGCCACCGCCAATCAGATGAGCGGCGCGCCCGGCAAGGCGATCGCGGTGATCGGCGATGGCGCGATGAGCGCGGGCATGGCCTATGAGGCGATGAACAATGCCGAACGCGCGGGCAACCGGCTGGTCGTCATCCTCAACGACAATGACATGTCGATCGCGCCGCCGGTCGGCGGGCTTTCGGGCTATCTCGCGCGGATCGTTTCGAGCCGCGAGTTCCTGGGCGTGCGCGAAGCGCTCAAGCGCCTGGCGCGCAAGCTGCCGCGCAGCCTGCACCAGGCCGCGCGCAAGACCGACGAATATGCCCGCGGCATGGCCATGGGCGGCACATTGTTCGAAGAGCTGGGCTTCTATTATGTCGGCCCGATCGACGGGCACAATCTCGACCAGCTGGTGCCGGTGCTCGAGAATATCCGCGATGCCGCGGAAGGGCCGTGCCTGGTCCATGTCGTGACGCAGAAGGGCAAGGGCTATGCCCCGGCCGAAGCGGCGGCGGACAAATACCATGGTGTCGCCAAGTTCGATGTCGTCACCGGCAAGCAGGACAAGGCCGCGGCAGGTCCGCCGGCCTATCAGAACGTGTTCGGCGAAACGCTGGCCAAGCTGGCGGAGACCGACCCCACGATCTGTGCGATCACCGCTGCCATGCCTTCGGGCACCGGGGTCGACAAGTTCGCCCAGGCGCATCCCGACCGCAGCTTCGATGTCGGCATTGCGGAACAGCACGCGGTGACCTTTGCCGCTGGCCTCGCTGCGCAGGGGATGCGCCCGTTCTGCGCGATCTATTCCACCTTCCTGCAGCGCGCCTATGACCAGGTGGTGCACGATGTCGCGATCCAGAACCTGCCGGTGCGCTTCGCCATCGACCGCGCCGGCCTGGTCGGCGCCGATGGTTCGACCCATGCCGGATCGTTCGACATTACCTATCTGGCGACGCTGCCCAACATGGTGGTGATGGCCGCCGCCGACGAGGCGGAACTGGTGCACATGACCTATACCGCTGCGTGCCACGACAGCGGTCCGATCGCCTTCCGCTATCCGCGCGGCAATGGCGTCGGCGTCGCGCTGCCGGAGGTTCCCGAGCGGCTCCAGATCGGCAAGGGCCGCATCGCGCGCGAGGGCAAGAAGGTCGCGATTCTTTCACTGGGTACGCGCCTCGCCGAGGCGCAGAAGGCCGCCGACGTGCTCGACGCCAAGGGGCTTTCGACCACGGTCGCCGACCTGCGCTTTGCCAAGCCGCTCGACGAGGAGATGATCCGCAAGCTGCTTGCGACGCACGAGGTGTGCGTGACGGTGGAAGAGGGCGCGATCGGCGGCCTGGGCGCGCATGTACTGACCATGGCGTCGGACGAAGGTTTGATTGATGCGGGCCTCAAGCTGCGCACGCTTCGCCTGCCGGACGTATTCCAGGACCAGGACAAGCCCGAAAAGCAATATGCCGAAGCCGGGCTCGATGCCGACGGCATCGTCGAGACCGTGCTCAAGGCGCTGCGCCACAACAGCGCTGGCGTCTCGGTGGTGGGGGATGGCGCGCGGGCCTGATCCCGATCCAATCTCGGCTCCAGATACAAGAAAGCCCGGCGAATCAGACGATTCGCCGGGCTTTCTTGTAACCTGTCTGCGCGCTTATTGCGGCGGAACGGCAGCCTTGGCGTCCTGACCGTCGCCCTCGGGCGCGGCGACGATGTCGCGGGTGGTGGCACCCTTGTCGGTGGTCTGCGTCTTGGGATCGCCAACCTGCGAGCGGATGGCGGCATCGGGCGTGCCGGCGCGGTTCAAGGCTGCGCCCTCGACGCCGCTGCGCGGCTGCGGGCCGCCGAACAGCGCATCGAGCGCCTGCTGGCTGGCCGAAACATTCTGCGGACGCGCGGCGCCCGGGGTGGGCGGGGTCAGCGAGAAATCGGGCGGAATCACCAGCGGTGCCTGACGCGAAACGGCGAACTCGTCGGGGCGATCGCGGTTGAAAATGCCGCCGCTCGACCCGCAGGCCGAAAGCGTCGCCGCTGCGAGGGACATACCGGCGATCAGGGCCAATTTGCGCCCGGAATTAAGCATCTTGATTCTCCGTCTTGGCGGCGTGAGCGTCTCCGCTATGCCCGCCAGCCTGAACCCCCGATGTAGGGCCTTCAGATTTCGCGGCTTTGTCGCCGATTATCAGAACGCGGGCAAGCAATAACAGCACCCCGATGGTGATCGCCGCATCCGCAATGTTGAAGATCATGAACGGCCGGAACGCGCCGAAATGCAGGTCCGCATAGTCGACGACATAACCCAGCCGCGCGCGATCGATGATGTTGCCGAGCGCCCCGCCCAGGATCATGCCCAGCGCCAGGATATCGCCGCGCGCGCGTTCCTTGAACATCCACAGCAGCACGATGGTGGCGATGATGCCGGTCAGCACGACAAGCATCCAGCGCGCGGTTTCGGTTTCGGCGGTGAGGAAGCCCATCGAGACGCCGCGATTTTCCGCCCAGGTCAGGTTGAAAAAGGGCGTGATCTCGATCTGCATCCGGCTGCTCAGCGCGAGCGGACCTGCAACGATGAACTTGGCGAGCTGGTCGATAACGAGAATGGCAAGCGCCAGGACAACGCCCTCGGTGCGAAAGCGGGTGAGGGTCATGCAGCGCACTCCCGGCCTGCGCCATATCCGTCACCCTGAACTCGTTTCAGGGTCCATCGGGCACCAAGCGCCTTCGCCCTGTCGGCACCCAGATGGTCGATGGATGCTGAAACAAGTTCAGCATGACGGGAAGGGATCGTCAGCGCCATCACGCCAGCATCTCCGAGCAACGACCGCACAGCGCGCCGTCTTCGGTCACCTCGGGAAGGTGACGCCAGCAGCGGCCGCATTTGTGGTGTTCGGTGCGGCTGACGATGATTGTCCCGCCAGCCGCCGTCGAAACATCGGCGGTGATGAAAAGTTCTGCCAGCTCGGTGGCGCTAAGCTGTCCATCCGGCACGGCATCAGCTGCGATCTTGACTTCGGCTTCCAGGCTCGAGCGGATCACCTTGTCGCGGCGGAACGGTTCGATCGCGCCGGTCACGCTGTCCTTGAGGTCGCGCAAGCGGCTCCAGCGGCCCATCAGTTCGCTGCCATCGCCCAGCTCGGGCAGTTCCGGCCATTCGAGCAGGTGCACGCTGCCGCCATCGGGATAGCGCGTGGTCCATACCTCTTCCGCCGTGAACACCAGCACCGGCGCGGCATAGCGGACCAGCGCCTCGAACAGCACGTGCAGCACGGTGCGATAGGCGCGGCGCTTGTCCGTGCCTTGCGGGGCGGCGGGGCCGATGTCGCAATAGAGGCAATCCTTGCGGATATCGAAGAAGAAGGCCGACAGGTCGTTGTTGGCGAAATCGGCGAGGGTGCGAACATAGGTGTTGTAGTCGAAGTCCTCGACCGCCTGTTTCAGCTCGGCGTCCATGTCCGCAAGCAGGTGCAGCACATAGCGCTCCAGCTCGGGCATGTCCTCGACCGCCACCTTCTCGCTTTCCTCGAACCCGGCGAGCGCGCCGAGCAGATAGCGGAAGGTGTTGCGCAGCTTGCGATACTGGTCCGACACGCCGGCGAGGATTTCCTTGCCGATGCGGTGGTCCTCGGTGAAATCGACCGATAGCGCCCAAAGCCGCAGAATATCCGCGCCCGAATCCTTGATCAGCGTCAGCGGATCGATGGTGTTGCCCAAGGACTTGGACATTTTCATGCCCTTGGCGTCCATCGTGAAGCCGTGGGTCAGCACCGCCTTGTAGGGCGCATGGCCGCGCGTGCCGCAGCTTTCCATCAGCGAGGACTGGAACCAGCCGCGATGCTGGTCCGAGCCTTCGAGATACAGGTCCGCCTTGGGTCCGACATAGCCTTCGGGGCGCAGCAGATCGGGCCATTTGCCGCTTTCCAGCACGAAGGCATGGGTGCAGCCGCTGTCGAACCAGACATCGAGTATGTCGGTGACGCGCTCATAGTCCGCCGGGTCATAGTCCGGGCCGAGCAGGGCAGGGACCGCCGCCTCGTTCCAGCCATCGACCCCGCTCTCGCGGATCGCCGCGACAATGCGGGCGTTGACGCCTGCGTCCTTCAGATACTGGCCGGTCTTGCGGTTGACGAACAGCGTGATCGGCACACCCCAGGCGCGCTGGCGGCTGATCACCCAGTCGGGACGACCCTCGACCATCGACCGGATGCGGTTCTCGCCCTTGGCGGGCACCCAGCGGGTGTCGCTGATGGCCTGGAGGGCGGTTTCTCTCAACGTCCGCTCACCCTGAGCCTGTCGAAGCGTCCGCGCGGGGGCTTCGACAGGCTCAGCCTGAGCGGAGGTGGTGATGTGTGCCAGCGGCGCATCCATCGGGATGAACCATTGCGGGGTGCAGCGGAAGATGACGCGCGCCTTGGAGCGCCAGCTGTGCGGATAGCTGTGCTGAAACGCCCCCGCCGAAAGCAGCGCACCGGCGGCGCGCAGATCTTCGCAGATCGGGCCATCGGGCGCGTTGAACTTGGGGTTGATCACCGACATCCGCCGCTCGTCCGCACCGCCGAGCCACGCCCAGTCGTCGCGATAGCGCCCCTCGCCCTCGACCGCGAACACCGGCTCGATGCCATGCGCCTTGCACAGGTCGAAATCGTCCTCGCCATGGTCGGGCGACATATGGACAAGGCCCGTCCCCGCATCGGTGGTGACAAAATCGCCGGGCAGAAACGGGCGGGGCTTGGCGAAGAACCCGCCAAGTGCGTGCATCGGGTGACGGGCGGTGGCTCCAGCGAGGTCCGAGCCCTTGACCTTGCTCTTTATTTCCCAAGCAAAAAGGTCAGGGCTTTCGATTTTAAGCCGGCTCTTGAATGCTTCCAAGAGCGGTGTTGCAACAATGAACTTACCGGGCTCACCCAGGTTGGCCGCCAGACCTTCTTCGTAATTCACAGTCACTTCGACGAGTGAATATTCAACCTCAGGCCCATAAGCGAGCGCCTGGTTCACCGGGATCGTCCAGGGCGTGGTCGTCCAGATCACCGCATAGGCACCGACCAGTTCGGGCGCATTGGGCGCATCGACAATCTCGAACGCCACATCGATCTGCGTGCTCGTGACGTCCTGATACTCAACCTCGGCCTCGGCGAGCGCGGTCTTTTCCACCGGTGACCACATTACCGGCTTGGCCCCGCGATAGAGCTGGCCGCTTTCGGCGAATTTCATCAGCTCCTGCACGATGGTCGCCTCGGCAGCGAAGTCCATCGTCAGGTATGGATTGTCCCAGTCGCCATTGATGCCCAGGCGCTTCAACTGCTCGCGCTGGGTGTTTACCCAATGCTGCGCATAGGCGCGGCATTCGGCGCGGAAGGCGACCGGGTCGACCTCGTCCTTGTTGAGCTTCTTCTTGCGATACTGCTCCTCGATCTTCCATTCGATCGGAAGGCCATGGCAGTCCCAGCCGGGCACATAGGGCGCGTCCTTGCCGAGCAGCGACTGGGTGCGGCAGACCATGTCTTTCAGGATATGATTGAGAGCATGGCCGATATGCATGTCGCCATTCGCATAAGGCGGGCCATCGTGCAGGATGAACTTCTCGCGGCCGCGGCGCGCCTCGCGCAGCTTCGCGTACAGGTCTTGCTCCTGCCAACGCGCCAGAATCGCCGGTTCCTTCTGGGCGAGACCCGCCTTCATCGGGAAGTCGGTCTGCGGCAGAAAGACGGTGTCTTTATAGTCGGCGGCGGCGCTTGGCGATTGCTCAGTCATAGTGGCTGGCGCTTACGGCGCGGCGGCGTTTCAGGCAAGCAATTCCCGCGCGCGCACGCAGTCGGCATCGATCTGGCGCTTCAATTCGTCCCAGCCTTCGAACTTCGCCTCGGGCCGGATGAAATGGCGCAGCGCCACCTCGATCGTCTGGCCGTACAGGTCTTCGTCGAAATCGAAGAAATGCGGCTCGAGCAATTCCTTGGGCGGATCGAATTGCGGACGGATGCCAAGGTTCGCCGCACCTTTCAGCACGCGGCCATCGGCGAGATGCCCGGTGACGGCATAAATGCCGTATCTCGGCCGCAAATAGCTGCCCATGTCGAGGTTCGCGGTGGGAAAGCCGAGCAACCGCCCGTTCTTGTCGCCATGCTGCACCACGCCCTGCACCGCAAAGGGCCGGGTCATCAGCCGTTCGGCCTCGTCGGGGCGGCCCTCGATCAGGCACTGGCGGATACGGCTGGATGAGATCACCGCGTCGTCGGTGGTGACCGGGCCGATCGCCTCGCTGCGCAGCCCGAGCAGCGCGCCGAGATCGCGCAGCACCTGCACATTGCCGCCACGACCCTTGCCGAAGGTGAAATCCTCGCCCGTCACCACGCCGACCGCACCGAAGCGCTCGATCAGCAGATCGGCGATGAAACTCTCCGCCCGCGTGCTGGCGAGCGTCTGGTCGAAGGCGAAGACCAGCATCGCGTCCGCGCCCGCCTGCCCGAACAGCCGCTGGCGCTGGTCGAGGCTGGTGAGGCGAAAGGGCGGGGTGTCGGGCTTGAAATAGCGCACCGGATGCGGATCGAAGGTGGCGATGATCGCAGGGCGGCCTTCGGACTTGGCCCAGCGGATGGCATGCCCGGCCACGGCCTGGTGACCGGCATGAAAGCCGTCAAAATTGCCCAGCGCGATGATGCCCCCGCGCAACCTGTCTGGCAGCCGATCGCTGCCCTCCACCCTGATCATAGGGGCGCCCTATAGGCCCTTGCCGGGCAGGGGTTCAATGCCCTGTTTGAGGATGCGGAGCGTATTGCCTCCCATCACCGCGCGGATTTCCTCCGGCGTGAAGCCGATATCCATCAGCGCCTGCGTGACCTGCACGATCTGGCTGGTGTCGAACCGCGTGGTCACCGCCCCGTCGAAATCGCTGCCCAGCGCGACATGCTGGATGCCGACCAGATCGCGGACATGGGCAATCGATTTGGCGATCATCTTGGGGTCGGTCGAACAGATCGCGCCGTCCCAGTATCCGATGCCTATGATGCCGCCGGTCGCCGCCACAGCGCGGATTTCGGTGTCGGAAAGGTTGCGATTGACGCCGCACACCGCCTGCACCCCGCCATGGCTGGAGACGACCGGACGGCGCGCCATCGCCAGGATTTCCGCGACCGCCTTATGGCTCGAATGCGCGATGTCGACGATGATGCCGCGCGCCTCCATCGCGCGGATCATCTGGCGCCCGAACGGGGTCAGCCCGCCCTTGCGCTCGCCATGCATCGATCCGGCCAGCTCATTGTCGAAGAAATGGACGAGGCCAGCCATTCGCATGCCGACGCCATAGAGCCGGTCGAGATTCTCCGCCTTGCCTTCCAGATTCTGCAGCCCCTCGACCGAATAGAGCGCGCCGGTCACCGGCTTGCCCGCTGCGCGTGCGGCGAGCAGCTTGTCGATATCGGCAGGCTCGCGGATCAGCATCAGCCGACCGCCCGATTCCTTCGCCGCTGCTTCCAGCCGCTGACCATGCCACATCGAGCGTTCGTGCACCGAGAACCAGGTCCGCACCGGCTGCAGCTGCGCCATCGCAAGCAACGTGATATTGTCGGTATCGGCCGAGTTGCTGTCGTAGTTCTGGCCCTTGGGCGTCTTCGAGACCGACGAGAAGACCTGCAGCGCGACATTGCCTGCCTCGAGCCGGGGCAGGTCGATCTGGCCACGGCTCGCCTTGTCGAGCAGGTCGCGCTTCCACAGCAAGGTATCGCCGTGCAGATCGGCAATCTGCAGCGTCTCGTGCAGCGCCTTCGCGTCGGCGCGGACCGCCGGCAGCGGCTCGTCGGTGACGATATTGGTCTGCTTCTCGAACAGCCCGGGCAGCACGGTGACGGTGAAGATCAGCCCTGCAACAACGAGCAGGACCAGCCCCAGCAGAATCTTGCGGATCACCGCCGCACCAGAGTCACGAAGCTGAAGGCAGGCCGGTCGCGATGCTCGGAATCGGCGGGGTGATCGGTGCGCGCGCTTTCCTGCCAGACGTCCGGATCGAAGGGGGGCATATGCGTGTCGCCGGGCACGTCGGCATGCACTTCGGTCAGCTCGATCCGATCGGCATGCGGCAGGAACAGGGTGAAGATTTCCGCGCCGCCGATCACCGCGACATGCGGCGCATTAGCCGCTGCAATGGCTTCGTCCATGCTGTGCACGACCTCCGCGCCATCCTCCGCCAAGTCCTCATCGCGGGTGAGCACGATATGGCGCCTGCCGGGCAGCAGACCGGGCAGGCTGTCGAAGGTCTTGCGGCCCATGATCATCGGCCGCCCCTGAGTCAGCGCCTTGAAATGGCGCAGGTCCATCGGCAGGTGCCAGGGCAGGGTGCCGTTCGCACCGATGACCCCGTTGCGCGCGCGGGCGAGGACGAGGAATATCTCGGGATGGTTCATGATGCCGCCCCTGAAGCTTCCAGCGTGATGCGTGTGACATGCCCCATCTTGCGACCGGGAAGCGCGCGGTGCTTGCCATAGAGGTGCAGATGGTTGGCGGGATCGGCGAGCAGCTCCGGCCATTGATGCGCTGCCTCGCCGATCAGGTTGCGCATCTGGGCCCCGTGACAGGCAAGCGCGGTCTCGCCCAGCGGCAGGCCGCAGATCGCGCGGATATGGTTCTCGAACTGGCTGGTGAACGCGCCTTCGATCGTCCAGTGCCCGCTATTGTGCACGCGCGGGGCCATTTCGTTGAACACCGGACCATCCCTGGTCGCGAAGAATTCCAGCGTCAGCACGCCGACATAATCGAGCTTTTCGGCGACGTGTGCGGCAAGCTCGCGCGCGGCGGGCACTTGCGCCTCGATCGCGGCGCTCGCAGGAACGCTCGAAAGGTCCAGAATCCCTGCAAGATGCACATTTTCGGCGCTGTCCCAGAAGCGGATCTCGCCCTGGGGCGAGCGCGCCAGGATGACCGAGAATTCCGCATCGAAGGTAACGAAGCCCTCGATGATGGCCGGAACGCCGCCGGCCTCAAACCAGCGGGCGACCGGGTCGTCTCCGGGCATCACCCGCGCCTGGCCCTTGCCGTCATAGCCCATGCGGTTCGACTTGATGATGGCAGGCGTGCCCGCAACCTGCATAGCGGCGGCGACCTCCGCCTCGGTTTGAGCAAAGCCGAACGGCGCGGTGCGTCCGCCAAGTTCGGCGACGAAGCGCTTCTCGTCGATCCGGCTCTGCGCGACTTCGAGCGCGCGCGGCGAGGGGCGCAGGGGGACAAGGCCCGCGATTCCATCGAGCGGCGCGACCGGAACGTTCTCCCATTCGTAGGTCACGACATCGCAAGCCTTGGCGAAGGCGGCGAGGGCTTCGCTGTCCGAATAGTGGGCGCAGGTCGTCTCGGCCGAGACTTCGCCCGCGGGGCTGGTCGCCTCGGGGGCGAAAACATGGCAGCGATAGCCGAGCTGCGCGGCGGCAAGGCTGAGCATCCGCCCGAGCTGCCCTCCGCCCATGATGCCGATGGTGCTGCCGGGAGGGATGATCGCGCTCATGCCGGACGTTCGCCCACCGAATCGCTCTGCGCCGCACGCCAGGCATCGAGCCTTTCGGCCAGCGCAGGATCATGGAGTGCCAGGATGGAGGCGGCCAGAAGACCGGCGTTCTTCGCGCCCGCAGGGCCGATAGCCAGCGTGCCGACCGGAATGCCGCCAGGCATCTGGACGATCGACAACAGGCTGTCCATGCCGTTCAGCGCCTTGCTCTGCACCGGCACGCCGAGCACCGGGAGCCGCGTCATGCTGGCCACCATGCCGGGCAGGTGCGCCGCGCCGCCTGCTCCCGCGATGATGACCTGAAAGCCCGAATCGACCGCCGTCTTGGCGAAGTTCACCAGCCGGTCGGGGGTGCGATGGGCCGAGACGATGCGGCAATCATGCGCGACGCCGAGCTCGTCGAGCACCGCTGCGGCGCCCGACATGGTGTCCCAGTCCGACTGGCTGCCCATGATGATGGCGACGCGGGTCGCTCCGGCGGTCTGGCGGTCGGGCGTTTCAAGTGGCTCGGCCACGCATGTCTCTCCGCGTAATTGCTGGTCTGGCCAGGGTCTTAAAGGCAAAGCCTGAGACCCGCAATCACCCTGCACGCGAAAAGCATCGAGCCGCGCCAGAGCGCGCCACTGTCCCGCTTGTGCACAGATTATACATGGTGAATGTGATTTAAATCATGCCTGTCCGGGCCTTGCTTGCTATGCCCAAGGTTCAAGGCACCGCGCCGGGGAAGTTTGCAGGCACATATATGAAGATGACCGATGTGCAAGGCGGCCCGGGTGGACAACCACCCCAGGCTGACGTGGCTTTGAGCCACGAGCAGCTCGCCCTGTTGTGCGCTGACCTCAAGCACCAGAACGCGCTGCTGACCGCCCGCGTGCGCCAGCTCGAGGACGAGATCTGCCGCGATACGCTCACCCCATTGTTCAACCGCCGCTATTTCGAGCAGGCGGTGGTGAGCGCGATTGCGCATTGCCAGCGCTACCAGAGCCGGGCCGCTTTGCTGTTCGTCGATGTCGACGACCTCAAGCTGATCAACGACACTTTCGGGCATGCGGCAGGCGACGAGGCGCTGCGCTGCGTGGCAAAGGTGCTGCTCGCCAATGTGCGTTCGACCGATGTCGTCGCGCGGATCGGCGGGGACGAGTTCGCCCTGATCCTGGGCGCGATCGGCGAAGGCGATGTCGAGCACAAGGTCGCACAGCTGACCGCCGGGATCGCGGCCTGCCGCGTCGGCCATGGCGAGGCAGCGACCAGCCTGTCGGCCACCTTCGGCCATGCTTTCGTCCACCCCGATGACGAGGCGGAGCAGGTCTTGGCGCGGGCCGACGACCATATGTACCGGCTGAAGCGGTCGCGCGCGACCGTGCGCTGATCCTCCTTCGGCCGTCCGACGGCCAAGCATTTGCCGTGTCTTAAACCTTTTGCTTTACCGGGCTTTACATGCGCCCGTGGCAAAAAATCCTTCTTGCAATCGCGTTCAGCGTCGTGGCGACGCTTGTGGCGCTGGAGACGCTGGTCCTGGCGACGGGCGAGCCGATCGAATTCATCTACTGGGCCTTTGGCATCGTCTGCCCGATCGTCGTCTCGGCACCGACCAGCTATGTGCTGGTTCGCCAGGCCGAGGCAAACCGTCGGCTCAATCTCGAACTGCTGGTGGCGCAGCGCGAACTGCTCACGCGGGCGGATCGCGATCACCTGACCGGTGTGCTGAGCCGTGCCGCCTTTTACCGCCATGCCGCTGCCTATGCGGGCGACGCGCCGGCGAGCGTGCTGCTGGTCGATATCGACCATTTCAAGGCGATCAACGATGGCCATGGGCATGCGCTGGGCGACGCGGCGCTGAGGCTGGTTGCATCGACGCTGCAGGCGGCCCTGCGACCCGACGATCTTCTCGGCCGGGTCGGCGGCGAGGAATTCGCGGTGCTGCTCAGTGAAATGCCGTTGCCGCTGGCGCTGGCGATCGCCGAGCGGGCTCGCGGCGCCATTGCCGGGCTGTGCATGCGATCGGCAGATGGCTTGCGGGTCGGCCTTTCTATCTCAATCGGCGTGGCCAGCTATGATGCAGGAGCTTCGCTCGACGCTGCGCTCGCGCAGGCGGATGAAGCCATGTACCGCGCCAAGCGCGAGGGGCGCAATCGCGTCATGGTTGCCCGTTGAAGCGATCCTTGCCGACCTGGTCATGGCGACCCGAATGGCGCCTGATTTTATGCTTATTTGCCCTTGAGCAGTGCTTCTGACCAAGACAGGGCGTATTTGGTTAGTCTTAAGCTTTCGAGATTAACCGGATTTGCATGAGCCCGCTCAAGAAAATCCTGTTCTGTGTCGCGTTTGGCGTCCTGGTGACTTTGATTGGTCTAGAGGCGATGGTGCATGCGCTGCACGAAAGTGTCGATTGGCCGTTCTGGGTCTTTGCCGTTGTATCGCCCGCTGCCGTTACGGCAACCATCAGCATCGTGCTGGTCCGGCAGATCGAGGCCAATGGCCAGCTCGCTGCGCAATTGCTCGACATGCAGACTGATCTGCTGATCCGGGCCGATCGGGACGCGCTGACGGGGGTGATCAATCGCGCAGCCTTCTACCGCGATGCCGCAGCCTATGCCGATGAGGCCCCGGCATGCGTGCTGCTGGCGGATATTGATCATTTCAAGGCGATCAACGACGAGCATGGCCATGCCGCTGGCGACGAGGCGCTGAAGCTGGTGGCATCGACCCTGCAGGCGGCGCTGCGCCCCGACGATCTGCTGGGGCGGGTCGGCGGCGAGGAATTCGCGATGCTGTTGTGCGGCCTGCCATTCGGCCTGGGCATGACGATCGCGGAGCGTGCGCGCGGTGCGATCGATGCCCTGGAGTTCCGATCGCCCGAGGGTGAACCGATTGCGCTGTCGATCTCGGTCGGGGTCGCGCCCTATCGCGCCGGCTGGTCGCTCGACAATGCACTCGCGCAGGCCGATGCGGCGATGTACGGTGCAAAGCGCAGCGGTCGCAACCGGGTGCATGCCGCCGCCTGAAAGCGCCGATCATCTGGCCTCATCGTCGGGACAGTTGCAACCCGTTGATTGCGCTGCAATGTTGCCCCCTCAAGGACAGAGGGGTTTGCCATGAAGATGAAGATGCTCGCCGCATTGCTCGGCTGCGCGATGCTTGCCGTGCCCGCCGCTGCGCAGCCAGGACCGCCACAGGCGGCACCGGATGTCGATTATGCGGTGCAGCTCACACAGGGCGATATCGTCCTCAAGGATTTCCGCTTCGGCACCGGCGAGGTGCTGCCCGAATTGCGGATGCACTATGCGACGCTCGGCACGCCGAAGCGCGACGCGCAAGGCCGTGTCACCAACGCGGTAATGGTTCTCCACGGAACCGGCGGCACCGGGCTGCAGTTCCTGCAACCGCAATTCGCTCAGGAGCTGTTCGGCCCCGGCCAGCCGCTCGACATCACCAAATACTACATCATCCTGCCCGACAATATCGGGCACGGCAAATCGTCCAAGCCCTCGGACGGGCTCCGGATGCGCTTCCCTGCCTATGATTATACCGACATGGTGCGTGCGCAGCGGCAGATGCTGGTCGAGGGATTGAAGGTCGATCGTCTGCGGCTGATCATGGGCACCTCGATGGGCTGCATGCACGGCTTCGTCTGGGGTCAGGTCGATCCGGGCTTTGTCCAGGCGATGATGCCGATGGCCTGCCTGCCGATGCCGATCGCGGGGCACAACCGCATGTGGCGCAAGGCGGCGATCGAGGGAATCAAGGCCGATCCGGCCTGGCAGGGCGGCAATTACACCAGCCCGCCGGTCATGGGCCTGCGCGTCGCGGCCAGCCTGTTGCAGGTCGCGGGCTTCGCGCCGCTCTATCTGCAAAAGGCCTATGGCACGCGCGATGCGGCCGATGCCTATATCACCCAGCGGATCGAGGCTTCCATGAAGGGCATCGACGCCAATGACATCATCTACCAGATCGAATCCTCGCGGAATTACGACCCTTCGAAGACGATCGAGGCGATGACCATGCCGGTCACCTGGATCAACTCGTCGGACGATTTCATCAATCCCTGGGACTATGGCGTCGCCGAGGATTTCGGCAAGCGGCTGCCCGATGGCAAATATCTGCTGATCAAGGCGACCGACGAGACGCGCGGGCACAGCACGCACACCTGGGCCAAGTTCTGGAAGGACGAACTGGTGGCGCTGCTCAAGCGCAGCGAGAAATAGCCGGGCTCAGTCCTTGGGTGCGTAGGTCTGGTCGGCGCTGGGGAAGCTGCGGTTACTCACTTCCCGGGCATAGCTCTTTACCGCAGTCTCGATGACCTCGGCGAGGTTCTCGTAGCGCTTGACGAAGCGCGCGGTGCGCTCGAACAGCCCGAGCATGTCCTCGGTGACCAGCACCTGGCCGTCGCAGCGCGCCGATGCGCCGATGCCGATGACCACGGCGGACACGGCTTCGGTCACCGCGATCGCGATCGGTTCGACCACGCCCTCGACGACGATCGCGAAGGCACCCGCCTCGTCGAGCGCTTGTGCATCGGCGACGATCTTGTCCGCCTCACTGTCCGACCTTCCGCGCGCGGCATAGCTGCCCAAGATATTGATCGCCTGCGGGGTGAGGCCGACATGGCCGACCACGGGAATGCCACGTTCGGTGAGAAACTTGACCGTCGGCGCCATCGCCGCGCCGCCCTCGAGCTTCACCGCCGCCGCGCCGGTTTCCTTGAGCAGCCGTGCGGCGCTGGCAAAGGCCATCTCGGGCGAGGCTTCGTAGCTGCCGAACGGCATGTCGATGACGACGATGCTGTGATAGCTGCCACGCACCACGGCTGCGCCATGCGCCGCCATCATCTCGAGCGTCACCGGCACGGTGCTCGGCAGGCCATAGATCACCTGGCCAAGCGAATCGCCGACCAGCAGCATGTCGCAATGCGGATCGAGCAGCTGCGCCATGCGCGCGGTATAGGCGGTCAGCATCACCACCGGCTGCTCGGTCACGCCCGCCTGCTTGCGCCGCTGGATCGCAGGCACGGTCAGGCGCTTCATCGGCGCAGGGGTGGGATTGGCGCGGCTGGTCGACGTGTCGAGCGTGTAGGTGGTGGACATGGACGCCGGTGTAGCGGGGGCAGGGGCGGGGTGCAAACCTTACCTATGTGCAACGCTTGCTTGCCTTGTGCGTCCGACACGGCGACAAGGCGTTGTTTCTTCTGGCTCGGGTGATTTCAGGCATGCTGCGAATCCTGGTTTTCGCGCTGGCGGCGCTTGCCGCTACCGGCACGGCGCTCAGTCTGCTGACCAGCTATCGCTGGTATATCCGCATGTGGGATTTTCCCCGCCTGGGGCTGATGGTGCTCGCGCTAATCGCCCTGGTGCTGGCGATCCCCATCCTGTCCGGTTGGGCGCGCGGCATCGTGGTCGCACTGATGCTGCTGGTGGTCGGCTGGCAGGGCTTTCGCATCTATCCCTATACTCCGCTCGCCAAGACCGAGGTGGCGCAGGCGGTGATCAACAAGGAGAACTGCATCTCCGCCTTCTCGTTCAACGTGCTGCAGACCAACCGCGACTATCAGCGCACGATCGACCTGATCGACCGCGAGGACCCTGATATCGTGCTGCTGCTCGAGACCGACCAGGGCTGGGAAAGGGCATTGAAGCCGGTGATCGACCGCTATCCGCACCGGCAATCGGCCCCGCTGCCCAACCTCTATGGCCTGATCTTCCTGTCGCGGCTGCCGGTGGAGGATGCCGAGATCACCTGGCTGATCGATACCGAGACGCCCTCGGTCTTCGCGACCATCTCGACCGGGGCAGGGGCCAAGTTCCGCTATATCGGCCTGCACCCGCGTCCGCCCCAGCCGGGCGAGGACACCGCCAAGCGCGATGGCGAGATCGCGATCGCCGCGCGCCATGCCAAGCTCACCGATCTGCCGGTGCTGGCCATGGGCGATTTCAACGATGTCGCCTGGTCGCGCACCTCGCAGATGTTCAAGCGGATCGGCGGCTATCTCGACCCGCGCGTCGGGCGCGGGCTCTATGCGACCTTCCCGGCGAACCTTCCCGGCCTGCGCTGGCCGCTCGACCACCTGTTCATGTCGCCCGATTTCACCCTCGTGCAAATGAAGGTGCTGGAAAATGTCGGGTCGGACCATCTGCCGGTGGCGGCCACCGTGTGCCTCGCGCCGCGCGCGGCCAAGGTACTGAACGACGAGCCCGAAAAGCCCGATGCTGCGGATCGCAAGGACATGGTCATGTCGATCCGCGACGGCAAGAAGGCGGCGATCGAGGAAGGGACAGCTTCGGGGGAGAAAGCCCCTAAGCCTTGATCAGCGCCCCGTGATCATCGAACAGCTGCCACCGCTTCGGCGACATTGTCGGAGAACAGCCCGTCGATCCCGGTGGCGAGGAACGCCTTGATCTCCGCGCCGACTTTACCGACCGCAACCGGGCTGTCGCCTGCCTTGAACTCGGCAGGCAGGAAATAGTTCTCGCGCCGGAAGGTCCAGGCATGCACCTTGAGCCCGGCGGCATGCGCATCGGCGACGATGCGCGTCGGCGCGGCCAGCCTGCCATCGGCGGTTCGCGGAATGACCATCGCCTTTTCGAGCCCCACGCCATCGGCATAAAGCGCGATTTCGGCGAGGCCCTCGGGCGTGCTCATCGCGGCATAGGTTACGCCGGGCTGGTCGGGCGGACCGGCCACGCTCGCCATCAGCTGGATCAGCGGCAACTCGGTCATGGCATTGAGGCGCTTGAGGTTATCGACCTCGAAGCTCTGGATAAACACAGGGTCATCCGCGCCGTCATAACCCGCCTTGGCGAGCGTTGCGACCAGCCGCTCCTCAAGCGGCAGGCCAAGCGCGCGGAAATGGCTCGGGTGCTTGGTCTCCGGGTACAGGCCGATGCGCCGCCCGGTCTCCTGCTCGCGCCGCTTCACCAGGGCGATGATTTCGTCGAGCGTCGGTACATCCCATTGCCCGTCATAGGCGGTGTTGGCTGGGCGGAGCTGCGGCAGGCGCTCCTTCGCGCGCAGCGTCTTGAGTTCGGCGAGCGTGAAATCCTCGGTGAACCAGCCGGTCAGGCTCTGGCCGTCGATCGTCTTGGTCGTCTTGCGGTCGGCGAATTCAGGGTGCGCGGCGACATCGGTGGTTTCCGAAATCTCGTTCTCGTGCCGCGCGACCAGCACGCCGTCCTTCGTGCTCACCAGATCGGGCTCGATGAAATCCGCGCCCTGGTCGATCGCGAGTGCATACGATCCCAAGGTGTGCTCGGGCCGCTCGCCGCTCGCGCCGCGATGCGCAATGACGATCGGTCCGTTCGCAGCCATGGCGAGCGCCAGCGCCGCCAGGATCACGCGACGACCTCGACACCCTTCCAGAAGGCGAGCCGGTCGCGGATGTCCTTCGCCGCATCCTTGGGCTCGGGATAATACCAGACCGCGTCGGTATTGGTCTTGCCGTCGACCTCAAGCGAATAATAGCTCGCCGTGCCCTTCCAAGGGCAGAAGCTGGTGGTGTCGCTGGGCACCAGCAGATCGGCGCGCACATGCTCACGCGGGAAATAATGATTGCGCTCGACGACGACGGTATCGTCGCTTTCGGCAATGACGGTGCCGTTCCAGATGGCCTTGGGCATTTTCGGGTCTCCTCAGCTCGCGATAGTCTCGTCACCCCAGTGCAACGGGGTCCCGCTTCTTCACAGGGGTCAGCGATCATAGCGGGATTCCCGCGTTCGCGGGAATGACGATGATGTATCGACAGGTCCTAAACGCCCAAGCTGACAGGCATGTGACAGCCCAGCTCAGCCCAGCGCTGCCGCCCAGGCATCGGGCTTGAAGCCGACCAGCACGCCGCCGGGATATTCCAGCACCGGGCGCTTGATGAGCGAAGGCTGTTCCACCATCAGCGCGATGGCCTTCGCCCGGTCGATCCCTGCCTTGTCGCTATCGGGAAGCTTGCGGAACGTCGTCCCCGCCTTGTTGAGCAACAGCTCCCAACCGACCGCATCGGCCCAGGCATCCAGCTTCTCCGCGCTGATCCCGGCCTTCTTGTAGTCATGAAAGTCATAAGCCACGCCCTGACCCTCCAGCCAGGTCCGCGCCTTCTTCATCGTGTCGCAATTGGGGATGCCGTAGATCGTGGTCATCGCAAGCCTCCTCACCGACGCCCGATAAACCCGCGAATATCACGCGACAATTTGCTGAGGTCCGTCTCGTTCACGTACATCATGTGCCCAGCGTCATAGCGGGTATATTCGATGCGGTCGGTGGGGATGCCGGTGCGGGTGAGCGAATATTCCGCGCCGAAGAACGGGGTGGCGAAATCGTACCAGCCCTGGGCGACAAGGACGCGGAGGCCGCTATTCTCGCGCAGCGCGCGGCCGATATAGGGCGCGACATTCTTGTAATAGCGCGATTCGCCGCCATTGCCGGGCAGGTCCCAGTCCCAGTCGCGCACGCCGCCGATCGTGACATATTGCCGCTCGGGGCTGAACTTCAGCTCCTGCCGCACATAGGCGTTGAGTGCGGCGGTATAGCTGCCGTCGATGCCATAGAAGCTGGGATCGTTGTCGGGCTCTTCCCCGGCATTGTCATAATCCTTGCCGGTATATCGCGCATCGAGCCGGCCGACCACCAGACCACGGTCGCGCAGCAGCTCCTTGTAGAAGCGGCCGGGCGTCACCCGCAGATCGGCATTTTCCAGATATTGCTCGGACAGACCGGTATAGCGCGCAAGCTTGGCGCGGATCGCCGCTCGCTCCTCGCCGACCAGCGCGCTGCCCTTCATCAGCGCGGGCAGATATTCGTTGGTTGCAAAGGCCCGCGCCTCCTGCGCCAGCGCATCGGGGCCGGGGCCCGAGGCGGCGGGCTGCGTCTTGCCGTGATAGAGCGCGGTCACCGCCATGCTCGGCACCATCAGCACATAGGGCATCTCATTGCCCGGAACCTCGGCCTGCGCCCCGAAATCGAGAATGGTCGAGATCAGCAGCAGGCCATTGAGCGCCACGTCGTTATACGTGCCTTCCAGCTCGTTCGCGACGGCGGCGGTGCGGGTGGTGCCATAGCTTTCGCCGCCCAGGAACTTGGGCGCGTTCCAGCGGCCATTGTCGCTGAGCCACTGGCGGATGAACTGCGCGACCGATTTCGCATCCTTGGTGACGCCCCAGAATTCCTTGGGGTCGGCGTCGCCGAGCGCAGTCGAAAAGCCGGTGCCGACCGGATCGATGAACACGATGTCGGTCACGTCGAGCAGGCTGTCGGGATTGTCGATCAGCCGATAGGGCGGCGCGCCATCGTCGCGGCCGTCATTGGGGATGGCGACGCGCTTGGGGCCGAACGCGCCCATGTGCAGCCAGAGCGAGCCCGATCCGGGGCCGCCATTGAACAGGAAGGTGACCGGGCGGTTCGGCTCGGGCGCATCCTTGACATAGCTGACCGAGAAGATCCTCGCCTTCGGGTTGCCCTTTTCGTCCTTGAGGAAGGTGTCGCTGGCGGTGGCGGTATAGGCGACGCGCTGGCCGCCGAAGGTGCCGCTGTGCTTGGTCACCGACACCATCGGCTCGATCTTGGCAGGTGCTGCCTTTTCCTGCGCCTTGCCACCGTCCTGCGCGGAGAGCGGCAGGGGCGAAAGACACAGGCACAGGGCCAGAGCGGACGAAGCGAACCGGTTCAGCATGTTGGGGACCCTCTCAGCGCGGAATCAACATTCCGTATACGTTTCAGCTGATTGGCATGATCGCCCCATGCTTGGCAAGCAGTGCCGCGATCAGGCAGGCTGCAAGGGTCGCTGACCGATCGAGGTGAAGCGGCGCGGACCGAGATCGAGCCGCAGGGGGCCGACGCGCGGGCCGGGCGGATTGCTCTCCTCGCCCAGCACGAACGACTGGGTGACCGCATAACGCGTGCCGTCCGGGCCGTTATAGCCGATCCAGATGTGCACCAGCGGCACGAACAGCATGCGGCCCTGCATCGCGATCGGCTCGATCTGGCCGAGCGGCAAGCGGATCTGGCCCTCGCAGCGCTGGGTACTGCCGGGGTCGATATCGGCGATCTTCTGCAGATGCGGGAGCAGGCTGTCGCCGCGCATCGGGTCGATCGTCGGCGGCATGCCCTTGCGCGCCTGAACGATCGCACCGTGCAGCGCGATGTTGCTTACGGACATGTCGGACATGTTGGTGACGCCCAGATGATAGCGCGCCACTGCGTTCACCAGCGTCACGTCGATGCCCAGCGTCGTGTAGTCGAGCAGCAGGCGCGGGACCACCGGCGCGGGGGTTTCACCGCCGAGCTGATGCCGCTGCGGCACGCCCGGCGGGGCTCCGAGCGAGGCCGACGCGCCACCGGCGGAATCGGCGAGCGCCGAATCGGGCAGGATTTCGTCCATGTCCGCCTCTTCCGCCTCGGGCGGCGGCGCCATGACGGGCGCGCGAGCGGTGGCCGGGATGGCTGGCGGCGGTGGTGTCGCTGCGGCGGCGCGCCAGCTTCCTGCCATCTGCGCAGCGTCGAATTTCAAATCCGCTTGCGGTTGAAGCTGAGGCTGAGGCTGCGGCTGAGGCTGAGGTGCGGCTGGGCGCGGTGCAGGGGCAGAAGGCGCGGCCACCTTTGGCTGCTGGCGCAGCGGCGGGGTCGGCACCGTCTCGACCGGCTGCAGATGCACCGGCGTGTCGGCAGCGACGGCGGGCTTGGGCTTGCGCGAGCGCAGGCCCATGAACACCAGGCTCGCGAGCGCGACCAGGCCAGCGGCAGCCCACCACCAGATCGAGCCGGCGTCTTCAACCTCGGCAGGGTCGGTCTCCGGCGTGGTTGCCGGATCGGGCTCGGAAAGGCCCGGCAGTTCGGGCACGGGCAGGGCGTCGGTTGCAGGGAGTTCGGCGGCGGGAGCCTGATCAGACGGCTCAGCCGAGCTGACCGGCGTATCGGGCGCGGGTGAGGGGGCTGGCGCCGCGACAGGCGCTTGCACGCGCGGCTGCGCTTGCGTCTGCTGCGCCGCCGGGCGTGGGCTGGCAGGGCGTGGACGCGGCGTTTCCTGCGCGCGCGGGGTCTGCTGGCGCGGAGTCTGCTGGCGCGGCACCGGGGTCGGCGCGATCGTCGCCACCGGGGGACGCGGTGCGGGCTCGGCGGGTTCATCCGTCCGGCGCGGCGGGGTCAATTCGGCATCGACCGGACCTTGCACGTCGGATGGCGGCTGTGGGCTCGGCTGCGCCCCTGCCGGGAGCGAGAAGCTGCCAGGATTGTCCTGCGCCATGCCGGGCGCACTCAGGCCGAGCAGGCCTGCTGCCAATAGCGTCCCAATGATCTTGCGGCCGTCACCGTTCATGCCGACGAAATTCCCCGTATAGCTGATGCGGCCGGCGCGCGTGCGACCGGTCCGACAAAAGGCTGACCATCCCCAGTTGAAGCATCCGCCACGCGGTCTGAGCGCTTAATCGGCGCTGAATGCGGGGCGGGAGATGACATCAGCCGTGTGCCGCATTAGATGAGGCGCATGACTGATCAACCCCAAACACGCTTTCTGGGCAAAGACAGCCCCATGCCGACCTCTCCCGAAGAGGCGGTGCTGGACTATGTGCCCAATCCTCGTCCCGGCAGGCCATATCTGGTGCGCTTCACCGTGCCCGAGTTCACCTCGCTCTGCCCGGTCACCGGGCAGCCCGATTTCGCGCATCTGGTCATCGACTATGCACCCGACAGGGTGATGGTCGAATCCAAGTCGCTGAAGCTGTTCCTGGGCAGCTTCCGCAACCATCAGGCCTTTCACGAGGACTGCACCGTCGGCATTGCCGAACGGCTGTTCGAAGAGATGCAGCCGCACTGGCTGCGCATCGGCGGATACTGGTATCCGCGCGGCGGCATCCCGATCGACGTGTTCTGGCAATCGGGCGAACCGCCGCAAGGGCTGTGGCTGCCGCCGCAGGACGTTCCGGGCTATCGCGGGCGGGGCTGATTACAGCCCCAGCGCGGCGAGGATCGCGGCCCAGCTCACCAGCTTGAAATTCTGCGTGCCGCCGCCATTGTCGCCGTCCTGCGCGATGAACAGGCCGCGTTCGAAGCCGGGGCCGTAATTGCCGACCGCCAGCTCGATCCCGTCGGTTTCCGACGTGCCGTCGAGCGCGCCGCCGTTGATGCGGAAGCGCCCGAGCAGCTTGCCATTGGCGGTGTCGAACACCGCATAGGCATGGTCGCCCTGGCTCGAGGCGACGAGCAGGCTGCTTGCGCCTTCGCGCGTGGCAAGCGCCAGCCCCTCGACATCGGCGACCAGCTGCTTGCTGTCGGCGGCGGCGAACAGCACCGGTGCGGCCTCGGGGCGCGCGGGGTCGATCTTCCAGATGCCGACATCCTCTTCACCGACATAGAGCGCGCCGGTCGCCGGATCGACCACGCAGCCTTCGATCTGAGTCTTGAGCTTCCAGGTCGCGCCGGCGCTGTGCTCGACTTTCCCGTCCTTGTGCGTGATGCTGATCTGGCGGACGGTGCCGTCCTTGATCGCGGCATAGGCGGTCATCGCATCGGGCGCGCCGACCATCGCGATGCGCGGCGCAGCGGTGACGCACACGCCATAGCCTTCGCCCACGCCGCTCGGCACGCTCGCGAGCGAAGCAAGCGAACCGGTGGCCGGATCGAGCAGGAACAGCGCAAGCTTGGAATTGACGGGATCAGTGCGGTCGCTGGCGATGACGACAATGCCATGCTCGCCTGCGAACAGAGTCACATTGTTATAGCGTCCGGTCAGCGAGGAGCCGCGCACCTTGCCGTCCATGCCATAGACATACAGCCCGGCCTTCTTGTCGGTGCCGACGATGAGGCTGGCGGCGGGATTGGCCGGGTTGCGCCAGATCGCCGGATCGTCCGCCGCATCGGCATTGGCGGTGCCGACGGGCACGGTTTCCGCCGTGGCAGGCACATCGACGGCCGGCAGCGCATTGGCGATTCGGGTCTCGAGCGGGATTTCCTTGGGCGCGCAGGCACCGGCCAGCAGAGCGAAAAGGCTCGCCCCGAAAAGGGGGATGGAAGAACGAGCGGCCATGACGGGAAATCCTTTGTCGAAGTGAATTTGCGGTATGGGGCCGCTGCCACGTCGATATGGCGCGCTGATGACAGTTTTGTGCAAGAACTGACGCAAATCTGAAACCTGAAGTTCATCCACCCGTCTTGGAGCGCTGTTAGCGGCGCGCCGAACGCAGCCGATCCGGCTGTTTGATTCGGGGGGAAACTCATGACCAATATTTTCGGTTTCAACCGTGCGACGCGCTGCACGCTGCTCGCGGGCATTGCCGGGTTGGCGATGCTGCCCGTGCTCGCTTCGGCGCAGGACGCTGTGGCCGAAGAGCAGCCGCGCGACAGCGACCAGGAGATTACGACCTCGCAGGATATCGTGGTCCAGGGCCAGATCGGCTACCGCAACCGTGTCGACGGCGCCGAGCCGGTGCTCGAATATGGCACCGAATATTTCCAGCGCTTCGAGCCGCTGACCGCCGGCGACGCCCTTAAGCGCGTGCCCTCGGTCACCTTCCTCTCGGACGTTATCGAAAGCGACGGTCCGCGTCTGCGTGGTCTGCCGCCGGGCTATACCCAGATCCTGATCAATGGTGAGCGCGTTCCCGGCGGCCAGGCTGACCGTTCGTTCTTCCTCGACCGCATTCCGGCCGAACTGATCTCGCGGGTCGAGATCGTGCGCTCCAACTCGGCACGGCGCACGGGCGATGCGGTAGCGGGTTCGCTCAACATCGTGCTGCGCGACGGTTATCAGCTCGACGGCGGCTATGTGCGCGGCGGTGCGCTTTATTATGATGACGAGGAATTCGAACCCAGCTTCGGCGCGGTGTTCGGCGGCAAGGTCGGCCCGGGCCGTCTGCTGGTCGGTGGCAATTTCCAGGGGCGTCACAACCCCAAGCTCAAGTCGAGCCTGCGCTACAGCGACTCGCCCGAGAATAATCCCAGCTTCGCAACGCAGGACTTCGTCAATCGCGAGGATCAGACCGACACGCGCGACGGCAAGGATTATTCGGTCAACGCCACTTATGAGATCGATGGCGGCGATACGAACTTCCAGATTCGCGGCTTTTATGTCCGCACGGATCGCACTGAGTCCGAGCGCAGCTACGAGTATAACAGCCCGACCGCGATCAACGGTCCAGTGCGTAATGGCGCTGCCAGCGGCAACCTGCTGACCGACAATGCGAATGTGAACGAGATTGATCAGGAAAACTATACGATCGACGGAAAACTCTCGCACGAATGGTCGGCGGGCAAGACCTCGCTACGCATCGGTTATGCCAATTTCACCGACAAGCAGCGCGAGACCGAATTCGAGGTCGATTTCGACCGGGCAACCCCACGTTTCACCGGCGACCTGACCACAACCGACATCGACGACAGCGAATTCACGGTTAAGCTGGAGCATGCCGTCGATCTCAGCGATGAGATCAAGCTGGTTTTTGGCGGTTTCTATCAGGACAAGGATCGCGACACCGCAATCCTGACGGTGCGCAACCGCTTCAATGTGGCTGCGGCGCGAAACTGGAACCAGTTCCAGCAAAACCCGACCAGCCTCAACACCGCCTTCGGCGCACTCGCTCCCGAGCCGGGCAGCGTGAACACCATCGAGGAACGTCGCATCGACGGCTTTGCGCTGGTCGAAGGTCGCCACGGCGGCTTCTCCTGGGAAGCCGGCCTGCGCTACGAGACGACCGACCTGAACATCGTCGATGCGACGGTTCCGGCTGCCGGCGTACAGGGCAACGACTATGAGAAGCTGCTGCCCTCGGCCTCGTTCAAATACGACATCACTGACCGCGATCGGATCATCGGCTCGGTGGCACGCACCAACCGTCGTCCGGAGTTCAACTTCATTTCGCCTGCGCTGCTGGAAGCGGAACTGGGCGATAACGATCTCCTTGGCAATCCGCAGCTCGACCCGGAGACCGCCTGGGGCATCGATCTGGGCTATGAGCGTCGCATCGGGCGCGGCGGTATCGTCGGCATCAACTTCTTCTACCGTGACGTCCAGAACCTGATCGAGCTTACCAATACCGGCAGGGTCGGTTCGGAAGGTGCGGGCACGTTTGTGTTCCAGCCGCGCAATGTCGGCGCCGGCAAGGTCTATGGCGTGGAATTCGACATGTCGACCGACCTCGGCTTTCTTGGCCTTCCGGATACGGGCATTTTCGGCAACGTGTCGTATCTCGACAGCGAGATCACCGATATCTTCGGCGACCGCCGGTTCAACGACCAGTCGAAATTCGTCTACAATTTCGGCGCGATCCAGGACCTGAAATCGATCGGGATGGCCTTTGGTGCCACTTATCGCAAACAGGGCCGCGCAGTGGGGCGGGTTATCGGTGAGGAAGTCACCACCACCTATGGTGCTGATCTGGAAATTTTCATCGAAAAGCGCTTCGGCAACAGCCTGACGATCCGCGCCGTTGGCTCGAACCTGCTCAACGGCAAGAAGCGCGAAGTGTTCAACAAGTTCACCACGGTCGATGATCAGATCGACCGCAGCTTCGACGAATACGAGCTGGAGTCAGAAGAGGCTGGACCGGTCTTCCAGTTGATTGCACGCTACGCCTTCTGATCGCCCTGCCATTGCCGGGGGCTCGCTTCAGCCTCCGGCAATTGCCGCTTCCGTAAACCTGCACAAATCGCTACATTGCGGCCATGCCTGACTCCGCCGCCATCCGCCATGACCATCCCATCAGCGTCGATCCGTCCGAGATCGACTTCATGGGGCATGTGAACAACGCCCATTATCTCAAATGGGTGCAGGATGCGGTGATCGCGCACTGGCAGAATATCGCGCCGCCCCAGGCGGTGGCCGAACATCTATGGGTCGCGCTCAAGCACGAGATCACCTATCGCAAGCCTGCCTTTCTCGACGATCAGGTGATTGCTTCGGTGATGCTCGAGAAGGTGCACGGCGCGCGCGCCTTTTACGAGACGATCATCCGCCGCGGCGAGGATGTGCTGGCCGAGGTCAAGTCGAGCTGGTGCTGTCTGGATGCGGAAACGCTGCGCCCGGCGCGGCTCGCCGAGGATATCAAGCGGCGCTTTTTCGGCAGCTGAGCGTCAGCCGATCAGCCCCAGGTTGATCAGGATCGTGAGGAACAGCAGCACCACGATACCGGTGCAGTTGAGCAGCAGGAACAGGCGAAACACGGCACCAATCCGTGACGTCCCATAAGCGTGGCGCAGCTGGCGGTACATGTGGAACGGCGCGTAGAGCAGCGCTGCGGTGATCACCAGTCCAGGCGCGATATTGAACTTCCACGACAGCGTCACAACGATGAACAGCAGCGACATGAACGCGATCGAATAGGTCGTGAACACCGCATGGTCGTAGAACCGGTGGCCGCGCTTGCCGATCGTCGCCAGCCAGACGAACGGGATCGATAGCGGGATGAGCAGCCAGGCGAACTTGTAGCCGTTCGACTGGATCTTGTAGAGCAGCAGCTCCGGGTTCTTTTTGGCCTTGGCTGCGACCTTGTTGATCCAGGCGTCGAACGCCGGAAAGCCGGTATCGACATCGGTATTGAATTCAAATGGCACAGAGTCAGGAGCGCCCTTGTCCGACAGCAGATCGGGGTAGCGAGGCTTGCCGGTGGTAGCGTAAGACAGCGCGTTGATCTCGCCCTTGAGATCGGAAATTTCGGCCTCCAGCTTGCCGCGATCGGGGCTTTCCTTGGGCAGTGCGGCAAACTGCTTGACCTTGGGGGCCAGTTCGCCCTCGAGCTTGAGCATCTCTTGCTGCATGCCCTCGCGCCAACCCGTGACCTTGACGCCTTCCTTCTCCGCCTCGGCGCCGGCTCGCCCGGAGAAATTGGGCGAGCCGACATAGGAGAAGATCGCGAACATCAGGAAGATCGCAAACAGGAACAGCGCCATCGGGCTGATGAACTTCGCCCGTTCGCCATGGATATAGCGGCGGGTGAGGTGCCCCGGTTGCCAGGCGAGCAGCGGCAGCGTGTTCCAGAACTTGCCATCGAAATGCAGCACGCCGTGCAGGATGTCGTGCCAGAAGGCCGAGATCGAGCGATGGACGTGCGCCGCCTGACCGCATTGATGACAGTGCGGTCCGGCAAGGAGTGTGCCACAATTGAGGCATTTGCCATGGCCTTCGCCATGCGCTTCGCCAGCTGCGGGTTC
Organism: Blastomonas sp. CCH9-A1; assembly: GCF_001557175.1. Lineage (NCBI taxonomy): Bacteria > Pseudomonadati > Pseudomonadota > Alphaproteobacteria > Sphingomonadales > Blastomonadaceae > Blastomonas > Blastomonas sp. CCH9-A1. The sequence continues at coordinate 43,648 of NZ_LSHM01000035.1, forward strand.
AGCGACGCGCGCCCACATTCCGCCCTCGGCAATAGCGCCTGCCATTTCAAATTCGCCGCTCATTGCCGTTGTTGCCCCGCCGCCCTGTGTCTCGGCTGCCAGTGTACTGGCCATGGCAAAACCGGCCAAGCAAATTGTCTGGATCACGCCCCGGACTTTTGCCGTTGCGCGGGGCAATCGCGTGCGGCTAGGGCAGGGGAATGGCCCATTTCGATCCCAAGACCTATCGCAATGCACTGGGGCAGTTTGCCACCGGCGTTACCATCGTCACCACGCGCGATGCCGATGGCGTCCCGGTGGGAGTGACGGCGAACAGCTTCAACTCGGTGTCGCTCGATCCGCCACTGATCCTGTGGTCGCTGGCCCGCTCGGCCCGGTCGATGGCGGCGTTCGAGCAGGCTGGACAGTTCGCGGTGCACATCCTGGCGAGCGATCAGGACGATCTTTCCAACCGCTTCGCCTCCCGGATCGAGGACAAGTTTGCCGGGCTCGATATCGGGGAGGAGGGGCCGCCCAACATCCAGGGCTGTTCGGCAAGGCTGATCTGCAACACGCGGCATCTTTACGAGGGCGGCGATCATGTGATCATGGTCGGTGAGGTCGTCGATTACGAGAGCGAGGGCAAGCCGCCGTTGCTGTTCCACGGCGGCGGCTATGCCGATCGGGTCGCCCGCACCGCAAGCGACACGCCGCCGCCGGTGCTTTATGCGGTGGAGGGTCGGATCGCGACGATCACGCTCAACCGACCGGAAACGCGCAATGCGCTGGCCGAGGAGGTGATCGGCGCGCTCGTCACTGCGCTCGAAGCTGCCGATGCCGATCCCGATATCGACTGCGTCGTGCTGACCGGCGAGGGGCCGGGCTTCTGTTCGGGCGGCAATATCAAGCAGATCAAGGCTCTGACATCCGAGCAGCATATGAGCCCGATGCAACTCGAGAACTGGTACAAGACGCAGATTCAGCGCATCCCGATGACGATGGAGCGACTATCGGTCCCGGTTATCGCCGCGATTCGAGGGCATGCCATCGGTGCCGGTTGCGACCTTGCCTGCATGTGCGACATCCGCATCGCGGCGGAGGATGCGGTCTTTGCCGAGAGTTTCCTGCGCGTAGGCATCATCCCGGGCGATGGCGGCGCGTGGCTGCTGCCACGGATCATCGGCCATGCCAAGGCGACCCAAATGATGTTGACCGGCGAGTTCATCGATGCGGCCAAGGCCGAGCATTATGGTCTGGTGTCCGAAGTGGTGCCGGGCGACGCACTGATCGGGCGTGCCATGGAGCTTGCGAACATGGTGGCGCAATTCCCGCCTGCCGCGATTCGCAAGACCAAGCGACTGATCAAGGATGCGCGCGACGTGACGCTCGCCGAGCATCTCGATCAGGCGGCGATTTGGCAGGGGGTGCTGCAGCAGATGGACGATCATCGCGAGGCGATCGATGCCATTCTCGAAAAGCGCCCGCCGCGCTTCGAAGGCAAGTAGAGACAGACGACGCTGAGTATCGGGGCCTATGCAGCGGCGAACTGTGCAATTCTGGCGTTAACCTTTTCGAATCGACAGTCAACTTTGACTGATGATCGCCGGATTGCATCTGCACGACGGCCCTGCGTTTCGTCGGTGCTGCTTGCTGCTCGGCCCTGCGATACCAAAAATGGCCCCGACCTTGCGATCGGGGCCACCTGATCTAAGTTCTTGAAAAAGAACCTCTAAATCAGTTGCTCCAGCCGCCGCCCAGGACCCAGTCCCAGAAGCCGCGAACCGGCTGCTTGGTACGCTTTGCCATTTTTAGCACTCCATTTAGGGCGCGAACTACGAGACACGCCCAGAAAGAAGGCTAACAGAATGTAAAATGGTCAACAAGCCATTAACCAATGACATTGCGCGGCGCGGCGCGCGGCGATTCGCCACGGACTGGAATGCTTAGAATTTTCAAGGATTTGGGTGTTCAGGCAGCCTTGGCTGGCGAGTGATCAGCCAGATAATCGACCAGTGCCTCATAGGGCATGGGGCGCCCGATCAGATAGCCTTGGGCCTTGTCGCACCCCATCTGACCAAGCAGCTGGAGCGTCTCATTGTCCTCGACGCCCTCGGCCACCACCTCTTCACCGAGCGAATGAGCCAGTTCTATCGTCGAATTGACCATGATTCGGTCGGACCGGCTCGATACCAGCATGCGCACGAAGCTGCGGTCGATCTTGAGCTCCGTTGCCGGACAGCGCTTGAGATAGTCTAGCGTCGAAAAGCCGGTGCCATAATCGTCAATCGACAGTTGCAGCCCGATACCGCGCAGGTCGCGCAGTTCCTGCATCGCCGATTCGGCACTGGACATCGCTGCGGTTTCGGTGATTTCCAGAATCAGGCGCTCGGCGGGAAGGCCGTGGCGGCGCAATGTCTGGACCACCATCGGCTTGAGATTTGCATGACCGATGAGCCGCGGCGACAGGTTGACCGCCATGTCGAACTTGCGCCCGCCCTTGTTCAGGCTGGCTGCGACCTGCACCGCGCGGTTGAGCACGTGTTCGGTCAGCTTTTCGATCCGATCATGGCGTTCAGCCGCAGTAATGAATTCCTCGGGATTGATCGGACCCTTTTCGGGATGCGTCCAGCGGACCAGCGCTTCCGCGCCGCAGATCTCGCCGGACAGCAGATCGAGCTTCGGCTGGAACGCGACCCAGACCTCACCATTGTCGATCGCAGCGTCAAGTTCGCCCAGCATGGTCACGCGCCATTCGGTCGCCTCGAGCTTGGTTGGATCATAGACGCGCCAATGCTCGCCGGCATTCTGGGCCTCCTGGCAGGCGAGTAGGGCGCTCGACATCCGGCTCTGGATCGACCGGCCGGGATCGGCATCGACCCCGAAGGCGATACCAAGGTCGATCAGGCGCCCGGAGACATTGGCAGGGCTGCGGAAAATGGCACTGAGACCGGCAAGCTGATCGCCGACATTGCCTACCGAACCGGCCGGAACCAGCCACATGAAAATGCCCTCGTCACCCTGATAGACCTTGCATCCTCCGTTGCCGAGCGACAGGCGCAGGATGATCTGCTCGACCAGTTCCTTTTCTGCAGCAGCAGGCAGAGCTGTGGCGGCTTCGGCATAGTTGTGGATGCGGGCCGCTATCAGTCCATCCTGGGTTTCGACGCCTTCTGCGCGAAGGGCGTTGAGATTGGGATGCCCCGAAACCTCGTTGACCATGCCACGCTCGTCGAACCGCTGGCGATGCAGCCGCCATGCCAGGTGACCCATCGAGCCGAGCATCAGGACTGTCGCCGGCATGATCTGCGTGTAGTGCCCATAGGATTCGAGCAAGAGCGGTAGCCCGAGCGCGCAACTTGGCAGCAGCACCAGCATTCCCAGCACCAGAGGCGTTCGCGAAACGCGCATCATCATTGCGGTGACGGCGAGAGCCAGAAGGAATGGCACCCACCAGCCATAAGTTCCCGGAGCGCCGGCCAGAAGGGTCTCGGCAGCCAGAGCTGCCACGAAAACGCTTGCCGATGGGCCGTGGCCGGGAACCGAATAGCGATTGCCTATGCCGTTGGCATTGGTGCCGATAATGACATCGCGGCCACGCACGCGCGAGACCACCGCGTCACCGCGGACAATCTCGCTCGCACTGATATACGGTAGAGAACCGATGGCGATTGAATAATCAATCGGGAACTCTTCATCGATCCCGCCACGAGCTCCCGACAGAACCGACGCGATCGACGGGACGACAAGGTCGCCGACCCGGTTGGCATATCGGGCCGACCAGACGATATTGTATCCGTTGATCCACACATTCGTGTTCACGAGATGCGAGTATCGCCTTGCCTCATGCGGCGGAATGAGCGGAATTCGCTTGCCGGTCGAATCGTCGTTAGAAAAGGCGGCCGAAAGATAGACTTTTCCCGAATGGCTTTTCAGCGCCTCGATAAGTCGTGGTGCGCCCGGGTCATTTTTGAGGCCATTGATCGGGAAATCGAAGAAAATTCGTCGCGCACCGGCATTTCCGAGATTTTCTATCATCCGGGCATAGCGATCGGCCTTCCAAGGCCAGTCGCCCACTTCCTGCTGCGCCAGATTGTCGATGCCTACCACGACGACCTGACCGCTGGCATTGTGCTCACGCGCTTTGTTGCGGATGGCCAGCAAAAGGTCATCCAGCGGCTCAGCGAATTCTGCCACGCCGAACAACAGGCCCGACACCAGCGTCCAGATGAGCAGGATGCGCATCGGGCTGGCCGGTTTCTTGCTGTTACGAGTGGCGACGGACTTCATGTGGTTACTTCCTCGTAAACCGTCATACCCTGCAGGCGGTTAACCAAATGCAAATTTGCCTCGGATCGAAGGTTTCATCGGTCGCCTGCATCCGGCTCTGGTAGCAGCGGCCCATCCAACGATCGCGTGTGACGTCCAGAGCACCAAGTTACCGAAAACAGGACGGTTTTTTTGCGCCTCCCTGGCTTTTGCGAGCAAGCGGTCGGCAGTCCCTGCTGGCGCCGAGTCCCAATTCGGGACAGGCGGCGGCGCAACATGGCGGCCGAGGTCGGATGATAAGATAGCAAGTGCTAAGCGCGGTTTCGCGAAGCTGGTTGCCAAACGTGGTTAATGCGTGCGTAACGCCGCGTGGCGGAGCGCATTTCAGCTGCCCGGTTGGCGTATCCACTGGCCGGAATTGCGATATTCGGGGCGTATCTGGCTGTTATCGGGCAGGTTGCTGCCGCGCAGCGCATTCTCGCCGCCGCGCCGTGCGATTTCGGGCGCATAGGCAGGCACCGGGCTGCCCGATATCGCGGGATTGGCGACGGCAGAGGGGCGACCAAGCCGCTGGGCTTCGAGCGCGCCAGCATTCTCCGACTCCGCCTTCAGTCGGGCCGCCTCATAGGCCTTGGCCAGCACCAGCGGATCGAGCGGATCGACGCCGCCAGCCAGCGTGAAGACGGTGCGCGGCTTGGGTCCCGGAAAGGGTTCGCCGCCCAGATAGCGCGCGTTGAAGGCGATGCTGCGCCCCGCCGCACCCTGCCAGCGGTAGAAGCGATGCGCGCCGATGGTGCCGATATAATCGAGGCTGGGTGCCCAGTACGGGGAGACTTCGGTCGTGTGATAATGCGTTGCCGTGCCGACCGGGCGATAGACATAGCCGGCCAATGCACGTTCGGCGACGCGGCGTGCCCGCGCCCAGTAGATCGGGCTCGGTGTGCGCGCCATTGCGCCATCACAGCTGAAGGTGAACTGGCAGCCGCTGGCGCGTTCCGACCCCTGATAGACGACGCCGCACACGGTGTTGGGATAGCTCGGATGCATCACGCGGTTGAGCACGACCTGTGCGACCGCCTGCTGGCCGGCATCAGGTTCCATCGCCGCCTCGTAATATATCGCAGCCGTCAGGCATTGAAGCGCGCGGGCATGATCGAGCGGCGATCCGGTCAGGGCCATGCCGCGCACCATGTAGGTGGCTGTGCCCGGGCCAGGCTCCTGATCGATGAGCACCGCAGGCGCGGGCGGCGCGAGCGAGCCTGCATCGTCGAGATAATAGAAGGCGGAGCCTGGAAAATTCTCTCCAGCATGCTCGAATGCCATGCCGCCTTCGGGCTGATAGCGGGGTGCGCGCTCGATCTCGTCGGCGCGCTGGGCGCGAACGATCTGCGAAGCTCCGACCGAAAGGACCAGCGCCAGCAAAAGCCAGGCGATCCATTCGCGCAGACCCATCGCGCCATGGGCTCTCAAGAGGGGGGCAAGGCGCGAAAGCATGGGGAGGAGCGTTATCCTGACGGTGGGGGAAGCGATATGATCGCTGTCACACGCCCCCGATAGCGCAAAACCATTACCAAATCAGCGCCCAAATTGCGCTGTCTCGCACAGGGACACGCATGGCAGCAGGCGTTAACAGGCTGAAAAGCCGGGGTGACTCGAAAGGGTCAGTAGCGCATCAGATCGAGCGAGAGCGTGAGTGCCTGAGGGATCATCCCCATCTTCACCATGCGTCCTGCCGTCCGCCAGAAACCCTGTTTGGTGCCTCCGTCACGCAGATGCGCCTGCATCAGTTCCAGCCCACCGCCGCTCATCGCCTCGGGCGAATATTTGATGCTGTCGATCACCTCGAGCCGCATCCGCGCGCCCACACCGTTGCTGCCCAGTACCGCATCGATCTGGTCGAGCGAGGGAAGGCTGGTGGCGCCTTCGAACGGATCGGGCAGGCCTGCGCGCCGCTGCTGCGCGGCATAGCGCGCGCACGCTGCCCCGATCGCCTGCACCAGAATGTGCTTCTCGCTCACCTGGTCGGGCGAACGGCGATAAAGGAACAGCCGGTCGGGCAGATTGTACAGGTCGTGGCGTTCGCTGACCCGCAGCCACAGGTCATAATCCTCGCAATGCCGGAACGCGGCGCGATAGCCGCCGAGTGACCGGATGACATCGCGGCGCATCATCACCGAAGGGTGGCACATCGCGCTCGCCGCCATCAGCCGCTCGCGGATGTCGGCGGGATGTTCGGGGTGAAAGTCGCTGCACGGAAAGAACGCGCCGTCGGCATCGAGCTCGTCGGTGTTTGTGCCCAGCACGGCGATATCAGGATGCGCCTGCATCCAGGCGAGCTGCACTGCAAACCGCTCTGGCCGCGAGACATCGTCGCTGTCCATCCGGGCCACCAGCGGTGCGCGCGCCTCATCGAGCATGCGGTTGAGGCTGGCGATCAGGCCGCGATTTTCCTGGTGGATCGCACGGATGCGGCTGTCCTGCGCGGCATAGCGATCAATGATGGATCCTGATGCATCGCGCGAGCCATCGTTGACGATCAGGAATTCGAACCGCCCCTCGGTCTGGCCCAGGATGCTCTGGATCGCCTCGGCAACGTACCGCTCCGCGTTGTACACGCTCATCATGACCGAGATCAGTGGAGTATCGGGCGAGGACATGATCAGCGTAAAACCGGATGTGAGAAACTGACTTGCACAAATAGCTGCAACATCGCCTATCGCCAAACGGGTTAACCTATAATTGCCGCAGCTGATTTACCCTGTACCGGGTCAGCCAATAGGCGCCCAGCCCGAAGAGCACACCGCCAACCGCCTGGCCGATCAGCACGCCCGGCGCTCCGGCCATCTGGCTGCCCAGCATCGCGAGTGGCAGGACGCCCAGCGTGTTGCGCCCCCAGTTGGTCCAGGTCGACCAGGACGCGCGATCCAGATTGTTGAAGCTGGCATTGGCGATGAACAGCAGGCCGTTGAAGAAGAACAGGGGCACGACGACCCAGGCAAAGGCATGGATAAGGTCCATGCCGCCCGCCGGCAGATCGAAGATCCAGCCGATCGCATCGACGCCGAGGATCAGCACCGGCCAGATGGCCAGGGTGAAGCCAGCGGCGAAGATCACTGCGCGGTCGATGGTGCCGCGCACCCTCTCGAGCTGACCGGCGCCGTAATTCTGGCCGATGATCGGGCCGATCGATCCCGACAGCGAAAACAGCAGGCAGAAGGCGAGCGGGATGATCCGGCCGATCACCGCATAGCTGGCCACCGATGCTTCGCCATAGACTGCGATCAGGCGGAAGGCGATGATGCCGCCCACCGGCGTCGCCAGATTGGTCAGCACCGCCGGCACCATGATCTTGCGGATGTCGGTGAGATTGGCAGCAAAACTCTCGCGCGAGGGCATGGCAAAGCCGCCATAATGGCGCAGGATCGGAATGATGCCCGTTGCTGCCATCATGATGATCGAGATGACCGTTGCCCAGGCTGCGCCGACAAATCCCCAGCCCAGGGCGAACATCAGGATCGGATCGAACACGGCATTGCCCATCGCCATCGCCAGCGTGGTATTCATCGCGCGCCGGGCGTCGCCATAGGCCCGCAACAGCCCCGAGCAGACCATGCCCGTGACCGTGACCGGGCCGAAAGGCGCCACGATGCGGATATAGCTGACCGCAGCGTCTCGGGCCGCTCCGCTGCCACCCATGAGCTCGACCCATTGCGGGGCAAAGATCCAGAAAACTAGCGCGATCACGCTCGATAGCGCGACGCCGATCATCAGCACCTCGCCCAGCAATGCACGGGTGCTTTCCGCGCGCCCCATGCCGATCCGCCGCGCCGCAAGCGCGCTGATCGTGATCATCAGGCCGATATTGAGCGACGAGTTGAGGAACAGAAGCGTACTGGCAAAGCCGATGCCCGCCGTCAGCGCGGGATCGCCCAGCTGCGAAATGAAGAAGAGATCGACGAAATCGACGACGAACAGCGCCAGCAGGCCGATGCTCGAGGTCAGCGTCATCACCGCCACGTGCCGCATCAGGCTTCCGGTCAGGAATTTGCCGCTGCCTGGCCTGGGTTGCGGGGCAGCTGCGACGCGCATGCCGGTCTCTTCCGATCCGGCATCGGTCGGGGTCATTTCGACAGTGGCATTAGCGGGGTCAGAAATGGCGGCGTGTCCGTCTGTTCGGTCGACATCCAGCGCCGCCCGGTGACGCCCATATAGTCGATCATCGCGTCAGCAAAAGCAGGTTTCTGATCGAAACCCGCTTTTGCGTCAGCAACGATCAGCCCTGGCTGCGCTTGATCCAGTCGTCGACCCGGCGCTCGAGGATCGACAGCGGTTGCGAACCCGATGCGATCAGCAGATCGTGAAAGCCCTTGATGTCGAACTTGGGATCCAGCGCCTGTTCGGCCTTCTGGCGCAGCTCGACGATCTTGAGCATGCCCATCTTGTATCCGGTGGCCTGCCCCGGCAGCGTGATATAGCGCCGGATTTCGGAACGCGAGCGCTCGATCGGCTGGCGGCCGGTGGTGTTCATGTATTCGACCGCCTGATCCTCGGTCCAGCCCTTGGCGTGCAGCCCGGTATCGACTACCAGCCGCGCCGCGCGGAACAGCTCGGCATCGAGCCGCATGAAATCGGCGGCGATATCGGGGAAGGCGTTCATTTCCTTGCACAGCGATTCGGCATAGAGCGCCCAGCCTTCGCCGAACGCGACATAGCCGGTCACCGCGCGGAATTGCGGTCCACTCTTTTGCCGGACCTGAATGTCGCCTTGCATGTTGTGGCCCGGCACCGCCTCATGGCACATCAAAGTGTACTTGGCCGCCGGATCGGGCACGGTGCCGACCAGATGCACATAGGTGCGCGCCGGGCGCGCGCCATCCGGGCTGGGGGCAGAGGCGTGCGCAGCGCCGCCTGCTACTTCGGAGAACGCGGGTTCGCGGACCACCTCGATGCCATAGGCGGGCAGCGTGTTGAAATAGGGGCCGAGCAGACCGCGCGTGTGCTTCACGAACGCATTGGCGCTATCGAGATATTCCTTGCGCGCGGCATCGTCGAACTGGCGCGGCGGATTGAGGCGCGCGCGCTCGGCATAATAGGCGCTGCGATCCTTGAACCCGGCCTTCTGCGCCAGCGCATCCTGTTCGGCCTCGATCCGCGCGACTTCCGACAGGCCAATCTGGTGGATTTGTTCGGCGGTGTAGTCGGTCGTCGTGTTGAGCCTGAGCTCATTGGCATAATAGGCTGCGCCATCGGGCAGCGTCAGCGCGCCCACCTTGCCGCTCGGCGCGTTGGGCAGGCTTGCTCTGGCCCAGGCGATGACCCGCTCATAGGCGGGCTTGAGCGCGACGATCGCCGCGCGCGCCTCGGCCAGATGCTGGTCCGCAGCAGCGCGCGGCAGCTTGCCGGCACTGACCAGCGCCTCGGTCTTGGCCTTCACGTCGGCCCAGAGCGCGGCATCGGGGCCGTCGCCGAAAGGCGCGCCGCTGGTCAGCTTCTCGCTGCCCGCGATGATCGTTTCGACCTGGAATTTCGGTGCGCGGATGCCGGCTGCCTCGCTCGCCTTGGTCCGCTCGATCGCCACGTCGAGCACGGCAGGCATGCCCTTGATGCGTGCGATGTAATTCTTGAGGTCGGTCTCGTCGGCGATCGTGTGCGTGTTGATCAGGAAATCGGGCAACTGGCTGTGCGCCGAGTAAAGCCGCGAATAGAAGGGCGGGCGATAGAGGCGGTTGGCATGGGACAAGGCGGCACGCTCGGCCTCCAGCTCCCAGATGTCGTAGTTGACCTGCGCTTCGGGCGACAGCTTGGCCCGATCGAACTTCGCCTTCATCCGCGCGACGCTGTCCTGCCGCCATTTGAGCTGCGCTGCGGCGGCGGCTTCGCTCGGGTCGTTCCACTTGTCGCCGCCGTCCTTGCGGCCGAGCCGCGTGGCGAGCTGCGGCTGCATCTTCACCCACGCCTCGAACTCGGCATCGAGAAAGGCGGTGAGCGCGGCATCCTGGGTGGTTTCGGCCGTCTGCGCAGCGGCATCACCGGCGATGGCGACCGAAGCGGGCAGCCCCAGGGCAAGCGAGAAGGCGGAAACGGCGAAACGAAGCGACATTTTCATGATGATTCCCCTTGGTTTGGCGCGGACCATAAGTGCATGATTGCAAACGGGGAAGCCCGTCTTCGACGAACGGTATACGAATGTCCAGCCTGCCGACCCGGCATTGCGGCATCGATCGAACCCAGTTTTATGGAAGTACCTTGCCGGGCGTGGCGATTTGACCGAGCTCAGTTCAAATGGGCGGATGCTGCATCCGAGAGCTTTTGCGCCACCAGGACGGCAGTAGGTGCACTGGGGGCTGTCGCGTCGGCACCAACGGCGGCAACCAGCGAAGGATCCTCGGCAAAAAGCGGCCCGCCGACCATGATGCCGATATGCGGGTTTTGCGAGCGCTTGCGGATCAGAGCGATAGTCTCGGAAAGGCTGTCGATCATCTGGGTGGAGCCGGCAGTAAGACCGGCAACTGCAAACCAGCGTGTCCTCGCGGCGTCGGCGATCTCCTCGGCGCACGCGGCCGTTTCGGTCTGCACCTTCCAGCCCGACGCTTCCAGAAACCGCTCCACCATGGTTACGCCGAAAAAATGCTGATCGCCGGGCGTCATGGCCATCAGGACAGTGCGCCGCATGTCGAGTGCATCGCAGACATGCGTGTCGTTGAACGCGGCGAGCAGCTTCTGCAGCCGTGCGACGCCGAGTGTCACGCCGATGAAGTCGCAGGCATCATTGTCCCACATCTCGCCCAGGTGCCGGGCTGTCGGCTCGAGCAGCTCGATGAAAAGCGTTTCCATCGAAAGCCCACGGTCGCGGAGCACAATCACATAGCGCACCGCCGCTTCGAGATCGTCGCCAAGAACAATGTCGGCAAGTCCCGCAATGTCGCCGCGATTGGGCCCCAGGACGGAGAGCACCGCCTCCACCGACGGCGCTTCTGGCACGATCTCGTCGTGCAGGCGCAGCAGCTGCGGTATCACCCGATCGGCGACCATCTGCGCAAGCTGGCTCTGGCGCAGCGCGAGGTCACCCCGCCGATAAATGTCCGGCGCAACGAAATGCGTTTCCAGCTGCCGCAAGCTGTGTCGATCGATCTGCGGGATCGGTGCCTGCGCGCCTCGCCCCATGGCCCTCTCCTATGCGTTCACTGCTTCGGAATTCTATGGACGAACAACATCATGGCCGGACCGGATTGTCGAGAACTTCCTGTTGGCGGAACGAACGACAATCATCAGCGGCTTGCGGAAAGCCGGAAACGTCCGACGTGCTCCAAGTCCGTGCATTTTTGGAAATGGTGAGCCCTGCTGGGTTCGAACCAGCGACCTACTGATTAAAAGTCAGTTGCTCTACCGACTGAGCTAAGGGCCCCCTGGGGGTGGCGCGAGGGTTGCGCCATCGGTGGCCGGGCGGACCCGGGTGCGGGCATCCCCCTAGTCGGGCCGGCCCATCGGGTCAACCCCGTGACGCACGATGGCAAAGCTGCGCGATGCTGAGCCCGGTCAGCGGGTCGCGCCAGTTTGGGGCGATCGTCGCGGCGGGGCGCAGCACGAAGGCGCGGGTGCGATAGGCCGGGTGCGGCACGATGAGCGGCGGGGAAGGGGAATACCAGCTGCCGCCCGACCACAGGATGATGTCGAGATCGAGCGTGCGCGCCGACCAGCGCTGACCGCGCCGCCTGCCGAAGCGCGCCTCGACCCGCTTGAACAGCGCCAGCAGCGCATCGGGCAGCAACGGCGTGGTGATGATCGCTGCGCCATTGGCATAGCGGCGCAGAGAGGGGCCGATCGGCGCAGTCTCGATCACGGGCGCGACGGCCAGGACATCGACCCCTTCGTTCGCCAGCGCGAGCAATGCGGCATCGAGCACCTTGCGTGGAGTTCCGATGCGATGATGCCGCCGGTTAGATCCCAGCGCGATCAGAAAATGCTGCGTACTTGCCTCATCCATGCCCAGCGCCTAGCGCGGGAGCATGATGGAGTTAAGCCCCATTGCGCATACCGAACCCCCGGTCGATTGCCTGCTGTGCCCGCGCCTCGTCGCGCTGCGCCGCGAATGCCAGGCCAGGCACCCCGAATGGTGGAACGCGCCGGTCCCCGCCTTTGGCGATGCGAACGCCTGGCTGGGCATTGTCGGGCTGGCCCCCGGCATGCACGGAGCGAACCGCACGGGCCGCCCGTTCACCGGTGATTATGCGGGCGACCTGCTGTTTGCGACCTTCGCGAAGTTCGGTCTGTCGCGCGGCACATACCAATCGCGGATCGATGACGGGCTGGAACTCGAGGGCGTTATCATCATCAATTCGGTCAAGTGCCTGCCGCCGCAGAACAAGCCGACGCCATCCGAGATCAACACCTGCCGCCGCTTCCTGTCCGCGCAGCTCGATGCGCTGCCCCAGCTTCGCGTGTTCATCGCGCTCGGCCGGATCGCGCATGACAGCTTCCTGCGGCATCTGGGGCTGCGCGCGGCTGCCTTTCCATTTGCGCACAATGCCCGGCACGATCTGGGCGACGGGCGGGTGCTGATCGACAGCTATCATTGCAGCCGGTACAACACCAATACCGGGCGGCTGACCGAAGCGATGTTCGAGGCGGTGTTCGAGCGCGCGCTGGCTGCACGCGACCAGATCACTCCGGCGGGGTGAGCGCGGGCACGTCCTTGGCCGCGTCCTCGGGCGAGATGCCCGGCGGCGGTGCGGCAGCGATCGTTTCCTGACGGCGCATCACCCGGCCCGCCCGCTTGATCGCGGCGCGCACGCGCGGATAGGTGCCGCAGCGGCACAGGTTGCGGATCGCGGCGTCGATCTCGGCATCGCTGGGATCGCTGTTCTTGCGCAGCAGCACGCTCGCCGCGATGATCATGCCCGGGGTGCAGAAGCCGCATTGTACCGCCTGTTCGGCGACGAACGCCTGCTGCACCGGGTGGCTGCGATCGCGGCTCAGCGCCTCGATCGTGGTGACATAGCGCCCTTCGACCTCGGCGATGCTGACCAGGCACGAGCGGATCGCCTCGCCATCGACCACGACCATGCACGCGCCGCAATCGCCGTTGCCGCAGCCATATTTCGTGCCGGTGAGGTTCGAGGCATCGCGCAGCGCCCAGAGCAGCGGCGTCTCCGGGTCGAGCCGGTACTGGACCGGGCGGTCGTTGACGGTGAACTTGGTCATGGGCTCAGCGCTTATCCGAGCCGCGCTTGCAAGTCACCCATCACAGACCGCCCGGATGCGGATCAGTCGCGCCAGCTCGGGTCGATCTTGTCGACCTTGCGCACCATCGCGGCAAAATCGGGCACGCCTGCGCCCATTGGCAGCTGCACCTGGCTGAGATCGCGCTGGTGCACCGCGACCACCTCGTCGGGCACGATGATCGGCTTGCCCATCGACATGGTGGCGAGCTGGATCTCGCACGCGCGCTGGAGCGACCAATAGGTGATGAATGCCTCTGGCAGGGTGCGGCCCATGACGACGGGGCCATGGTTCTTCAGCATCAGCACCCGCTTCCCGCGAACGGCCTCGACCAGCCGCGCGCCTTCTTCAGCGCGGACGGTGACGCCCTCGAAATCATGATAGGCGATGTTGCCGATGAAGTTGCACGCATAGAAATTGGTCGGCTGCAACCCGCCTTCGGTCGAACAGACCGCCATGGTCGCGGTGGTGTGCGTGTGGATGATGCAGTGCATGTCCGGCAGTTCCTTGTGGAACACGCTGTGCTGGGTGAAGCCCGCCTTGTTCACCGGATAGGGCGAGCCGTCGAGCTTTTCGCCATCGGAATTGATCTTGACCAGGTTGGAAGCGCAGACCTCGCTGAAATGCAGGCCATAGGGGTTGATCAGGAAGGCGTCTTCCTCGCCCGGCACCTTGAGCGTGATGTGGTTGTAGATCATTTCCGACCAACCCATCATGTCGAACACGCGGTAACAGGAGGCGAGCAGCTTGCGCGCTTCATGCTCCTCGGTGGTCATCTGGGGGCTCGGCTTCAACGCGGTGGCCATCACGCTCTCCTGTCTCTATCTTTGGTGGCTATGTGCAACCTGTATCGCATGACAAGCAACGCCGATGCAATCCGCCAGTTGTTCGGTACGGCGCTGGGTACGGTCGATCTGGGCGGGGCGAACCTGCCGCCGTTCGAGGGCATCTATCCCGATTACGAGGCACCAGTGCTGGTGGCGCAGGGGCAGGGCGCTAGCCTCGCGACGATGCGCTGGGGCTGGCCCCCTTTCGGCGAGGTCAAGCGGCCGATCACCAATGTGCGTAACCTGAACTCGCCGATGTGGCGCGGCGCGCTGCGCGATCCGGCGCGGCGCTGCCTGGTGCCGGTGACCGCGTTCTGCGAATATGGCGCCGCCCCCGATCCGGTCACGAAGCGCAAGCGGCAGCACTGGTTTGCGCTTGCATCGGGCGAACCCTTCGCCTTTGCGGGCATCTGGCGCCCGGTGGAGGAGGGCGCACGCTTCGCCTTTCTTACCTGCGAGCCCAATGCGCTGGTCGGTGCGGTTCATCCCAAGGCGATGCCGGTGATGCTGGCGGGCGACGGTCTGGGGCAATGGCTGCGCGCCGAATGGGAGGAAGCCGAGCGGCTGGTCGCACCCTTTCCCGATAATGCCATGGCCGAGCTGCCCCCTGTGTCGCCAACCGATGCAAGCGAGGCACAGCCTGGGCTTTTCGGCTGAAACGTGCCGAAATTCCTTGAAAATGCCGATGCGCGCTGGTATCGGCCCCGCGTGACCGACAGCCATGCGGCTGGCGTGCCCTGTTTTATTGGCCTTCTAGCTTTGGCTTTGCTGTCCGTTTTCCGCGCCCCTCGGCGTGGCGCGAGCGGGTTTGCAGGCCGTGAATCGAAATGGAGCTGACGTAAGTTTATGCAGATTCTCGTACGCGATAACAATGTTGACCAGGCGCTGCGGGCGCTCAAGAAGAAGCTGCAGCGCGAAGGTGTGTATCGCGAGATGAAGCTGCGTCGGCATTACGAGAAGCCCAGCGAAAAGCGCGCCCGTGAAAAGGCCGCTGCCGTTCGTCGTGCGCGCAAGCTGGAGCGCAAGCGCATGGAACGTGACGGCGCGAAATAAGCCGGTTATAGCATCGCTAACCTGACGGATCGGGGACGCCGATTCGTCGCAACGACCCCTGATGGGACTGGAAGGTGGAGGCCTTGCAGTGCTTTTCAGGGGTTTGTGGTACGATAACCGGAGGCTGCCATGTCCGTTACCCGCGTTCCCATCCCGCCGCTGGCCAAGGGCTCGCTGACCAAATTGTGGATCGGTGTTGCCGCCGCTGTTGCCATTGCGGGCGGCACGGCCTGGGCCGGCCTGCAGTCGGTGCCGCAATCGGCCGCCGGCTTTCTTGCCAGCAATGGCGATGAACCGGGCGTGGTGACCACCGAAAGCGGCCTGCAGTTCAAGGAACTGGTCAAGGGTAGTGGCCCTTCGCCGACCGATGCGGACGTCACGCTGATCAACTATCAGGGCACGCTGATGGACGGCACGCCGTTCGATGCCAACCAGCGGGTGCCGATGCCCGTTGCCGGATCGATCCCGGGCTTTTCCGAGGCGCTGAAGAAGATGCAGCGCGGCGGCAAGTATCGCCTCTGGATCCCGCCCGAGCTCGGCTATGGCGCGGAAGAGAAGAAGAATCCGCAGACCGGCGAAGTCGTCATTCCCGCCAACAGCCTGCTGGTTTTCGACGTCGACCTGATCGAGTTCATCCCCGAGATGCAGCTGCGCGCCATGCAGCAGCAGCTCCAGGGCCAGGGTGCGCCGGGTGGTCCTCCGGGGGCGCCGCCGCCGGGCATGCCGGGCAATTGATCTGGAAACACGAAAAAGCCCGGTGCCAACACCGGGCTTTTTCTTTGGCTTCAGTTTCTGGCAGTCAGACGCCTTCGGGGCGAACCGGCTCGAACGCGGCGACCATGTCCTTGAACCATTGCGGCACCGGCGCGGGGCGACGGGTCGCGATCGCGAAATGGACATAGCTGATCGTCACCACGGTGAGCAGTTCGTCACCGCGAAAGATGGCGCACTCGCTGGTCAGCGAGCTCGAGCCAAAGCGCTTGATGCGCACCGCGAGGTCGATGATGTCATCTGCGACGGCGCTGCCACGGAAATCGACATCGGCGTGGCGCACCATCATGTCGTGATCGGGACCGAACAGGTTGAAGCCGGTGCTCTCGGGCTTTCCGCTCGCCAGATTGAGCGCGCGGAAATATTCGGTGATGCCGACATCGGCGTACATCAGATAGTTCGCGTTGAAGACGATATTCTGCATATCGACCTCGTGATAGTGCACGCGCTTGGGCGCGATGCTGCGATAATGGGCGCGGATGGGCGCGTCCGACATGCTGTTCCCCTCTCTCGTTCTCGTTTCCGGATCGTCTGCTCCGCATACACAATGCTGGGCACAAAAAAAGGGGGGCATGAAGCCCCCCATTTCCCTGTTTTCAATCGGTTGGATCTCTTGCCAACCTGATCGTGACCAAGCCCGGTCAAACCGTGATTGGATCAGAACTTGAAGCGGATCGAACCGCCATAGGTGCGCGGCAGGCTGGGATAGCCCGAGATGCTCTGCGACTGCGCCACCGAGTCGAACACGGTCGAGATGAACCGGTCGTCGAGCAGGTTGCGTGCCCAGGCGCTGATCTCGAAGCCATTGGTCAGCTCGAGCGTCGCCGACACGTTGACCAGGTCGGTCTGGCGACGGAACTGGCGGGCAATGTCCAGCGCGGGCTGGAAATTGCGGGTACCGTTCGGGTTGGTGACGATGAAGCCCGGCAGACCTTCGGCGATCTGCACGTCGCTTTCATAGGCATAGTCGCCGCGAACGGTGAACTTGGTGCCGCTTGCGAATTCATAGGTGTACGAACCGCCCATCGATGCCGACAGGGCAGGGATGCCCGCCGGGGTCGCACCGGTCAGATCGCCCACCGCCGAGTTCAGGAAGCTGTCATATTTCGGATCGAGATAGGTGAACGCGACGAACAGGTTGAGGCCATCGGTCGGGCGCACGCTGCCGTCGAACTCGATACCGAAGGTCGACTGCTTGCCCGCATTGGCGAGCGCGAAGCCGGTGCCGGTGAAGACGTTGCTCTGGAAGCCGCGGATCGACTGCTTGAACACGGTCAGGTTGAACGCGACCAGCGGCCACTGGGCCTTGATGCCGGCTTCATAGACTTCCGATTCTTCGGGACCCGCAAAGCGCGAACCGGTGGTCAGGTTCGGCAGCGCCAGACCGGCATTGCGGATCGGCGAAGCAGCCGGATTGTTGACCGGCGAGCCCGGGATGAAGTCGGTCGGGAACGGACGGCTGTCACGCGACAGGTTGAACGAGGTCGCCTTGAAGCCGGTGGCATAGGTGGCGTAGATGTTCAGATTGTCGGTGATCTCGTAGTTCGCACGGATGGTGTACGAGAAATCGTCGTCCTTGGTCCGGCCGCTTTCCACCGCGTTGGGGAAGTTGAGGAAAGGCGGCAGGAACTGCAGCGCGCGCAGGCCGAGAAGCGGGTTCACCGCCGGGTTGGTGTTGTTCGCACGGGCAAAGGCCGCAGCGCCCTGCTGAACCTGAGCGAATCCAGCGGGATTTGCCGCCGCGAAAGCGCCGATCTGTGCGGCATTGGCTGCACCGGGCAGGCCAAGAAGCTGGCCGACCGTGGTAGCGGTCGCCTGCTGCGTGATCAGCGTGTTGCCGATGGCGACGAAATCGAGCGCCGAGAACGGGTCGGTGCTGACGACGTTCGAACGGACGCGCTTCTTGTCTTCGGTATAGTTGAAGCCGAAGGTGAAGGTCAGCCGATCGGTCGGCTTCAGGTCGAACTGGCCGAACAGCGAGAACGCGTCGTTGCCATAGGTGAAGTCGTCGAAAATGCCCTGGCCCTGGCGGAAGAAGGTGTTGTTGGGCACGCCCAGCAGCGCTTCGACACCGGCGGCACCACCGACGGCAGGGCCGATCAGCGCGCTGGCATAGCCACGGAAGTCGCGACCGAACAGCAGGTCGTTGGTGAACTTGATGTCTTCGTTGAAATAGAAGCCGCCGAGCAGGAAGTTCAGCGGGCCGTCAAAGTCCGAAGCGACGCGCAGTTCCTGCGTGAAGGTGTCGATCGAGGTGTTGGCGAGGTTCTGGCCGATCAGGTCGGCGCTGGTGAAGTCCGAATCCTGATTGGTCAGCGAACGCACTTCGCGATAAGCGGTGATGCTGGTGAAGGTCAGCGCGCCGACATTCCAGTCACCCTGCAGCGAGGCGCCATAGTTCTCGATCTCGTTGGTCGAGGGGATGTTGTTGCGCACGCGATACGAGAACGGATCGGCCGCCTCGAGCGGACGCGCCTGGCCGCTGGCAGCGCGCAGCGCTGCGGTGATGGCCGGGTTCTCGCGGACATTGGCAGCGATACAGCAGTTTTCGTCGATCTTGTCATAATCGCCGATCAGGCGGAACGACAGGTCGGCGCTGGGCTCCCAGAGCAGCTGGCCGCGCACACCCCAGCGGTCGCGGTTGTTGAACTTCTGCCCCAGGTTCAGGTCGCGCGCATAGCCGTCGCGCTTGTTGATGTTGCCGGCGAGGCTGAAGGCGAGGGTCTCGCTGATCGGGCCGGTAATGTCGCCGCGCAGGATACGGGCATTGAAATTGCCATAGGTCGCTTCGACCTGACCGCCGAATTCGAACTGTGGACGCTCGGTGACGATGCTGATGATACCCGCCGATGCGTTCTTGCCGAACAGGGTCGACTGCGGACCGCGCAGCACTTCGACGCGCTGGATGTTGGGCAGGTCGCCGATCTGCGCAGCCGAGCGCGAGCGGTATACGCCGTCGATGAACACGCCGACCGAAGGTTCGATGCCGGGGTTGTTCGCGCCGTTGCCGAAGCCGCGGATGATGAAGTTGGTGTTGGCCGAGCTCTGCAGCTGCGAGACGCGCAAGCTGGGGACCAGGGTCTGGAGGTCGATCAGGTCACGAACCTGGGCGTCCTCAATGTCTTCGCCGCTGGTGACCGAAACCGCGATCGGAATTTCCTGCAGCGTGGTTTCGCGCTTGGATGCGGTCACGATGATGACGTTGCTGTCGGCGTTCTCGGCATCCTGCGCGGTGTCCTGCGCAAAGGCAGTAGCGGGCATGGCGAGCGTGCCGAGCGCTGCACCCGAAAGCAGAATCGTTTTCAGGCGGGTGTCGGTGATGATCATCGGGTGTTCTCCCCTAAAATGGCTGACAAGAACGGCCCCGTCCCAGGGCTCGTATGGCTTTGGGATGTCCTTATGACTGACACCCGACTGTCACAAATGAAAAGCTAGGAAACGCAGGCGATTCCGCTACCTGCGTGACATTCTTGCAACGCAATTAACCTTTGCCGCGACGTCAATTGCATCGGCAGCAATTGTGCGTCGCAGCATTCCGTTGGCGTAAAGCGGTAGGATCGCCCCAAATTGACGCGGACGTCAACCGATCGGGGCGCAGGCGTCCTCCAGCCAGGCCAGCGCATCGCCCTCTAGCTGCGGCGCTACCACCTCCAGCACCTTGGCATGATAGGCATTGAGCCAGCCGAGTTCGGCGGGGCTGAGCAGTTCGGGTTCGATGCAGTTGCGGTCGATCGGCGCGAAGGTCAGCGTCTCGAAGCCGAGCATGTCGAGCTCCGCGCCCTCGATCTCGAGCGGTTCGACCAGCACCAGATTCTCGATGCGGATGCCATATTCGCCCGCCTTATAATAGCCGGGCTCGTTCGAGCAGATCATGCCCGGGCGCAGCGGCTCGCCCTGGCCCCCGAATGCCGCAATGCGCTGCGGGCCTTCATGCACCGCCAGGAAGCTGCCGACACCGTGCCCGGTGCCGTGCGCATAATCGACGCCATCGGCCCAGAGGAACTGGCGTGCGAGCGTATCGAGCTGGCCGCCGGTCGTGCCCTTGGGGAAGCGGATGGTGGCGAGCGCGATATGGCCCTTGAGTACCTGGGTGAAGCGACGCTTCATCTCTGCTGTGGGCGTACCGATCGCGATGGTGCGGGTGATGTCGGTGGTGCCATCGAGATACTGGCCGCCGGAATCGACCAGATACAGGCTGTCCATCACGATCGGCAGATTGGTCTCCTCCGATACGCGATAATGGCAGATCGCGCCGTTAGAGGATGCACCGGAGATGGTATCGAACGAGGTGTCGATCAGCTTGCCGGTCGCCTCGCGGAATTCGAGCAGCTTGGCGGCGGCCGAAAGTTCGGTCTCACCGCCTGCCGGGCCAGCGATCGAGAGCCAGTGCAGGAAGCGGCTGACCGCAGCGCCGTCGCGTGCCTGCGCGGCGCGATGGCCTTCGATCTCGGTCTGGTTCTTCATTGCGCGCGGCAGCACGCTCGGGTCGCGCTTGGCCACGATCCTGGCGCCCGCAGCCTCGAGCCGGGCGAAGATCGCCGCGACCGCGCGTTCGGGATCGACCGCGACGGCCTTGCCGCTCAGCGCATCGAGCCCTGCAGGAAAGGCGTCATAGCCATGCAGCGCGACCTGGTTGCCAAGATGCGCGCGCAGATCGTCGGTCACCTTTTCGGGGGCGACATAGAGGTCGGCGCTGCCGTCCTGATGCACCACGCCATAGGAAAGCGTCACCGGCGTGTGCGTCACATCGCCGCCGCGCACGTTGAACAGCCAGGCAACCGAATCGAGCGCAGTGATGACCGCAGCATCAAGCTTCTCGTCCGCCAGCCAGGCTGCGACATCGGCCCGCTTTTCGCCCGCATCCTTGCCGGCATATTCGAGCGCATGCGGCTTCATCACCGCATCGGGGCGCGCGGGCTGATCGTGCCATACCGCATCGACGGGGTTGCCTGCCACTTCCTTGAGCGACGCGCCGACCTTGGCCAGCTTTGCGCTCGCCTGTTTCACCCAGTCGCGGGTGTGCAGCCAGGCATCATAGCCGATCACGGCCCCTTCGCCGACATTTGCGCCAAGCCAGTCTGCAACGCTCTGCTGCGCGGTGCCGACATATTCGAACAGCCGTCCGTCGACCTGATCGCGCACCTGGATCGTATAGCGCCCGTCGACGAAAATCGCCGCCCGGTCGGATAGCACCACCGCGCTGCCCGCCGATCCGCCAAAACCGGTCAGCCATTCCAGCCGCTGCGCATAGGCGCCGATATATTCGCTCATATGCTCGTCACAGATCGGAACGACGAAACCATCCAGCCCCTGACGCTTCATTTCTTCGCGCAAGGCGGCGAGGCGGGCTTCATGGGTGGACATCAGCATGGCGGGGTATCAACTCCTTGCAAAAGCGGTTGGGCGGCAAGATAGAGACAATCCGTGACCAGCGCCAGTCTGGCGACCGGACCGTTCTGTCGTGATCCAGTTCGAAGGGAGCCGTACATGCCGATCCGACCCAGTTTCTCATCCGCCATTGCCCGCGCCGCGCTGGTGGCGGCAATGGCCCTGTCATCCCCCGTTCTTGCTAACGAAAGTGCATCCATGCCCGACACGCCCCAGCCGCCCATCGCCGATCAGCGGCCCTATAGCTACGAACGCCACGGCGTGACCGTGCAGGACCCGTGGCACTGGCTGCGCGACCAGGGCTATCCCAAGGTCGATGATGCCGATGTGCTGGCCTATCTGGAATCGGAGAACCGCTGGTTCGAAGCCGCGATGCAGCCGCACCAGGCGCTCACCGACGCGCTGTTCGAGGAGATGAAGGGCCGCATCAAGGAGGACGATAGCTCGGTTCCCCAGAAGGACGGCGACTGGCTCTACTGGGTCGAGTATGACAAGGGCGCGCAGTACAAGAAATGGTATCGCAAGCCGGTCGCAGGCGGCGAGAAGCAGCTCATCCTCGACGAGACCGAGCTTGCCAGGGACAAGGACTATTTCCGCCTCGGCGCCTTCTCGGTCAGCCCCGATGGCAGGTTGCTCGCCTATTCGGTCGACGACAACGGGTCGGAGCGGTTCGAGGCGCGGTTCAAGGATCTGACCACCGGCACCATCCTGCCCGATGTCATCCCGGGGACGCTTTCCAGCCTGGTCTGGACCGCCGATGGCAAGGCGCTGATCTATGGCCTGGCCAACGAGAACTGGCGCACCGACAACGCCCGGCTGCACGTGCTGGGCACGCCGCTGGACAAGGATGTCGAGCTGTACAAGGAAGCGGATGAGGGCTTCCGCGTCGATGTCGGCATGACCTCGAACGAGAAGTACATCGTCATCGCCACCGGCGACAACGAGACCAGCGAGATCCGGTTGCTGCCTGCGGACAATGTGCTGGCCGAACCGATCCTGGTCAGCCCGCGCAAGAAGGGGCGCGAATATGACGTCGAGGAGCGCGACGGTACGCTGTTCATCCACACCAATGATGAGCATGTGAACTTTCGCCTCGCCACTGCGAGCATCGACAATCCGGGCGAGTGGACGACGCTGATCCCCGGCAGCGACGATTTCTACATGACCGACATGAATGCCTTCAAGGACTTCTATGTCATTGAAGGGCGGCGCGGTGGCCTCGATCAGATCGAGATCCGGGATTATGCCGACCCCAAAAAGGTCCAGCCGATCACCTTCCCCGAGGCGAGCTATTCCGCGTCATTGGGCGACAATCCCGAATGGGACATGAAGGTGCTGCGCCTCGCCTATGAATCGATGGTCACGCCCGACACCGTCTATGATTATGATGTCGCGACGCAGAAGCTGACCGTGCTCAAGGTGCAGGAAGTGCCCTCGGGCTACAACGCCGCCGACTACGAGACCGAGCGGCTGATGATCGCCGCGCGCGATGGGACGCAGGTGCCGGTCTCGATCATCTATCGCAAGGGCTTCAGGAAGGACGGCAGCGCGCCGCTGCACCTTTATGCTTATGGTGCCTATGGCTATGCGGTGCCGCCAAGCTTCTCGGTCACCCGGCTCAGCCTGGTCGATCGCGGCTTTGCCTATGCCATTGCACATATCCGCGGCGGCGACGATCTGGGCCGCAAATGGTATCTCGACGGCAAGCTGACCAAGCGCACCAACACGTTCAACGATTTTGTCGACGTCGCCAAGGGGCTGATCGCCAAGGGTTACACTTCGAAGGGCAAGGTGACAGCTAGCGGCGGCTCCGCAGGCGGCGAGCTGATGGGCGTGGTCGTCAACACCGATCCCGATCTGTGGGGCGCGGTCGTGGCGCATGTGCCCTTCGTCGACGTGGTCAACACGATGCTCGACGAGAGCCTGCCGCTGACCCCGGGCGAATGGCCCGAATGGGGCAATCCGATCACCGACAAGGCGGCGTTCGACCTGCTGCGATCATACAGCCCCTATGACAATGTGAAGGCCCAAGCCTATCCGCCGCTGCTGGTGACCGCTGGGCTCAACGACCCGCGCGTGACCTATTGGGAGCCCGCGAAATGGGTGGCGAAGCTGCGCGTCACCAAGACCGATGACAACGCACTGCTGCTCAAGACCAATATGGGCGCAGGCCATGGCGGCAAATCGGGCCGGTTCGATTCGCTCAAGGAAACGGCCGAGGAGTTCGCCTTCATCCTCTGGCAGATGGGCATGGCAGGCAAGTAAGCGGGTGAGGGCCGGGGCAGGGCGTAGCGCGCTGCCCCGGCAACCCGTCAGCGGCAGGGACCGAGCTGTTCCAGCACGAAATTATAGTCGCGCCGCGCCAGGTCGTTGTCCGCAGGCGTATCGGATACAAGCGCGCGCGCCGGGATTTCGCGCGGCAGGAAGCAGGCGAGCCGGTACCACAATAGCGTGTCGCGCTTCGGCGGAGCGGCGGCCTCGTCCACGATCTCGGTCAGCGACACCGCCCAGCGCGGTGCCAGGCCGGGACGGCGCAGGACGGTGATGGATACCGGGTCGCCGGTCGACGTTGCCAGAAAGACCTGCGTCTCGCCTTCACCCTGCAGATTGCCGCGCACGTGCAGTGCCTCGCGGATGCCCTTGATCGCGGGCGGCGCGCCGGTGCTGACCAGTTCGGTCACGATCGTGCGCACCTGCTGCTCGGTGGCCGCGGTCCAGGCGACTTGCGCGTCCTTGGAGACAAGCTGCACCTCCCCGGCACGCGTCCCGGGGCGGGCGAACAGCAGGAACTGTTGCTTTTTCAGCTTGGGAACGTTGCCCTTGGCGTTACGCGGCACGTCAACCAGATAGCGAATCGATTCGCTGACGCCCTGCTTTCCGCGAATGAGATTCAATACCTGCGCCTCGACGAACAGCCGTGCCATAGTGGGAGCGACGTCGGGCGCGCGCGCCGGATCGACGACGGTGGTCTTCTTGACCTGGACCCGCAGCACCTGCGGAGCGGCATCCGCGAGGCGGGCCAGGGCGACATAGCCAGGTCCCTCCGTTTCGGATGAAACCTGTGCATTCGCGCCGTATACGATAGGAAAACCACCACTAATTGCGACGGTTAAGGCGGTGGCGGCAGCAAGCGATTTGAGCGCGTGCGGCATGGGGGAGTCTCCTCGTTTTCGCTGTCCGGAAGGGCGGCTGTCGGGGCTCAAAGGTTAATTCAAACTGAATCCATTTAAGCGATTGCCTGCTGATAAGTTGCGCGTTAAATCCCCTTTCGGGCAAGAGAAAAACAAACCAGAGGCTGGAACACGGCTGGGGAGCGGAAGGCAAACCTTAACGGGTTGCAGTCCGCAACTTGTGTGTTTCATGCACCAGCTGCGGTCATCGGCTGGTTTGTCCGGGTGTCGTGGATTGCAATGTCGGCGCTCCCCGGATGACGGGTTTCAATAGGGTAAGGAGCGTCGTTTCTGAATGGCCTATGCTGATCAACAGGCAAGCGGAAACAAGATAGTTTCCCTCGTTATCGTGGCATTGATCCACATCGTGGTGATCTATGCCCTGGTAACAGGACTTGCATATAGTGCGGTCAAGACGGTGGCTGAAAAGCTGAACGTCGTTGACGTTGAGGAAGAGGTGATCGAGCCGGAAGAGCCGCCGCCACCTCCGCCAGACCAGCCGATCACGCCGCCGCCGGTCGTAACGCCGCCGCCGATCGTTCGGACGCCGCCAACTACGGCGCCGGTCATCACCACCACCAACACTCCGCCGCCGGTGTTCATCCCGCAGCCTGTCGCTGCGCCGCCGCCTGCGCCTCCGGCACCGCCGCCGCCGCCTTCCAAGGCTTCGGGTGCATCGCCGCGTGGCAACCCGGGCAGCTGGGCAACCCCCAACGATTACCCCGCTCGCGCACTGCGTGAAGAGCGTGCTGGTACCACTCGTTTCCGCGTCACCATCGGTCCCGACGGCCGTGTGACGAACTGCGAGATCACCGGATCGAGCGGCCATGCCGACCTCGACGAGGCGACCTGCAAGAACGTGACCCGCAGGGCGCGCTTCAAGCCGGCTCTCGACGCTGCCGGAAACGCGATTTCGGATACCTATTCGAACGCGGTTCGCTGGGAAATTCCGAAGTAACATTTGGACTGGATGCCGCTGCGGCGGATTGGGTTTTGGTTCTAGACGCACCGATTTTTCACGCGGCGCTCTATCTATTTTCTGAGAGGAAGTTTTGATGTTGATTGAAATGCTGGCTGCGGCTGCAGGTGAAGCGCCGAAAAACGCTTTCGGTTTCGCGGAAGCTCTCGAGCAGGGCGGTGTAATCGCTTACGCCACCGTCGTTATCCTGGGTATCATGTCGTTCGGTTCGTTCTTCATCCTGTTCACCAAGCTGTTCGAACAGCAGAAGGTGCTTTCGCAGGGTGCCAAGGTTCGTGAAACCTTCTGGCGCGCTGGCAGCATGAAGGAAGGCGCCAACAAGCTCGAGAAGAACACCGCCTATCGCCAGATCGTCGACGACGGCCTGAAGGCACAGGAAGAGCATGCCAAGCTGACCGACCCCGTCGAAGCGCATGACTGGCTGCACGGTTCGCTGAGCCGTTCGGAAGCTGCCATCAACGCCAAGCTGGCTGGTGGTCTGCCGTTCCTGGCAACCGTGGGCGCGACCTCGCCGTTCATCGGTCTGTTCGGTACCGTTATCGGTATCTACCGCGCACTGATCAAGATCGGTATCGCAGGGCAAGCATCGATCGACCAGGTCGCCGGCCCCGTCGGTGAAGCTCTGATCATGACCGCGCTGGGTCTGGGCGTGGCCGTTCCCGCCGTGCTTGCCTATAACTGGCTGCAGGCTCGCAACAAGCTGATCGCTGCTCAGCTGAGCGCCTTTTCGACCGACGTTCTGGGCTACATGGCTTCGAACGGCGCTGTGGTCCCGGCGACCAAGGCTCCGGCGGCTCCCGCTGCCAAGCCCGCCGCTCCGGCCGCCGCACCGATCAAGAAGTAATCCGGCATGGGGCAGGGATGCGGCCAGCCTTTCCGGCACCGCATCCCTCCCGCGCAGCCCGGCGATCGTCGCCGAAGCTGCATCGGATAGACTGGCCGTTCCGGGTTTTCCCGACCGGCCGGTGACACAGCCACCGCTCTTTCGGGCTAGTGGCATGACAGAATAGGATTTGTTGCGATGGCAATGAGCGTTGGAGGCGCCGGCGGCGAAGAGAAGCCGATGTCGGACATCAACACCACGCCCCTCGTGGACGTGATGCTGGTGCTTCTCATCATCTTCCTGATCGCGATCCCGGTCGTGATCCAGACGGTGGATGATCTGGAAATCCCGGTCGTCGAATTCGAACCGACCGAGACGAAGAACGAAAACATCCTGCTTTCGGTTTCCTCGACTGATGCCAATGGCCTCAGCCCGGGTGACGAAGGCTTTGCGGGCGCAAGCCCGAACGGCGAATGCCGCGTCTATGTGAACGTGACGCCGGTGGACAATGCCGAGCTTCAGGAACTCGCTGTGAAGCGCCTGGAATCGATCATTGAAAATGCCGGTGGCGTGGAAAACCTGAAGGAAGAAGATCTTCCCGAAGTGCACATCCGCGGCGACGTCAATGCACCCTATCGTTGCATCGGTGGCGCAATCTTCACCGTGCAGCGCGCCGGTTTCGCCAAGGTGGGCTTCATTTCCTCGCCCATCGCGCTGGTTGAAGCAGGTTAAGCGCTTCGGTGCGCACACAGGAATTGGAGTAGCTTGATATGGCAATGAGTGGCGGCAAGGACGATGGCGAGCCGATGATGGAGATGAACACGACGCCGTTGATCGACGTCATGCTCGTGCTCCTCATCATGTTCATCATCACCATCCCGGTCCAGACCCATGCGGTGAAGATCGACCTGCCGGTCGACAGCCAGACTCCGCCGGATGTCCAGATCGAACCGGTCAAGAACAAGCTGACCGTCGATACCAACGATACCATCGCCTGGAATGGCACCCCGGTATCGCAGGGACAGCTGGCCGGCATTCTGGCACAGACCCGCAACATGGATCCGGAACCCGAACTGCAGTTCCAGCCGGATGCCCGTTCGCGCTATCAGATCACCGACGAGGTTCTCGCCGTGATCAAGCGCAGCGGTGTGACCAAGCTGGGCTTCGTGGGTAACGAACAGTACGGCACCTTCCAGAAGCCGCCGGGCCAGTAATGGACCGGCAGCCCTGGTGCTGAAACAGAAAAGGGCGGCGTAGCGATACGCCGCCCTTTTTCTTTGCCTGGCCCCTTTTCGTGCCAGCTATGCGGCGATCAGCTGCCGCGCTGGCGATCCGAAAGCTGACGCAGCGTCGCGAGCGCATCGCGCAGCGCTGCGTCCATGTCGTCCTCGGTGGCAGCCCGTGCCGCAGGAGCGGCTTCGACAGATCCGGGCGCGTGGGTCGCAGCTTCATCGACCATCGGCTCCGCGGCGCTCGTCGAAACCGAAGGCGGCAGATATTCCACCTCCTCGTCCCAGAG
This sequence comes from Blastomonas sp. CCH9-A1, assembly GCF_001557175.1. NCBI lineage: Bacteria > Pseudomonadati > Pseudomonadota > Alphaproteobacteria > Sphingomonadales > Blastomonadaceae > Blastomonas > Blastomonas sp. CCH9-A1. The sequence goes on from NZ_LSHM01000035.1 coordinate 71,642, forward strand.
CGGCTGCGCCCGGAAACTGGCCGTCTCCGCTTCAGCGCTGTCCTCGACCGCCGGGACTTCGGTGGGTTCGTCCGCAGCGACGGCCTGTTCTTCGAAGTGCGGAACATCGCCAAGGCGGAGGCGAAACGGACGGACGGCCTCGCCTTCGCCGGTTTCGTCGACCGACGGCTTCCCAAGCGCGAAAATCTGCGCCCCAGTCTCGGCAGCCGCCATTGAGGTCCGATCGGTTTGCGCCTGGTGCCGCCGCCGCGCCAGACCGGATTCGAGCCGCGCCAGCAATTCGGCCACGCTGAGATGGTCGAGCTCGTCCGCCAGCCCGGTTTCGGGCAGAGCGTCGACCGGCATGGCATCCAGCACGGGATGCGCTGCAGCGGCGACGGACCATGCCGCTTCGGCTTGTTCGGGTTCGGCGACGTGCTCGAACCGCGCGTCGGCAGCCGGTTCTTCCGATGCTTGCGCCAGTTCGACAGTAGGTTCGGGTTCGGGCGCGTCCGGCTCGGCGACGCGCGCTTTGGCGTCCTCTTCGATATCAGGCTCGACGAGCGGCGCTGCAAAGGGCGGGGGCGCAAAGCGCAGCGACGGGGCAGGGGCCGGCGCAATCGGCTCGGGAGCGTTCACGGGTGCGATGACCGCCATGCTTTCACCCAGTTCGAGCGGCGCTGCCGCGACCGGCTCGCTCTCGGTCAGCGGTGCACCCAGGTCTTCGCTGGCGCGGATCGGCGCACGGACCGGGGCATCAGGATGCTGGTCGCCATTGCGGATGCGCGGCGCGGCGAGGTCGGAAAAGTCGGTGATCGTGCCGGGAGCGGGTTCGCTCTTGCCGAAGCGCAGCGTGCGCAGCCAACTGGCCAGCTTGCCGCTCTTGGCCACTGGCGCGCCAGTCTGGCTCGCGTCGGTGCCGGTGTTGTCGGCTTTCCGGATGGAAGTTTCAAAACCCATTTCGTCGCTCTCCGCACGCGGCAGCAGCGCCAGCAGCGCTCCTGCGGTCAGTGTGCCAATGCCCGCGCTCAGCGCCAGCCTGGCGGTATCGCCCAGCGGCGGGGCGGCCGCGGGCAGCAATTCGGCGATGCCATAGGCAGTGACAAAGCCTTCGATGGCATTCATCGGGATGAAGCTGCTGCCGAACGCTGCAGCGACCCCTCCACCCAGCGCGATCGCCGAAGGATGGCGCGCGAGGACGCTGGCTCCGGCGGCGCCGGTGCTCTCCTGTTCGTCCGCTTGCGGTGTCGCCATGCTGCTAAGACCCTGGTGCCATCGTCATCAGGCCGCGCTGGAAATGCGCCTGCCCATGGTCCGTTCTAGCATGCGTTGGTAAACGGGTTGATAACGTTCCACATTTCGCGCCCAGTTGCGCTCCTTGGCAACGAAGCGCCGGGCAGTGGCGCGTCGCTCGTCCCAGCCCTCGCGCCCCGCGATCAGCCCGGCCAGCGCATCGGCCATCGCCTGGGGGTCATCGGGCGCGAACAGCGTGCCGGTGACGCCATCGGCGATGAGTTCGCGGTGGCCGCCGACATTCGAGGCGGCAACCAGGCGCCCTTGCGCCATCGCTTCGAGCGGCTTCAGGGGGGTGACGGTCTCGGTCAGCCGCATCGCCTTGCGCGGATAGACCAGAATGTCGGTCAGGCTGTAATAATGCTCCACCTCCGAATGCGGCACGCGGCCGACAAAACGGATGGCGTGCGCCGCAGGGGAGGCCTCGGCCTGCGCGCGCAAATCCGCTTCGGCAGGGCCGCCGCCAACCAGCAGCAGACGGATGTCGGGATTGTGCGCGATGAGCAGAGGCATGGCGGCGATCAGGTCGTCGAGCCCCTCATAGGGGTAGAAGCTGCCGATAAAGCCGAGCACGGTCTTGCCGGTCAGCCCCAGCGCCTCGGCGCGGGCCGGGTCGGCGGGCACGGGCGTGCCGAACAGCTCCAGATCGACGCCATTGGGCGAGACCATGATCTTGTCCGCCGGGAAGCCGCGCGCGATGAGATCGTCGCGAAGCCCCGCGCAGATGACGGCGACCGCGTCTGCCTGGGCGACGACGCGGTTCTCCATCTGCCGGGTGAGCCAGTATTTGGCGGAGGTCTCGCTGCCCGTGCCGTTGCCGACCGCGGCGTCTTCCCAGAAGGCGCGGATCTCGTAGAGCACCGGCAGGCCCAGCCTGCGCCCGGCGCGGATCGCGGCAAGTCCATCGAGCGCGGGCGAATGCGCGTGCAGGATGTCGGGTTTCCAGATCGCCGCCGTCGCCTCTGTCGCACGGGCAAGCGCGGCAATGTCGCGCCATTCGCGCAGCCCCGGCGGACCCGATACGGCTTCCATGGTGCGGTGAAAGGTCAGGCCGTCATGCTGCTCGACCGCTTCGACATGCGAACCGGCGGGAAGCGACGCCTGATGCCGGACGCTGGTCACGCCGCGCACCTCAAGCCCGGCGCGCCGCTGCGCCGTCAGGATCGCACGCGTGCGGAAGCTGTAGCCGCTGTGCAGCGGCAGGCTGTGATCGAGAACGTGCAGGATCCGGGTCATGGCGCGCAAGCCTATGGCGCAAAAGGATTAACGCCGCGTCAACCCATTGCTCTTATGGCTGTAAACCGCAAGCCGGCTGTTGCATAGTCGGTGCATCACCATTTGGGGCAGGGCCGCAGGTTCATGGTCGACAATTTTGCCATTGCGATCTCGCACCTGCTGATTGCCGTTGCGGCATGGCGGCTCGTCTGGCGCGCCGATCTGGACAAGGAAGATCCGCCCGAAAAGGACAAGCTGGGCTCCGGCTTCTTCCAGCCGAAACCACGGCCTCGCCAGCAGGAGCGCAGCGATGCGTGACCTTGCCTTTGTCGCGTTCCTGGCCGCATTTCTTGCGCTGGGCTTCAAGCGGCCGTTCCTTTTCGTGCTGGCCTACGCCTATATCGATATCGTCGCGCCGCAGCGCCTGTCCTACTGGATGCTCAATGCGGTGCCCATCTCGCTGATCGTCTTCGGCCTTGCCTTTTTGGGCTGGCTGATCGCCGACGACAAGAAGGACATGCGCGTCTCGTTCCGCCAGGGCGTGATGCTGCTGCTGTTCCTGTGGTGCGCCTATACCACGCGGACGGCGGACTTTCCGATCGACGCGCAAGGCAAATGGGAATGGGTGTGGAAGGCGCTGGTTTTCGCGATGTTCCTGCCACTGACCTTGCGCACCAAGCTGCGCATCGAGGCGCTGGGGCTGATGATGGTGCTGTGCGCCAGTTCGATCATCATCACCGGCGGCATCAAGACGCTGGCCTCGGGCGGTGGCGGCTATGGCGTCATGCAGCTGCTGATTTCGGACAATAGCGGGCTTTACGAAGGCTCGATCATCTCGACCGTCGCCATCTGCATCATCCCGCTGATCCTGTGGCTGGCCAATTACGGCACGGTGTTTCCGCCCGACTGGCGGGTGAAGACCTTTGCCTATGCGCTGATCTTCGCCTGTCTGCTGATCCCGATCGGAACCCAGGCGCGAACCGGGCTGGTGTGCATCGGGGTTCTCGGTGTGCTGATGCTGCGCTTCGTGCGCTATCGCTTCCTCTATGCCGGCGTGGCGGCTGCGCTGGCGGTGGCAGCGGTGCCGTTCCTGCCGCAAAGCTATACCAACCGCATGGCGACGATCGGCGAATACAAGGCGGATCAGTCGGCCTCCACCCGGGTTGCTGTCTGGGCCTGGACCTGGAAATATGTGCAGCAGAACCCGGGAGGCGGCGGCTTCGAGGCCTATCTCCAGAACCGGGTCAAGTTCGATACGGTCGCGGCCAAGGGCGATGGCCCCAACACCCTGATCGAGAAGAACGAGATCGTCGACAAGGGCCGCGCCTATCATTCGAGCTATTTCGAGATGCTGGGCGAGCAGGGCTTTTTCGGGCTCTTCCTGTGGCTGGTCATCCATTTCGGCGGAATCGTGCGGATGGAGATCATCCAGCGGATCCACCGCAAGCGCGATCGCGAGGACGAACGCTGGGTCGTCCCGCTCGCGCTGGCGCTGCAGAACGGGCAGATCATCTTCATGGTCGGGTCGGCCTTTGTCGGCATCGCGTTCCAGCCGTTCGTCTATATGCTGATCGCAATGCAGATCGGGCTCGACACCTATCTGGCGCGTCGTCGCAAGGAGGCCGCCTTCCGTCCGCTGATCGATGGCAAAGCTGCGCCCAAACTTGCCTAATGGACAGTGCAACCCTAACTCGGCGGCATGACGACCAAAAAGACCGCCGACGCATCCCCGGTTCTGCCTGAACCGATCACCGCTGAAGATGTCGAGCAGAAGCTGACGGGCCTATGGGCCTGGATCAGTGCGCATGCGGTAGAAATCGCGATTGCGGTGGGCGTCGGTACGGCGATCTATCTGGCGCTCGCCTATGTCCAGCGGCACGCCCGAAAATACGCGGAACGCCAGCCCGACCGGCTGTCGCTCGCCGCGATCATCGGGCGCACCCTGTCCAAGACCAAGCAGTATTTCCTGATCATGGTCTCGGCGCGGCTCGTCGTCGGCTTCTCCGAAGCCCCCGATGGCATTTTCCGCGTCGTGACCTTCCTGTTCACCGTCGCCGCCGTGTTCCAGGTCGCCATCTGGGCGCGCGAGATCATTCTGGGCATGATCGAGCGCCGTGCTTCGGGCAGCGACGATGCGGGCAGCGAGACGCTGGCCAACGCGATGTCGCTGATCCGGCTGCTGGTGACGGTGGTGCTGTTCGCCATCGCCGCGATCATGGTGCTCGACAATCTGGGCGTGAACGTCACCGGCCTGATTGCGGGTCTGGGGATCGGCGGTATCGCCATCGGTCTGGCGGCGCAGGGCATATTCTCGGACCTGTTCGCGGCGCTGTCGATCATCTTCGACAAGCCGTTCAAGCGCGGGGAGACGATCGGTTTTGATACGACCACCGCGACGGTCGAGAAGATCGGCCTCAAGAGCGCCCGGCTCCGCTCGATTACGGGCGAGGAGATCATCATTTCGAACACCAATCTGCTCGGCAAGCAGATCATCAACTATACCCGGCTCAACCGTCGGCGCACGCGCTACACGATCGGTTTGATCTATCAGACCGCGCCGGACAGGGCACGACTGGTGCCGGGCATGCTCAAGCAGATTGTCGAAGAGGCAGGGGCAGTCTTCATCCGATGCGGCTTTGTTCGCTTTGGAGCCAGTTCGATCGATTTCGAGCTCGATTTTGATATCATGAGCGCCGATTTTGAGGTCGTGTTCGAAGGGCGGCATCGGATCGGTCTGGCTATTCTGGAGCGCTTCAACGCCGAGAAGCTGGAATTTGCCTATCCGACCCAGACCACCTTCACCGCTGGGCCCGATGGTGCGATGATCATGCCCTATCCGGTGGGCGGATTTCCGGTGACAGTGCAGGAACACAGCTGAGGATCACCCGAGTCGTTCTGCCGGTTTGCGCTTTCCGTTTCCGTAAACTGCTTTGCTTCGCCCGCATGCCGTAGCGGCGCGCAGTCTTGCCTTGTATGACTGGCGGAAAAGCGCCAAAAGACGCGCATTCCAAACGACAGCGGCACGCCGCGGCGGCTGCTGCACTATCGACAGGAGGGACAGAAATGAGCGCAATTTCCCCGCAGGAAATGAAGGACATGGTGGGCCAGAATCTGGGCACGTCGGAATGGCTGCTGGTCGATCAGGAGATGATCAACAAGTTCGCCGATGCGACGGGCGATCACCAGTTCATCCATGTGAACGAGGAAATGGCCAAGATGACGCCGTTTGGCGGCACCATCGCGCACGGCTTTCTCACGCTCTCGCTCTTCCCGGTGCTGATGGCCAAGTCGGACTGCCCGCGCGTCGAGGGCGTGAAGATGGGCGTCAACTATGGCGGCAACAAGGTTCGCTTCCTTGCGCCCGTCCGCTCGGGCAAGCGCGTTCGCGGCCATTTCAAGCTGCTCGAGCTCGAGGAGAAGCGCCCTGGCCAGTGGCAGCAGACGCTCGAGTTCACGGTCGAGATCGAGGGCGAAGAGAAACCCGCCGTGATGGCCGAGTGGATCAGCCAGTTTTTCGTGTGACCCGTTTCCGCTCGCCATCGAACAGCGGCGAGCCTTTGAAGGAGAATTTCCATGCGTGATGCAGTTATCGTTTCCACCGCACGTACGCCGATCGGCAAGGCCTATCGCGGCGGCTTCAACGCCACCCCGTCGCCGACGCTCGCGGCGCATTCGATCCGCGCCGCCGTCGAGCGTGCCGGCATCGAGGGCGCCGAAGTCGATGACGTCGTGATGGGCGCTGCGCTCCAGCAGGGCGTGCAGCACACCATCGGTCGCACCGCCGCGCTGCGTGCCGGTCTGCCGGTCACCGTCGCCGGCATGTCGATCGATCGCCAGTGCTCGTCGGGCGTGATGTCGATCGCGACCGCGGCAAAGCAGATCATCGTCGATCGCATGGACGTTGTCGTCGCAGGCGGCGTCGAATCGATCTCGATGGTGCAGACCCCCGAAATGCGCGTCGGCCCTGATCCGGAGCTGCTGGCGATGCACAAGGACATCTACATGCCGATGCTGCAGACCGCCGAAACGGTGGCCAAGCGCTACAATATCAGCCGCGATCGTCAGGACGAATATGCCTATCGCTCGCAGATGCGCACTGCCGCCGCCCAGGCTGCTGGCAAGTTCGACGACGAGATCGTGCCGGTAAAGGCGAAGATGGCGTTCAAGAACAAGGAAACCGGCGAGGTCACGATGACCGATGTCGAGGTGACCAAGGACGAGGGCAACCGCGCCGACACCACGCTGGAAGGCCTGAAGGGCCTGCAGCCCGTCATGGGTCCGGGCATGAACATCACTGCGGGCAATGCCAGCCAGCTGTCCGACGGCGCATCGTCGTCGGTGCTGATGGAAGCCAAGCTCGCCGAGCAGAAGGGTCTGCAGCCGCTGGGCCGTTATGTCGGCATGGCCGTTGCCGGCACCGAGCCCGACGAGATGGGCATCGGCCCGGTCTTCGCGGTGCCGCAGCTGCTGAAGCGCTTCGGCCTGAAGATGGACGATATCGGTCTGTGGGAACTCAACGAGGCGTTCGCGGTGCAGGTGCTGTACTGCCAGGACGTGCTTGGCATTCCTGACGAGCTGCTCAACGTCAACGGCGGCTCGATCTCGATCGGTCACCCCTATGGCATGACCGGCGCGCGCTGCACCGGCCACGCGCTGATCGAAGGCAAGCGCCGCGGCGCGAAATACGTCGTCGTCACCATGTGCGTCGGCGGCGGCATGGGCGCGGCGGGCCTGTACGAGGTCTTCTGATCGCGCAGACGCCGATAAGGCATCCGGAACCCGCCCTGGTAGCGATGCCAGGGCGGGTTCTTCTTTGTGTGCAGCAAAGGCGAGCTCGGGAACGCGCTTCGCGGTCCGTCGTATCCCCTGTTACCAAGACAGGAGCACGATATGACCCCCGACACCCCCCATGCTTCCACCGAAGATACGTCAGAGGCGCTCGACGCCTTCTGGAGCGCGCTTGAAAGCAGTCCGTTCCTGATGCTCGGCCTGCCTGCGCAGGTTGCGCACAGCATGCCGATGACCGCACAGTTTGATGGCCGCCACGGTCCGATCTGGTTCTACGGCTCGCGCTCGAGCCGCCTCGCCGAAGGTCTCAGCTCGACCAATGATGCGATGGCGCAATATGTCGGCGAAGGGCACAAGCTGTTCGCCTGCATTGCGGGTATGCTGACGATCGACAACGATCCCGCCGTCATCGACAAATTCTGGTCGAACACGGTCGAGGCCTGGTACGATCAGGGCAAGAATGATCCCGATCTGGTGATGTTCCGCTTCGACCCCAGCCATATCGAAATCTGGCAGGCGGACATGTCGCTGATGGGCAAGCTGAAAATGGCGTTCGGCGGCACGATGTCGGCCAAGGACCTCGAGGGCAAGCACGTCGAAACTGCGCTTTGACCTGAAAGTTTCCGCCGTCTGCCCATCGCGTCCGGACAGACGGCGGATTTTCGTGTCAGCCCAGGCTGATGATGCCATTTTCGAACTTGAAGCCGCCTGCGCGGTCCTTCTTGAGCAATGCCGGACCGTCGAGATCAACCCAATCGGCGGTCTGCGCCAGATGGAAGGCGGGGCGGATGCCCAAGCTCGTCGAGAGCATGCAGCCGACCATCGTCTTCAGCCCGCGCGCCTTGGCGGCCTCGCTCAGACGCAACGCTTCTGTCAGTCCGCCAGCCTTGTCGAGCTTGATATTCACCGCCTGAAAGGTCGACGCCACCCGGTCGATATCTTCGGCCACATGGCAGCTTTCGTCGGCGCAGAAGGGCAGGGCGCTCTCGACGCCTTCGAGATCCTCCTCGAAACCGGCCTCGACCGGCTGCTCGATCAGCTCGACGCCGAGCTTCTTCAGCGCACCCGTCATCTCTTCCAGATCGACCTCTTCCCAAGCCTCGTTGGCATCGACGATCAGCCGCGCATCGGGGGCACCGACGCGTACCGCAGCGACGCGCAGCAGGTCATCCTCGCCATTCAGCTTCAGCTTGAGCAGCGGATAGCCCTTGGCGGCGGCCTTCCGGGCATCGGCCTTCATCACTTCGGGCTCGTTGAGCGAGATGGTATACGCGGTAACCAGCGGCTTGGGCTGCGGAAGGCCCGCCAGCTGCCAGAGCGGCTTGCCGGTCGCCTGAACCTCGAGATCCCAGAGCGCGGCATCGAGCGCGTTGCGCGCTGCGCCTTCCATCATCGTCTTGAGCAGGTCCTCGCGTGTCAGCGGCCGATTCTGCTTGGCGCGCATGTCGATCGCTTCGGCGCACAGGTCCGCGGTCTCGCCCTCGTAATAGATGGGCGTGCCCTCGCCGCAGCCGACATGCGTGCCATCGGTGACTTCGCAATAGACGACGTCGACATCGGTCTTGGCGCCGCGGCTGATGATGAAACTGCCGTCAACGGCAAAGCGCTCGACGCGCACGGTCTTCAACTTGATCATGGTCGCGGCGATAAGGGCCGGGGGCCGGGGCGGCAAGCCTGAAACGCCGCTCCCGGTCCGATCATGCGATCAATCGTGGTTTGCAATCCAGTCCTCGACGACCGGGGCGATCCGTTCGCGCCACTTGCTGCCGTTGAATATGCCGTAATGGCCGACGCTTTCGGCCATCAGATATTTCTTCTTCGCCTTGGGCAGTTTCGGCGTCAGCGTCAGCGCCGCGCGGGTCTGGCCGAGGCCGCTGATGTCGTCGCGTTCGCCCTCGATCGCCAGCAAGGCGATGTCGGTGATCGCGCACGGATCGATCCGCTTGCCCCGGTGCAGGAATTCGCCCTTGGGCAGGCTGTGCGTCTGGAACACGTTCTCGACCGTCTGCAGATAGAATTCGGCGGTCATGTCGCAGACCGAACGATATTCGTCGTAGAAATCCTTGGTCGCATCGGCGCTTTCGCCGTCGCCATTGACCAGATGCTTGAACATTTCCCAATGGCTCATCATGTGATTGCCCAGGTTCATCGTCATGAAGCCGGTGAGCTGCATGAAGCCCGGATAGACCTTGCGGCCTGCACCCTTGTACTGGAAGGGCACCTTGGCGATCACGTTATGCTCGAACCAGGCGAGCGGACGCTGCGTGGCCATGGTGTTGACCGCCGTGGGTGCCTCGCGCGTGTCGATCGGCCCGCCCATCATCGTCAGCGTTTTCGGACGGCAGGGATGCTGGTCCGCCGACATCAGCGCAGCGGCGGCAAAGCACGGCACCGAAGGCTGGCATACCGCGAGCATGTGCGCGCCGGGGCCGACATGCTCGAGAAAACCGACCAGATAGTCGATATAGTCGTCGAGATCGAACCGGCCCTCCTTCAGCGGCACGTCGCGCGCATCGGCCCAGTCGGTAATGTAGACTTCGTGTTTGGGGATCATCCGCGCGACCGTGCCGCGCAGCAGCGTGGCATAATGACCCGACATCGGCGCGACGATCAGCAGCCGCGGCGCATCCTTGGCCAGCTTCTCATGACGGAAGCGGATCAGGTCACCGAACGGCCGCTTGAGCACGATTTCCTCGTTCACCGCGCTTGGCGCGCCGTCGATATCGACCGTGGTGATGCCGAAGGCCGGCTTGCCATAGGGCGCGGAGGCGTGCGCAAACACCTCGAGCGCCGAAGCCATGATCGGCTCGCCTCCGAAGAATGTCATGGGATTGAGCGGGCTGTTCAGCATGTTCGCGCCGATCGTCGCGATGGCGCTGGCGCTCGAAAGAAACGAGCGTTGAAGTTCATAGGCGTGGTAAAGCATCAAATTCCCCTGCAAACCGCCGTGTCCGCTTGGTGCGGCTCTGTCCGGCGGCCTCTCACCTGCCAATGTTGCGCTGCACCACCGAAAATACAAGCGATTAACGCAGGTGCGGCGTGCGTGGTTGCCGGTAAAAAGCTTCGCACGCACGGGTTAATCAATCGGTTACAGGCGTTTAGGGAGATGTAAATCTGACGTCCCGAAACGGTGACGTTGACGGTGGCGGGCAACCCAAAAACGTTGAGTGCAGCCGGATGGCCTGCTAGTCGCACAGCCATGGCGGAAACACACAATCCAGCGGTAGCTGCGGCGGCTGCAAACGACCCTGCGGGCCTCGACGAACCGGTCACAGACCTTGCCGAGGGTGGCAAGGGCAAGCGCGGCAATCCCCGCCAGCTGGGCAATCTGGCGATGCTTGCCAAGTTTGCAGCGGCCTATCCGCGCCAGATCGCCTTTGCGCTGCTGGCGCTGACCGTGGCCGCCGGGGCGACGCTCGCCATTCCTGCAGGCTTCAAGCTCGTCATTGATCGCGGCTTTGGCGGCGATGGCGGCAGCACCGAGGATATTGGCCGCTGGTTCCGCTATCTGTTCATGATCACGGTGATCCTGGGCGTCTCGACCGCTTTGCGCTTCTATTTCGTCTCGTGGCTGGGCGAGCGCGTCGTCGCCGATATCCGGCTCGCGGTGCAGCGCAACATGCTGGGCCTTGCCCCATCGTTCTTCGAAACCAACCGTCCGTCGGAAATCGCCTCGCGCATGACCTCGGACACCGCGATCGTCGAGCAGGTCGTCGGCACCACGGTCTCGGTCGCGCTGCGCAATCTGGTCGTGGGCATTGGCGGCATCGTCTATCTGTTCTCGCTTGCGCCCAAGCTGACCGGCATGCTGCTGCTCGGCATCCCGCTGGTCGTGCTGCCGATCGTGTTCATCGGCCGTCGGCTCGAAAAGGTCGCACGCTCGAGCCAGGACCGCGTCGCCAATGTCGGCGCGACCACCACCGAAGTGCTCGGCGCGATGAAGATCGTTCAGGCATTCGGGCAGGAAGAGCGCGAGGCTGCTCGGTTCGGTGAGGCGGTCGAGACGACCTTTGCCACCGCGCGCCGCCGCATCACGCTGCGCGCCAGCCTGACGGCGGTCGTCATCACGCTGATCTTCGGCGCGATCACCGCGATCATGTGGCAGGGTGCGATCGACGTGATCGAAGGGCGGCTCTCGGGCGGCGATATTGCCGCGTTCGTGCTGACCGGTGGCCTGGTCGCGGGAGCCTTCGGCGCGCTGACCGAGGTCTATGGCGACCTTTTGCGCGCGGGCGGCGCGGCCGGACGATTGAACGAGCTGCTCAACGAGCAGCCCGAGATCAAGGCCCCGGCCAATCCGATCGTGCTGCCAGTGCCCCCGCGCGGCCAGCTGAGCTTCCAGAATGTGAGCTTTGCCTATCCGACCCGCCCCGAAACGCTGGCGCTCAAGGACTTCTCGCTCCAGGTCTCGCCGGGCGAAACCGTTGCGATCGTCGGGCCCTCGGGTGCAGGCAAGTCGACCCTGTTCCAGCTCGCCCAGCGGTTCTACGATCCGCAGGCCGGATCGGTACGGATCGATGGCGTGGCGCTGTCCTCCGCCGACCCCAGGGAAATCCGCCAGCGCATGGCCTTCGTGCCGCAGGACAGCGTGCTGTTCGCCGCCAGCGCACGCGACAATCTGCGCTACGGCAATTGGGCGGCCAGCGATGAGCAGATCTGGGAGGCGGCGCGCGCGGCCAATGCCGAGGAATTCCTGCGCAAGCTGCCCGAGGGGCTCGACAGCTATCTGGGCGAGGGCGGGGCACGGCTTTCAGGCGGTCAGCGCCAGCGCATCTCGATCGCCCGTGCGCTCTTGCGCAACGCGCCGATCCTGCTGCTCGACGAGGCGACCTCGGCGCTCGATGCCGAGAGCGAGAAGCTGGTGCAGAATGCGCTCGAGCACCTGATGCAGGGCCGCACGACGCTGGTCATCGCGCACCGGCTCGCGACCATCCGCTCAGCCGATCGCATCGTCGTGATGAGCGATGGCGGTATCGTCGAGGAAGGCACGCACGACCAGCTTTCGGCGCGCAATGGCCTGTATGCGCGGCTTTCGGCGCTGCAGTTCAACGAAGGGCCGCTCGCTGCCGAGTGACGGGGAGGGCCGGGCGGTGGAGCCGATCAAAGCCGAACCGCGCGGGCGCGTCGCGCTGCGGCGCGCTCTCGCGCTCACCTCGCTGCTGTTCTTCCTTGGTACTGGTGCGTTCGTTGCCGATTCGCCGATCCCCGGCAATGATAGCCAGCAGATTACGGTGCGGACGCCGCGCGACCTGCCGCGCCTGCCGCGTCGGATCGGCGACGGACTGTTGACGCTGGTCGGAGGCTGGGAACTGCAAAGCGACAACAGCGAATTCGGCGGCTTTTCCGCTTTGCATGCCATGGGGAATGGCCGCCTGATCGCGCTGAGCGATGCCGCCATCCTTGCGGGCTTCACGATCACGCCCAAGGGCAGGGCGCAGGACAGCTTCATTGCACCGCTGCCGGTGCGCAAGGGCGAGCGCAGCACCAAGAAGGATCAGGATTCGGAAAGCCTGACCTTCGATCCCGTCTCGGGCCGGTTCTGGGTGGGGTTCGAGCAGCGCCACCGCATCCGGCGCTATGCCCCCGGCTTCGCGCGCGCCGAGGCGACCGGCAAGCCGCGGTCCATGCAGGAATGGCCGAACAACGGCGGGGCAGAGGCGATGGTGCGGCTGCGCGACGGCCGGTTTCTCGTGTTTTCCGAATCGCGTTCGATTCGTCCTGGCGTGACGGTGGGGCTCATCTTCCGAAGCGATCCTGCCGAACCGGGTGCCAAGGCTGCGTCGTTCGCCTATCAGCCACCACAGGGCTATCGCATCACCGATATCGCACAGCTGCCAAGCGGCCGACTGGTCGCGCTGCACCGAAGGTTCAATCTGGCCGAAGGGGTGAGCGCCAAGATAGCGCTGATCGAGACGGACGAGATAAAGCCCAAGGCGCTGGTGCGCCCGCGCGTCATCGCGACGCTGAGACCGCCTCTGCCGGTCGACAATATGGAAGGGATCGCCGTCGATCGCGACGGCCAGCGTACGATCCTGTGGGTGATTGCGGACGACAATTACCTGCTGCTGCAGCGCAGCCTGCTGCTCAAGTTCGAACTCAGCGAACCGCCTTCTTCGCCACGATCTTGATTTCGGTAACACCGCCGGGCGAATAGAGGCGCGTGACCTGCACGGCGGTCCAGGCGGCAAAAGGCGGGGTGATGAACTGCTTCTGCACTTCAGACATGACCGCAACTTGCGGCTCTATATCCGTGTGATAGCTGGTGATTTCGACCACATCTTCCCAGGTCGCGCCTGCGCGCAGCAGGATGTCGCTGATGCGGCGGTAGCTGCGCTCGAACGCAGCCTTGTCTGCCGTTGGGCCAACCACCACGCCCGACAGATAGACGGTACCGTCGCGCAGGATCACGGCATCGCTATAGCCCGCGCTCTCCTGAAAGGCGCGTTCCTGCGGATTTTCGGAGTAGAGTACCTCGGCAGTGGTGCGCGTGCCCGCCTGTGCGGGGACGGCCAATACTGCAAGGCCCAGCGCACCGGCATGAAGCACGGTGCGCTGGCAGGCCATCAGGCCGCAGCCTTGTGCAGTTCGCGCTTGATCTTGGCAGCGCGCGCCGACAGCTTGTCTTCGCTGGTCTTGAGCAGCCAGTTGTCCAGGCCGCCGACATGCTCGACCGAGCGCAGGCCCGAGGTCGACACGCGGAGCTTGAAGCTGCGCTCGAGCTTTTCGCTCATCAGCGTGACGTTCTGCAGGTTGGGCAGAAACACGCGCTTGGTCTTGTTGTTGGCGTGAGACACATTGTGGCCCACCATCCGGCCCTTGCCGGTCAGTTCGCAGATGCGCGACATGATAAAGAATCCTGATGCAATAGGTTTGCTAGAAGAACGGGGCGGTTAGCGTCAGATGACCTTCAAGTCAACCGCCTGCGCGCCGATAACCCGTATCTGCCGTGAATCTGCTGGCAGCGCAAGGCGCATTGCGGCAAGGCGGAGGGCATGACGCTCAAAACCGCCCGCCAATATGCCGCTCTCGCGCTCGATCTTGCGCGCAAGGCAGCAGAGCTGGGCGAGGTGCCGGTGGGCGCGATCGTCGTCCGCAAGGGCGAGGTCATCGGGCGAGGTCATAACCAGCCGCGTGCCCTGCACGATCCCACCGCGCATGCCGAGATCATGGCAATCCGCCAGGCTTGCGCGGCACTGGGCAGCGATCGGCTGACGGGATGCGATTTATGGGTGACGCTGGAACCGTGCGCGATGTGTGCGGGCGCGATCGCGCACGCCCGGATCGCGAGGCTGCATTATGCGGCCAGCGACCCCAAGGGCGGGGCGGTGGAACATGGCCCGCGCCTGTTTCATCAGCTCACGGTGCTCCACAAGCCGGAGGTCTATGCTGGTGTGGGAGAGGAAGAGGCCGCCGCGATGCTCAAGGCGTTCTTCGCCGCGCGGCGTTAGCGCCGTCGCCGTCATTCCCGCGAACGCGGGAATCCCGCTTATCAGCGACGGGCCGCGAAAAAAGCGGGACCCCCGCGTTCGCGGGGGTGACGACCACAAGCGATCAATACGGCTACCCGATCAGTGGACGAATCTTGCCACCACGTCGCGATAGCTGCGCGAGACCTTCACCTGCGCGCCCGATTCGAGCACCAGGAAGCACTCGCCATTGGTGTGCGGCTTGACCTGACGGACCAGCCCCAGGTTGACGATGGTCGAGCGGTGCACGCGCTGGAAGTTGCGCGGGTCGAGCCGCTTTTCCAGATCCTTCATCGTCTCGCGCAGGATCAGCGAATTGTCCCCGGTATAGATGCACATGTAATCGCCCGCGGCGTCGATGCGCTCGATCGTGTCGACATCCACGCGGAAAATCTGGCCGCGATCCTTGATGTTGATGAGCTTTTCGTAGCGGTTCGAAGCAGCCGCCTCGTCCTCTTCGCCCAGATCGAGATTTTCGACCGCATCGGGAGCGACCTCGTTGAGGACGTTCATCAGCTTGACCGCTTCCTCGCGGCCCTTCTTGTCGCGGATGCGCTCGCGGATGCGATCGATCGCATCGGCCAGGCGCACGTCCTCGACGGGCTTGAGCAGATAATCGACGGCCTGCGCTTCGAACGCCTTGATCGCGTGTTCGCTATAGGCGGTGCAGAACACCACTAGCGGCGGTTCGATATCCATGATCCCCTGCACGACCGAAAAACCGTCGAACCCCGGCATCTGGATGTCGAGAAAGATCAGATCGGGCTTGAGCGTCTTGATCTTGCGGATGGCCTCGCGTCCGTTGAGGCAGGTATCGATAATCTCAATGTCTTCGAACTTTTCCAGCCGGAGCTGCATGCCCTGGATCGCGAGTTTCTCGTCATCGATCAGGATGGTGCGGATGGTCATGCCTGTAATTGCCTTTGTTCGCGTGTTTCAAACGGAATTTCGATAATCACGCTATAGCCGCCCCCGGGTGATGATCGTGTCTCAAACCGGTGATTGTCTTCATATGCCTGGGACAGTCTGTCCCTGATATTCGCCAGCCCGACCCCGGTTGACGCATTGGCCTTCTCGCCTTGCTTCTTCAATCCGGGCCCTGTGTCGGTCACGGTGATACGCAGCAGAGGTCCGATGAGTTGCGCCGAGATGGTGATATCGGCGCCGTCCTCCTTGGGCGTCACGGCATATTTAATGGCGTTCTCGACCAGCGGTTGCAAGAGCAGCGATGGCAGAAGCGCCTTGGCCGCGTTCGCCTCGATGTCGAAATGCGCGCGCAACCGCTCCTCGAAGCGCATCTTCTCGATGTCGAGATAAAGCTTCAGCGTCTCGACTTCCTGCTCGAGCGTCACGCGCGCCGTCGGCTCGTTGGCGAGCGTGTAGCGCAGGAACGACGAGAGGCGCGAAAGCATCGCGTTCGCCGGTTCGGTCTGCTTGAGCAGCACCAGCGTCGAGATGCTGTTCAGCGTGTTGAACAGGAAATGCGGGTTGAGCTGATAGCGCAGCATTGCGAGCTGCGCGCTGGTTGCCTGGTTCTCCAGCCGCAGCATCTGGTCCTGCTGCTCTTCGATGCGCAGGAAGAAGTTGATCGCGTAATAGAGCGCCGACCACGCGCCGAGCAGGGTGAGGTCGAGATAGAAGGCGCCGAGCAGGATCGCGGTGAAATTGCTGTCGGTGCCGGGGCGATAGAGCGTGGCTACCCAGGCATCGACAAACGCCCAGAGCGCAGAGCCGGTCAGCAGCACGATGAGGGTGACGCCCCAGGTGACTAGCGGCTTGCGGTCGATCAGCGTCTGATAGATCACGCTCATCACCAGCGAGACCGAATAGCCGGTGATCGTCGCGATGATGATCGGTACCAGAAACGAGATCGGCTGGCCATTGGCGAGCCCCGATATGCCGCGCAGCGCCAAGGCTCCCGCCCAGCCCAGCGTCTGCAGGTTCCAGAAGGCCCGGTTCTTGTTGGCAAAGAACGGTGTCGGCTTGATGGGCAGCATCGCCATGGTGAACCCGGTCTAGCCGGTTTCGCTCCCGCACCCCACAATTTTTTGCATCCTCTGACAGGCTGGGTTACGCTTCGTGCAAACAGACAGGAGAGGATGCCCCATGACGGATATGCTGGCGCCCGAGGCCCGGGCCAAGTTCACCGCGATGACCAACGGGACGCAGGAAGACTGGGCGATCATCGCCGGGCAGTACCGCGAATTCGCCGGAGGGCTGGCCGATCGCGTGCTGGCGCACCTGCGCTTGCTCGATGGCGATTTCGGCGGCTTTCCGATCGATCGGCTGCAGCACAGCCTGCAGACTGCAACTCGCGCGCATCGCGACGGGCGCGACGAGCAATATGTCGTGATGGCGCTGCTCCACGATATCGGCGACACGCTGGGCAGCTTCAACCATCCCGATATCGCAGCTGCGATCGTCAAGCCGTTCGTGTCCGAGCAAATCCACTGGATCTGCGCCAATCACGGTGCGTTCCAGGGCTATTACTATTTCCATTTCATCGGTGGCGACCGCGACGTGCGCGAGAATTTCCGCAGCTCGCCCCATTTCGACGCCTGCGCGGAATTCTGCGAGAAATACGACCAGGCAGCCTTCGATCCGGATTACGAGAGCGAACCGCTCGAATTCTTCGAGCCGATGGTGCGCCGGGTGATGGCTCGCCCGATCAACTCGATGTATGCCAAGGTCGCCGAACAGGCCTGACAGCAAAAAGCCCTCCCCAAGCGGGAGGGCTTCCTTGCATGTTTCTGGCACCCGGACCGGTCAGCGCGCCGAATTTTCGGCGTAAAGGCCATCCACCGCCTTGCTCACCAGCACATTGACCGCAACACGGCGGTTCTGCGCCTTGCCCTCTTCGGTCATATTGTCTGCGACCGGATCGGCCTCGGCCATCCCGGCAGGCGTCAGCATTCGGTAGGGCTTCCATTTGCAGACCTGCTGCAGATAGTTGATCACGCTCGCCGCGCGCTTCTCGCTCAGCGTCTGGTTGAATTCCTCGTCGCCATCAGCGTCGGTATAGCCGACGACCAGCAGCAGCGCGTTGTCCATCTGCTCAGCCGACCCTGCAGCGGCGCACAGTTCTGCCTTGGCCTGATCGCTGAGCTTCGCCTGCGCGGTGTCGAAATAGACGTTGGTCGTCGCCTTGACGTTATACTGGTCGATATCGCCCATGCGTCCGCGCAGCGCCTCGGTCGCCGCCGACTGTTCGGCGAACTGCTGCGCGGTGCCGGTGCGGATCATTGAAGCGGTCTTGAAGTCGGTGTTCTTGAAGGTGATCTGGCTGGCGAGCAGCGCGTCGCCCGACTGCAGCGTCTTGATCGTCAGCGGCAGGCCGTTGAGCAGCGCGCCGGTATCGAGCTGGGTGCGGCTTGCTCCGAACAGACCGCCAGTCGCGCGGACCTGGGTCTGGTCGTTGACGAACAGGATCGTGCGGCTGCCATCGGCAGTCTGCACCTGGATTCGGTCACCCTGGCGCGCGGTGAGCACGCCCTTGATCTCGGGCCCCTTGGTCATCGTCGCGGGATCGGGAAGCGCTTCGGCTTCGCTCGCGACATCGGCGCGCAGTGGCGTGTTCTGCTGGGCGATGAGCGCAGGCGAGGCGGAAAGCGCGAGCGCGGCCAGGGTCAGACGAATGCCCGACGTGGTGGCATGAAAAGGCATAGATGCTCCTTGAGGAAATGAAATTCGTCCCTGTTCCTCGGGAGACTGACAAATGGGGCTATCGGTTCCTGTTGCGACTCGAAACCTGCGGCAAGACGACCCGATGCATGCGGCGAGGCGAGGAACAAACGGTCCTGGACCGTTACTCGAGCGGCGCTGGTGGTTCAGCGAGCAGCGGCGGATACCAGCCGCGGGGCTCCTGCACGGACGCCTGCAGTGTCGCGAGTTCATCTTCAAACAGCCTCACCCGCTTCTTCCAGCGGTAATGCGTCGGTGCAGAAAAGATGCCCTTGCCGCGCTGGCGGCCATAGCGCGTCCAGAAGCGGATGGCGCCGCGCGGATCATAGCCGGCATTGGCCATCAGCCAGACCGATAGCCGATCCGCCTCGATCTCGGTGGCCAGGGTGATGCGGGCGTTGCGGCCGAGCTGCTGCATCAGCCCGCGCTGAACCCCCGCCTCGTTGAGCCGCCTGCGATGCTCGAGCAGATTGTGCGACAGTTCGTGCGCCAGGATGGCCGCAAGTTCGTCATCATCGACCATGAAGGCCAGCATCGGCACGGTGATGCCGACGATATCGCCGTCTGCGGATGCGCCATAGGAATCGCTCGGGCGCAGCTCGAACCGGCTTCGGCAGGCCGGTGTGCCCGCGACCGTGACCGTCATCGGCTCGCCGCCCCGCAGGATGCCCAGCGCCACCGGTCCCTTGTCCAGCGCTGCCCGCATCCGCGCATCGGCCCAGGCGATTGGGCGATAGGCCGCGACCTGATCGATCGCCGCGAGTTCCTCGGCAGTTGGGGCAAGGGGCATGCCGTTGAGCGAGACGATCGCATCATCGGTGCGAAGGCCTGCGCGCGCAGCCGGGCCATCGGCGACCAGCGCAAGCACGGCATAGTCGCCGGCAAAGCCGAAGGTCGCACGCGCCGCGCCTGCATCGGGATATTGCCCGATATGATGCAGCGTCATCCCGGCAGCGTTCTCGATCGCGCGGCAGAAGGGAGCGTTGGCCGTGGCGAGCCGGTAACCCACGCTGAGCACGCGGACATCGGCCGCGCGCAACTCACCAAGCGACCATTCGGAAGCCTTGGACGGTCCTGAAGCCGCGATGGCGGGCAGCGGGGCCGCGAGGGCCATCAGCCCCGCCATGGCCCAGGCGCACGCTGCCCTGCGCATGAATCAGCCGACCGGCTTCTTCACCGACCGGGCATCGGCAATCGCCGATTTGAGCTCGTCATAGCCGACCGCGCCGTTGAGCACGCGGTTGCCCACGACCCAGCTGGGCGTCCCGCTGAATTCGAGCTGCTGCGCGATGCGGATATTGTCGTCGAGCACCTGTTCGGCCTGCTTGCTGGCAACGAAGCCACGCGCAGCGGCCATGTCGAGGCCTGCGGTCTTGGCGGCCTGCTCGATCGTCGCCTGGCTCGGGCGTCCGGCGGCGAACATCGCCTTGTAGAACGGATAATATTTGCCCTGCTTTGCGGCGGCCAGGCCCCAGGCGGCTGCAACGCGGCTCTCGTCCGACAGGATGGGGAGCTCGTGGAACACGATCTTGAGGTTCTTGTCCTCGCCCAACAGCTTCGCGACATCGGCCACGCTCTGGCGGCAGAAACCGCAGGCGAAATCCGAATATTCGACCAGCACGACATCGCCTTGGGGATTGCCGGCAAAGGCGCTGGCATAGGGCGTTTCGACTTCGCTGCGCACCGAGGCGATGCGCTTGGCCGCCTGCTTGCCGCGCAGTTTCTCGACCGCCTCGGGAATGATCTCCGGATTTTCCAGGATATAGGCGCGCACGATGGCCTCGATCGCCGCCTTGTCCTTCGTATCGAACCCGGCGGCGGCCGCCGCCTTGTCGGCATCCTGTGCCGCCGCGCCGCCCGAGGTCACGGTCGCACCGCTCTGCCACAGAAGCGTGCCGACACCTGCGGCGATGGTGAGCAAACCGGCACCGATCATAAATGGAAGTTTCCCTGAACGGGCCTCGCCGGAAGAAGACGATTGCGATGTCATGGCGGGCCCTTGGTTGGTGAAATGCAATGGATCGATGCGGCTTAGCGGCGGCGGCGCTGGCGTTCAACCGCATCGCGGGCAAGGATCGCGATATCCTGCGCGCGGATCCAGTCGGCGCTGCCCTGGGGCAGGGTGGTCATCGCCTGTTCGGCACTCTGAAGCGCCAATGGCGCATTGCCCTGAAGCACGTAACGTTCTGCGCTGGCCAGCGCCGCGCGCGCGGTATCGCCGCGATCGGCATAGACCACGCCCAGCTGATACCATGCAAACGGATTTTCCGCATCGCGTGCCACCGCCGCCTTGAGCACGCGCTCGGCTTCGGCGAGGTTCGACGGATCCTCGGTCGCGATCAGCGCATGGCCATAGACGCCGGCGATCAACGACTGGGCGTTGGTGCTGGCCACCGCCCTTTGCAGCGGGGCGATTGCTTCCTTGGGGCGCCCCGATTCGAGCAGGATCTGGCCGTAGATTTCAAGGAAATACGGGTCGTCGGGTGCCTCGGCGAGCAATGAGCGGACCTCTGCCAGCGCCTTTTCAGGGTAGGCGCTCTTGTGCCAAGCATAAGCCCGGGCATAGCGCGCGGGCACGCTCTGGTCGGTCTCGGGATAATCGCGTAGCGTCTCGGTGGGCTCTGCGACATAGCCGACCAGCTTGGCCTTGACCCGCTGGAACCGCGCTTCGAGCGCCGGATCGAGCGGATTGTTGTACGCCGGGTCGTTCTGATAGATTTCCTGCAACAGTGTGATGCGTTCGCCCGACAGCGGGTGCGAGCGGTTGTAGCTGTCCTCCTGCGGGATCGCGAGACGGAATTCCAGATTCTGCAGCTTCTTGAAAAAGGCGAGCGAGCCCTTGCCGGTCAGCCCCGCCTGCGAGAGATATTTCGCGCCCGCGACATCGGCTCCCGATTCCTCGCCCCGGGTATGTGCCAGGAACCTGCCCAGTGCCGCCTGCTGCCCCGCGCCGATGATGCCAAGCCCCGCTTCGCCCGCGCCAGCGGCCACTGCCGCCAGCCCGAGCAGCAGCGACAATATGGTGATGTTGCCCGCCTTTGAGGCGTTTTCCGACCGAGTGATCGAATGGCCGAGCGCGATATGCCCGAGTTCGTGCGCGATGACGCCCTGGACCTCGTTGGCATTGTCCGCCGCCTCGATCAGCCCGCTATGGATGTACACGTCCTGCGTCCCGGCGACGAAGGCGTTGATGCTGCGGTCGTTGATGACGACGACATTGACATTGGACGGCAGAAGCCCTGCGGCAAGGATCAGGTCGCGCGACATATCTGCGAGCAGCGCCTCGGTCTCCGCATCGCGCAGGATCGATTGCGCCGCCGCCGGCTGGATCGCCAGCATGGCAGCCGCGCACAGCGCCAGCATCCTGGCAAGCAGCCGGGCTATCGCAGGAGGCTGAGGCTGGGAGCGGTGCTGCATGCGCTGCCGGTTTCCATGGCTGGAGGCTCGATCGAAGGCGGGACAGGTGAAGCCCCGCCGATGAACATGCGATGAAACCGCACACTCGGAGTCAAGCTTAGCGTGGTGCGGACGATATGCCCAGCGGGGCGGCAACAAATGCGGTGACTGGTGGTTCAGGCGGCCCTGAGTTCCGCGAGAAACGCACTGCTCGCCCGGCGCAGCGCCAGCGCCTGTTCCTCCAGCTGCGAGGTGACAAGCCGCATGTCATCGGAGACCGACTTGACCCGTTCGGCATTGTGGCGGACGGCCTGCGCGGTTTCTTCCATCGCGTGCGCATCGCTGGCCACCTGCAGGCTGCTCGAGTGGATGTCGCTGGTCGCCTCGCCCTGATCGGCGATGACCTTGGCAATATGCGCCGCGCCTTCGGTTACCAGGTCGATCTGGTCGGCGATCGAATCGATCGTCATTTCGGTCAGGTCCATGCGTGCGCGGATTCCCTGTACCGTTTCGTCGACGGACTGGATTGCGCCGCGCGTTTGTCCCGAAAGCTGCTTGACCTCGTGCGCGACGACCGAAAAGCCGCGGCCTGCCTCGCCCGCACGGGCAGCCTCGATCGTTGCATTGAGCGCCAGCAAATTGGTCTGCGAGGCGATCTCGTTGATCAGCGTGGTGATTTCCGAAACCTTTTCCGCCTGGGTGGCAAGCGCACTCACAGCCACACTGCCTGACATGCTGGCGCTGCGGGCGGCCGCCGCTGCCTGGTGCTGGGCATCGACGCGCTGCGCAATCGCCTTGGCCGATCGGTTGAGCTGCTCGATGGCAGTGGCGACATGCTGCACCGACAGGCCGACATTGCTCGCTCGCGCAGTGACCTGGGTCGCGCTGCTGTCGGTCTCCTCGCCGATGCTGTGCAGCGCCGCCGCACTCTTGCCCAGTTGCGCCAGCGCGTCGGTCAGCCGATCGACCGTCTGCACGACGGAAAGCTCGAACCCTTCGGCCAGCGCTGCCATTGCCTTGCGCTGCGCAGCCATATGCTGTTCGCGTTGCGCAACCAGCGCCGCCTGGGCACGCTGATCGCGTTCGGCGACCGCCACGGCCTCGCTCTGCCGCAGAGCAAATTCGCGCTCTCGCGCCTTGGCCAGTTCATCCGATTGCACAAGATAGCTGGCGAAGTTGCTGCATAGGGCCGCAGTGTTGCGCCACATGATGATGGCAAAGATCGCCGCGAGCGGAAAGAAGTAGACGGTGATGGCGTATCCGGTCGCCATGATCCCCGTGAACAGACCGCTCATCATGGCGCTCAACCAGAACAGATTGGCAGAGGGCAGGGGCAGGAAGTTGAGTGCGCCGATCGCGGCGATACCTATGCCCAGGGGAACGGCCAGATCGATCAGATGGCTGTTTTGCGAGTGCATCAGGCCGCCAAATGCCAAGGCCCAGCTCAGTCCCGAGACCAGCGCATTGATGCAGAACAGCAGATGCAATCTGGCCAGCCGGTTCTGGTCGGCACTGTCCTGGCCCTCCGCCAACCGCTTCAATACACCGCCCAACGGAACAAGGCTGAACACGCACAGGACGCTCAGGCTCGTGCCCGTCAACGTCAGCATCCGTCCCGGCGTGCCCCAGGCCGCCCAGCTGAGGACCACCGCCACAATGATCGCACTGGGCAGCATGTGCACGCTGCAGGTGCAGATGCGCTGCATATGGTGGACGGCGATAGAGATCGATGCGAGTTCGGGATGCCGATGGCTATCCGTGCCATCGCCCAGGGAGGGTTGCGCACGGAATCCGAGCTGTCCCATGTTTCGGGCCAGTTTCTGCCGAGATCGCAAGCTTGTCATGCGAATCACTTGTCACGTTCGTGGTTAACACGCCGCTAAAATGATTCGCAGGCAAGGCGTCCGTCGATCAAACCCCCGATAATTTACAGCACGTATTTGCTGAGATCGGTATTCTTGGCGATACCGGTCAGCTGCGATCGAACGTAATCGGCATCTATATTGATCGTCTCGCCGCGGTGATCTTCTGCATTAAAGCTGATATCTTCCAGCAACTTCTCCATCACGGTCTGGAGACGGCGAGCGCCGATATTCTCCACCGTCTCGTTCACCGAGGCGGCAATCCGCGCGACCTCGCGCAGCGCGTCCTCGCTGAATTCCAGCTTCAACTCCTCGGTTCCCAGCAGCGCGCTGTATTGCTGCGCCAGATTGGCCTTGGTTTGCGTCAGGATATGAAAGAAATCCTCCTCGCTGAGCGCCTTCAATTCAACGCGGATCGGCAGGCGGCCCTGCAGTTCGGGCAGCATGTCGCTGGGCTTGGCGATGTGGAACGCGCCCGAGGCGATGAACAGCACGTGGTCGGTCTTCATCGGGCCGTATTTGGTGGCGACGGTCGTGCCCTCGATCAGCGGCAGCAGATCGCGCTGCACGCCTTCACGGCTCACCGATCCGCCGCGCACGTCGGACACCGCGATCTTGTCGATTTCGTCGAGAAACACGATGCCGTTCGCCTCTGCGTCGGCGAGCGCGACGCGCGCGACATCATCCTGGTCCATGCGCTTTTCGGACTCTTCCTCGATCAGCTTGTCCCACGCATCGGCGAGCCGCATCTTGCGCGGCTTGGTGCGCTTCTGGCCGAAGGCCTTGCCCATCATGTCGCTGAGGTTGATCATGCCGACCTGGCCGCCCATGCCGGGGATTTCCATCGGCATATTGGGCGTCGCCTCGACCTCGATCTCGACCTCGGTATCGTTCATGTGATTGTCGATGATGCGCTGGCGGAAGCTCTGGCGCGTCGCTTCGCTGGCATTGTCGCCGACCAGCGCATTGAGCAGCCGCTCCATCGCCGCCTCGGACGCTGCCTCGCGCACCTTCTCGCGGCGGCGCTCCTTTTCGAGCCGCACGGCATCCTCGACCAGGTCGCGGGCGATCTGGTCGACGTCGCGGCCGACATAGCCGACCTCGGTGAACTTGGTCGCCTCGATCTTGATGAACGGCGCATCGGCAAGCTTCGCCAGGCGGCGCGAGATCTCCGTCTTGCCGCAGCCGGTAGGGCCGATCATCAGGATGTTCTTCGGCGTCACCTCGTCGCGCAGCTCGGCGGGGAGGCGCTGACGCCGCCAGCGGTTGCGCAGCGCGACGGCAACAGCGCGCTTGGCGTCCTTCTGGCCGATGATATGCGCATCGAGCGCGGCAACGATGTTCTTCGGGGTAAGCGTATCGGTCATTCAGTGTCTTCTCTGGAAGGGAGTATCGCGCTCACAAATTGGGGTGTGGCCGCGCTGGCTTCAAGCGCAGCGCCATCCCGCCATCAGGCTGCGGTGCGATTCGACGATTGCGGCAATGTCCTGCGGCTGAGGCTCGGCAAGATATTCGCCGCGCTCATAGGTGCCACCGAGCAAGATGCCGTCGCCGCGCGGGAACATGTATCCGGCGGGGAAGGCATAGGCATAGCGGATTTCGGGCTGGGGGATCAGCACCGCGAGCTGTCCGCGTACCGGCACGAGTTCGGGGTCACCGAACAGCTTGGCTGCGCCGAGCCCGGTGCAGTTGAACACGAGCTGCTCGGGCAGCGCCGCGACCTCGGACGGCGTGTTGAAACGGCGCAGCTCGACCTTGCCGCCGGCCACCCTAATGTCGCGCAGCAGCCGCTCGAGAAAGCGCCCGGTCTCGACATACATGGTCTCGTAGCGGACGACATTGTCGAGTGCGAAGGGGTGCTCGTCGGGGGTGAGGCGGACCCGCCCGGGAAAGCGCAAATCGGACGGAAGCGGCCCGACGCGGCGCGTCTGATCATAAGTGGGCAGCCAGCGGATACCGTAATCGTCGCCCGCCATGATCTGGAAACGGCGGCGGCTGTAATCGGCGGCGGCATCGGCCTGCGCGCGGAATTCGGGCGTCGCGACATGGTCGTCGAAATAGCCGGTGGGGAAGATCTGGCCGCCTGCGATGTTCGATGTCGTCTGCGGAGGCAGCGCGGCGGTATAGATGGTGACCGGATAGCCGGCCTCCTGCACGAGCCTTGCGGTGGTCAGCCCCATGATCCCCGCACCGATCACCGCGACCGGGCCCGAATGACTCGGCAGACCGAGCGAGGTCGCCAGCCGCGAACTGCCCCAGCTCAGCGAGATGCCGCCGCCGCCATGCCCGTAATTGTGCACCAGCCGCGTATCGCCCAATGCCTCGGCGCGCACCACGAAGCCGGAGGGACGGAACGGACGCAGCCCGGCCACGGTGCGGATCACGCGGTTGGGATCGACCTGAACCCTGGGCAGGCAGGCAGGTGGGGCAGGGAGCGCACGCATCGGGCGCGTCGTCGCGTCTGTCGTGCATCCCCCCAGCAACAATGCGGCACCGCCGCTTGTCACCAACCCCCGCCTGTTCGTCTGCCACAGCATGGCTGCGGACCCTAGGGCATCAGGCGGCGGTGTCGAGCGTCTCGATCGTCAGCTGGTCGTTCGTATAGACGCAGACGTCGCTGGCGATCTTCATCGCCTTGCGCGCGATCGTCTCGGCGTCCTGCTCGTACTCCATCAGCGCGCGGGCAGCAGCGAGCGCGAAATTGCCGCCCGATCCGATCGCGGCGACTCCGTCGACGGGCTCTAGCACGTCCCCGTTGCCGGTGAGGATCAGCGTCACTTCCTTGTCGGCGACGATCATCATCGCCTCGAGGTTGCGTAAGTATTTGTCGGTGCGCCAGTCCTTGGCGAGTTCGACCGCCGCGCGCATCAGCTGGCCCGAATGCCGCTCGAGCTTGGCTTCCAGCCGCTCGAAAAGCGTGAACGCGTCGGCCGTGGCGCCTGCGAACCCGCCGATCACCGATCCGTCGCCGAGGCGGCGCACCTTGCGCGCATTGGGTTTCATCACCGTCTGGCCCATCGATACCTGGCCATCGCCTGCGATCACCGCCTTGCCGTTCTTGCGGATGCCGACGATGGTGGTTCCATGCCATGTCGGCATGCTGCTGCTGTCTCTGCTCATGGCGCGCGATATGGTGGAGCGGGGCAGGGGCTGCAAGCCCTACATGATGCGGCGGACTTCATCGCCATCATAGAGCCGCACGTCCGATCCCAGCCGCTCGACCTGGGCCAGTCCTGCCCCGAAAGCGGCCATGTGCGGCGACTGGAAATGCGCATCGAGCGCAGCCTGATCCACCCAGCGTTCCGAGATGCGGATGATATCGGGATCGTTCATGTCGCGGGCAAAGGCATAATGCAGGCAGCCTTCCTCCTCGCGCGTTGCCTCGACCATCTGCCTGGCGGCCTCGGCAAATTTGTCGATTTCACCCGGTGCGAACTGCAGCCAGCCTTCGATGATGAGCATGTCCTGTCTCCTGCCTGTGCCGATGCTTCGCACGGCTTCCAGACAGGGTTACGAGCCCAGCATCACAAGGGCAAGTCAGCTGCCGGTATAGCCGCGATACCAGTCGACGAAGCGGGGAATGCCGATGTCGATCCCGGTGGACGGCGCATAGCCCAGGTCTGCAGCAATTGCGCTGATATCGGCATAGGTCTGGTACACGTCGCCCGGCTGCATCGGCAGCATGTTGCGGATCGCTTGTCTGCCGCAGGCCGCTTCGATCACGTCGATCATCCGGCCCAGAGGCTCGGGCTGGTTATTGCCGATATTGTACAGCCGGTGCGGCGAGACGCTTCCGCCGGGCTTGACCTCGCCGTCGTCCGCCGGAGGGTGGTCGATCACGGCGAGCACGCCGGCGATGATATCGTCGATATAGGTGAAGTCGCGGCGCATATCGCCATGGTTGTACACGTCGATTGGCTTGCCCTGCAGGATCGCGCTGGTGAACTTCCACAGCGCCATGTCGGGTCGGCCCCAGGGCCCGTAGACGGTGAAGAACCGCAAGCCCGTCATCGGCAGACGATAGAGATGCGCATAGGTCTCGCTCATCAGCTCGTCGGCCTTCTTGGTGGCGGCATAGAGCGAGATCGGATGATCGACGCGTTGGTCGACGCTGAACGGCACGGTATCGCTGTTGCCATAGACCGATGAGGACGAGGCATAGACGAACTGGCGCACGTCACGGTGGCGCGCGATCTCAAGCAGGTTGAGATGGCCGACCAGATTCGACTGCACATAGGCGCGCGGATTGTCGATGCTGTAGCGCACCCCCGCCTGCGCGCCGAGATGCACGATCGTGGACAGCTTGTGCGGTGCGAGCGCGGTCTCGAGCGCCTCATGGTCGGCGAAATCAAGCTCGGCAAAGTCGAAGCGTCCGCTGTCGACCGTTGCGAGGTCGGCAATGCGCGCATGCTTGAGCGCGGGATCGTAATAGGGGTTGAGATTGTCGATGCCGACGACATGCTCGCCGCGCTGCATCAGCGCGCGCGTCAGGGCATGGCCGATAAACCCGGCGGCTCCGGTGACGATGATGGTCATGGAATTTGGTCTGCCCGATCAGCCGGCGAGACGCAAATGGCCGCTGGGACGCTCCGGCGTCGCAGGCTGGTCCGGCCATATGCCGCGCGTGTCGTAGACGATCTTGGCAGCGCGTTCGGCGAGCGGGATCGACTTGAACACGTCATGGTCGACCAGCACGATGAACAGGTCGCAGCTTTCAATCGCATCGTCGACATCGATCAGGCTGGCGCCCAGCCCGTCATAGGCGGGCGGCAGCGCCTGCGCATAGGGTTCGACGATGTGAATCCGTTCGCCGAATTTCTGCGCCAGCGCCAGCGCGACCTTGTTGGCCGGGCTCTCGCGGAAGTCGTCGATATTGGCCTTGAACGCAAGGCCCAGGCACGCGACGCGCGCGTCGGGATTGGCCTCGATCAGCGCGCCCGCCTTGCCGAGCACATGATCGACCTTGCCGTCATTGACCCAGCGGGCGGTGCGGATCAGCGGGGTTTCATCCGGAGCGCCATGGATGATGAACCACGGATCGACCGCGATGCAATGGCCGCCGACGCCGGGGCCGGGCTGCAGGATGTTGACGCGCGGATGGCGGTTGGCGAGGCGGATCACCTCCCACACGTCGAGCCCCATGCGGTCGGCGACGATCGACAGCTCGTTGGCAAAGGCGATGTTGACGTCGCGATAGGCGTTCTCGACCAGCTTGGTCATTTCCGCCGAGCGCGCATCGGTGGTGATGCACTCGCCGCGCACGAAGCGGCGATAGAAGGTCAGCGCCTTGCGCGCACAGCGGGGGGTGATGCCGCCGATCGAGCGGTCATTGTTGGTGAGTTCCTCGAGAATGCGGCCCGGCAGCACGCGCTCGGGGCAATAGGCGATCGCGATATCGGGAATGTCGGTGGTGAGGCCCGGCACCTTGAGGTCGGGACGCAGCTTGGCGATCAGGTCGCGCATTTCCTCGGTGGTGCCGACGGGCGAGGTCGATTCGAGGATGATGCAGTCGCCGGCCTTCAGCACCGCGGCGATGCTGCTCGCGGCCTGGAGCACGTAGCTGATATCGGGTGCGTGCTTGTCGTCGAACGGAGTCGGTACCGCAATGACGAACACGTCCGAAGGCTCGACCTGAAGCGAGGTGCGCAGCATGCCGCGCGCGACCACACCCTGAACCAGCCCGTCGAGATCGACTTCCTCGATATGGATGCGGCCCTCGGCAATCGTGCTGACGACATGCTCGGAGACATCGACGCCTAGCACGCGGCAGCCCGAGCGCGCGATGATCGCTGCTGTGGGCAGGCCGATATAGCCCAGACCCAGAACGCAAACTTCAGGCTTCTTTTCGGACAGCATGCTCAATCCCCGATCGTGGTCGGCCCGGCGGCGTGAGGCGGCGAACCATAGAGCCCCGCTCTAGCCGCGTCCCGGTTAAAAAACCGGTAAGCAGTGGCTCGATCACCCGCAAGAGTGGCAATTTCAGGGCCTAGTTCGCTAGGGCTGCTGCGTGGCCTTATCGCTTTTCCTCGCGAACCCGGCCCCTTCGGCATTGGCCACCGTCGGGCGATCAAACGGTACGACCTTGCTTGACACAACAAAAAAGGGCGGCCCTTGGGAGCCGCCCTTTTCCGTTTAGCTTGCGCCTGATGAAATCAGGGGCTGTTCGGCTCGTCGTCGTCAGCGATGACGATGATGCCGCCGATCACGGCAGCAGCAGCGACGACGCCGATGATGATACCGGTGCTGCCTTCAGCTTCGCTCTCTTCGCTCGACGAAGCGGCCACACGACCGGCTGCCTGAGCGAGGACCGGTGCGCCGACCATGGTGGTCAGAGCGATCGCGGCCACAGTGGCTTTGAACATTTTCATTTTGATATTCCCCATAAGGAGTTTTTGCGTTCAACGGTCAGATGACACAATCAGGCCTATGTTGCAAGTGCGAAATAACCATAGCGTACCATAACGGTGGCGAAAGTTTGCGATAGGTGAAGACAGCCGAATATCCCCAAAATGCCGCTTTTATCGGACGTCCGGGTACATGTCCTTGAGCCGGTGCCGCATACCGAAGGTCCAGGCGAGCCCGATCTTGAGATAGATATAATTGGCTTTCAGCGGTCCCCATGCTGCGATGCGGCGGTCGGATGTGATGACCGGCTTGCGCGTCATTCTCAGCTTGCCGAGTCGCGCAAAGCCGATGCACAGATCGGCCTCCTCCATGATCGTGGCGTCCGCCGGGATTCCCCCGATGCGCAGATAATCGGTGCGGCGGAAGAACATCGCATGGTCGCCGAACAGCAGGCGGACACCGCGCACGAAAAGATGCGGGTGGGTGACGATGGGATAATAGGTCTTCCACCAGTTGTGCGCGGTGGTGAACCAGCGGGTCTTCTCGCCCCGGATGATCGGCAGGAAAGTGGCCAGCGCGATGCGGCGGTCTGCCAGCACCTGGCGAATGTGCGTGATCGCATCGGGCGGCAGCAGACTGTCGGCGTGCAGGATGCAGACGAGATCGCCGCCGGCCTGTTCCACCCCGAAATTGATCTGCGGCCCGCGTCCGCGCGTCGGCGAAAGCTCCGTCCGCCAGCCTGCCGCTCTCGCCAGTGCAACCGTTTCGTCCTCGCTGCCGCCATCTACCAGCAGGATTTCATCAGGCTGTGGATCGAGCGCGGCGACATTGGCGATCGTTGCCGGCAGGGCCTTGGCCTCGTTGAGCGCCGGGATCATCAGCGTCACGCGCATCGGCCAGCCTCCGCGAGATACGGCCAGCGCGCCAGGTCCTCGGGCCGGTCGCAATCTGCGAGCGTTGGCAACAGGGCCACGTCAAGGCCGCGAGCATCGCACCGCCGCAAGGTCTCGCGTAGCACGGCTTCGGTGCTCCACGGCATGTCGATCAGCAGTTCGGGCCGTGCCGTCTGCATTCCGATGAGATAATAGCCGCCGTCCTCTGCGGGGCCGATCACGACATCATGGCTTTCCAGCGCGGCCATGGCGGATGCGACAGTCGCGACATCCAGATCCGGCGTGTCTGCGCCGAAGAAGATGTGCGGATCATCGCGTGCGGCATCGATCAACCGCTCGGAAAGCCCGCCTTCCACCTGTTCGATCAGCAGGACCCCATCGCCCAGCCAATCGCGGAATTGGGTCTCATCAGCGCCAGCAAAGCGAATTTCCACGGGCGCTCCCGCCTGCAACAGGATGTCGACGGTCCGCCCTGCGAGGTGACGATGGACTGCTGCCGCTCCTGACGCGCCCAGAGCAGGAATCAGCCGCGTCTTGGCATAGCCCGGCACCGGATATTTGGCGAACAGCACGAGATCGGGCAGGGCGGTCATCGCGCAAGGCTTAACGCTCCGCGAAAGGGAAACAAGCCTTGCATCGCTATCCTGCCGCCATATGGTGCGCGGCCCGGCCAACCGACCTCGAGGAGCCTCGCGCATGTCCGACACCATCCTGTTCGATTACTGGCGCTCGTCCGCCAGTTACCGCGTCCGCATCGCGCTCAATCTCAAGGGGATCGCCTATCGGGCAGTGCCGACCGACCTGCTGACCCGCCAGCAAAAGGCTCCCGATTATGTCGCGCGCAACCCGCAGGGGCTGGTGCCGATGCTGCAGATCGACGGGCAGGACCTGACCCAGTCGCTGGCGATCATCGATTATCTGGATGCAACCCGCCCCGAGCCGCGCCTGATCCCCGCCGATCCGGTCGCGCGCGCTGCGACACTCGCGCGCGCCATGGTGATCATCGCGGACATCCACCCGGTCAACAACCTGAGGATGCTGCATTATCTCAAGAACGAGATGGGCCAGGACCAGGCGGCGGTCGACACCTGGTACCGCCACTGGATCGCCGAGGGCTTTGCCGCGCTCGAACTTATGGCGCCCGAAAACAGCCTGTTCGGCGGCGATTCCCCCGATCTGACCGATGTGTGTCTGGTGCCGCAGGTCGTCAATGCGCGGCGGTTCGAACTCGACATGACGCCCTATCCGCGCCTGACGCGGATCGATGCCGCGCTGCAGGCGATCCCGGCCTTTGCCGCTGCCCATCCGGAAAAGGTGAAGCCCGCGTGAAGGTTGCCATCCTCCATCTGATATGCGGCGTCGGACTGGCGGCACTCGCATCTGCCCCCGCGCATGCGCAGGATGCCCAGCCGCAGGGCGACACGATCAGCTGGCCTGATGCGCCGATCACGGTGGTCGGGCGCCCTCTCGATGCGCCGATCGGCGACCGCGCCTATAGCGTCACCACCATCTCGCCCGACATGCTGGCGAACGAACCCAGCCAGCGGCTCGAGAACGCGCTGCGGTTGGTGCCGGGGCTGCAGCAGTTCCGCCGGTCGGATGCGCGCAGCGCTAATCCGACGAGCCAGGGGGTGACGCTGCGCGGGCTCGGCGGCAACGCCTCAAGCCGTGTGCTGATGCTGCTCGACGGCGTACCGCAGAGCGATCCGTTCGGCGGCTGGATCAGCTTTCCCGGCTATGACGCCATCAACCTGGGCAGCGTGCGCGTGCGGCGCGGCGGCGGCACCGGTGGCGACGGCCCCGGCGCGCTCGCCGGAACGATCGAGCTCGACAGCTCGGGGATCGCGCCCGACCAGTCGAATCTCTATGGCGATGTTGCCTATGGCAGCCGACAGTCGCTCGAGGCGAGCATCGGCACCAGCCAGGCGCTCGGGCAGGGCGGTCTTACGATCTCCGCCCAATATGCGCGGGGCGATGGATTTACGCCGGTGATCGCGCGGCAGCGCGGACCGGTCGACCGGCCAGCGCCCTTCGAGAAGCTGGGTGTCAATCTGCGCTTCGTCGCGCCGCTCAATGCCAGCACCGAACTGCAGGCAAGTGGACGCGTCTTTACCGACGAGCGCGAGCGCGGCTTTGCCTTCAGCGACAACCGCAACGACGGCGCCGACGCCAGCCTGAGGCTGGTAGGGCGCGGCAGCCTGCCCTGGTCGGCGCTCGCCTATGTGCAGATGCGCCGCTTCGAGAGCAGCTTCGGGGCGGTCAGCGCGGATCGCCGCACCGTCACGCAGAGCCTCGACCAGTACAACACGCCCTCCACCGGGCTGGGTGCGCGCGCCGAAATTCGCCCTTCGCTGGGTAGCGCGGGCGAACTGCGCCTTGGCGCCGAATGGCGGCGCACGACGGGAGAAACGCGCGAGCTGTTCACCTTTGTCGCGGGTGCTCCCACGCGTCTGCGCCGCGCGGGCGGGGCGAGCGAGACGCTGGGCGCCTTTGCCGAGGCGAGCTTTCAGGCTTCGCCCGATCTGCTGCTGACCGGCGGCGGGCGGGTCGACCATTGGCGGCTGAGCGATGGCCGATTACGCGAAACGGTTCTCGCTACCGGCGCGCCGGTGACCATCGCTGCGTTCGATGACCGCAGCGGCTGGGAAGGGACTGGCCGGGTCGGTTTCGCCTGGGACGCGGCGGGGCTGCTCAAGCTGCGCGGGGCGGGCTATCTCGGCTGGCGCTTGCCGACGCTGAACGAACTGTATCGCCCCTTCCGTGTCGGGCCTGATGCGACCGCTGCCAATGCCGCGCTCGCGCCCGAACGGCTGCGCGGCGCAGAATTGGGGCTGGATTACGAAATCTACACCATCCGGCTGGGCGCAACTGTCTTCTGGAACCGGCTGGACAATGCCATAGCCAATGTGACGCTGGCGCGCGGACCCGGCAATTTCCCCGGCGTCGGCTTCGTTTCGGCGGCGGGTGCGTTCAGCCAACGGCAGAATCTCGATGCCGTCGAGGCGAGGGGCGTCGAGATCGAGGCGAGCGGCGATATCGGCGATGTCCGCCTTGCCGCCGCCTATAGTTATGTCGATGCAAAGGTGGAGGCCGCGCCCGGCCAGGCGGCGATCGATGGACGCAGGCCCGCGCAGGTGCCCCGCCACTTTGCCACCGGCTCGGTCGGCTGGTTCCCGCGAGGCGGCGACAGCGGCATCAATCTCACCGCGCGCTATGTCGGATCGCAGTTCGAGGACGATCTTGGCCAGCTTGCGCTCGACGATGCGGTCACGGTCGATGCGCGAGCCGCCATGCGGATCAACCGCAATCTGCTGGTCGAACTGCGCGGCGAGAACCTGTTCGACACGACCGTGCAGGCCGGCATCAGCGGCCCCGGCATTATCGAGCGCGCAACGCCACGCACGATTTGGCTTGGCGTGAAACTGGACATTGAATAGCCTGACATCCGCAACATGACCCGCAGCATCACCCGCCTTGCCGATTTCCTCCCCTATCGCCTGTCGATCACGTCGAATGCGGTGAGCGATCTCATCGCGCGCGAGTATCGCACGCGCTTCGGCCTCAAGATTCCCGAGTGGCGCGTGATGGCGGTGCTGGGCGATGTGGGTGAGGCGACGCAGCGCGAGCTGGTGGCGGCGACGCGGATGGACAAGGTGGCCGTCAACCGCGCTACGAAGACGCTGGGCGAGCGCGCCTTGATCCAGCGTGCGCCGAACATGGCGGACGGGCGGTCGCACCATCTGGCGCTGACGGCGGCGGGGCAGGCGCTCTATGCCGAGATCATGCCGCTCGCACTCCAGATGGAGGCGCAAATCATGACCGTGCTCGATGATGAGGAGCGAGCGCAGCTCTCGGCGCTGATGAACAAGCTGCTGGCGCGCGCGGATGCGCTGACTGATGATTGACCGGCGCCGCCCGGGTCTTGCATTCAAGTTTCAGTTGATACTATGCTGCGCGCAGCATTCTCGCATTCCGGCAACAGAAAAGGCAGCCGCATCCCATGAAGCTTGCATCACTCAAGAGCGGCCGCGATGGCCATCTCGTTGTCGTCTCGAACGATCTCGCCTGGTATGCCGATGCCAGCGATCTGGTGCCCACGCTGCAGGCCGCGCTCGACGACTGGGACCGCATGGCGCCGTATCTCGAGGTGCTGGCGCGCGATCTCGAACATGCCGCGATCCCGCGCGAGCGCTTTCACGAACATGATGCCGCTGCGCCGCTGCCGCGCGCCTATCAATGGGCGGACGGATCGGCCTATGTGAATCATGTCGAGCTGGTGCGCAAGGCGCGCGGGGCCGAGCTGCCAGAGAGCTTCTGGACCGATCCGCTGATGTACCAGGGCGGATCGGACGACCTGATGGGCCCGCGCGATCCGATCCTGCTCAAGGACGAGGCCTGGGGCTGCGATCTGGAGGCCGAGATCGTGGTGGTGACGGGCGATGTGCCCCAGGGCGTGACGCCCGAAGAAGCGCGCGGCTATATCCGCCTCGTCGGGCTGGTGAACGATGTCTCGCTGCGCAACCTGATCCCCGACGAGCTCGCCAAGGGCTTCGGCTTCGTCCAGTCCAAGCCGGCCAGTGCCTTTTCACCGGTGTTCGTGACGCCCGATGCACTTGGCGATTACTGGAAGGACGGCAAGCTGCACCGCAAGCTGCTGGTCGATCTGAATGGCCAGCCCTTTGGCCGCGCGGTGGCATCGGACGACTGCACCTTCGATTTCGGCGTGCTGATCGCGCATCTCGCCAAGACCCGCCGCGTGCGCGCAGGCTCGATCATCGGATCGGGCACCGTTTCCAACCGCGACAGCGATGGCGGCCCCGGTCGCCCGGTGAGCGAGGGCGGCCTGGGTTACAGCTGCATCGCAGAGGTCCGCATGGTCGAAAAGATCACCACCGGCGAGATGAAGACCCCGTTCCTCAAGCACGGCGATACGGTGCGCATCGACGTGCATGACGATAAGGAACACACCATCTTCGGTGCGATCGAGCAGGTGGTACAGGTCGGTTGAGCTATCACCACGTTTCCAGATGCAGGAACAGCCACCAGTCGTCTCGATGCGGCACTGAAAACGGAACGTCGTCCAGTGGCAGCCAGTTTAAATATGGGCGAAGCCTCCGATAAGGCTTTGCGGGATCACGTCGCCGCTATTGCTGCGCTTCGCTCGGCCGCGACGCGTCAACAATGGCACCGACGAGCATTCTGCGCTGCTTCCATCCCGCCCGGTCATGCGGCATCGCGTATAGCGTGCGCAGCAGCGTGATGTCCCAATCCGTTGGGCTGTCATAGAGATGCCCGGGCTCAAACAGGCCAAGAATGGAATTGACCATCGGTTGTGCGCTGGGCTTGGTCTCGGCAAACGCGACCATAGCGGCATAGCCTGCAACCGCGTCGAGCGAATAGCCTTCTGACAGGTTGACGTCGATGACAACCGTCGCCTTGACCAACGCACGAACTGCCAGCGTGCTGATGATGCTGGAGCGGTAGGCCTGAACGGACTGTGTTCCGTTTCCAATCGCGGACTCGCCTCCGACTCCGCTGCTGAAAGTGGTCCCATCCGTCCCCATGGCCGGTGCCAGCAAGCCATCCGAATTGACCGTTTGCATGCCATCGGCATTTTGCGTTCGGACGTTGTACCACCAGCGGATTGGTGCATTGCTCGACAGCAATTGTCTGCGTTCCGCCGACATCAGTTCCGATAGTCGCGTGGGCGATCGTTCTGCGATCTGCTGCACAACGCCCTTTCCGTCTGAGGTGAAGCTGACAACGATATTGGCTGCACAGCTTTTACTCGCGGCACGGATGCCTGTCAGCTTCGCGATATCGTGCATCTGCTGCTCGAAGATCTCGGCATATTCGGGCTTGATCCCTACGACTTTCGGGCAGACTGGGTCGATCCATCGCGCTACGGGATCGGATTTGTTAGCAACACCAGAGCGGCGCACGAAATCGTTTGCCTGCTCGCGTAATTCGGCCTCTGGCAGGCGCCGACCAATGACCTGGATATCCACCCCGCTGGAAGAATTTTCGTTATTTCCGGCCGGCTCAGCTGTGACTGGCGAGGTACACAATAGTGCAGGTCCGATTATCAGGCAATGCTAGTATTTCTCAATGCCCCGCGCATCTGATATCCTTTTCCTAAGCAAAACCTCGGGTCATCTCCGGTTAGGTCATCGATTGGTTTCTTCCAGCACCGCGTTCAACTGGCCTTCGTCGATAATCTGTCCCGCTGCATCGGCGGACCGTACCAGATGGTTGGCGAGCATTTTTTTCTGCTTCCATCCGAATCTGGCGGGGGGGATGGCATATAAGCCTTTCAGGAAGCTGATGTCCCAATCAGTCGCGCTGGCAACGGTCGCATCCGGCCCGAAAAGGCCAAGAATAGAGTTTGGAGGCTGCATGCGGATCGGAGCGATTTCCGCCAAGCCCACCAGGGTCGCATAGGCAGCGACCGCATCCAGCGACATGCCATTCGCCTGATTGACATCGATGACGATCGTAGCGCTTCGCAACACCCGCATGACCGATGTCCGAATGAGGCTCGAATGATAGACGCGAACCATCGGGTATTTGTCGGAGACAACCGAGCCGCCGCCTTCGGATGACCCGTAATCCGCGATGGCGATGCCATCCAGCCCGGTGATCATGCCTTCGCTGGTGGCGAGCTGGGTCGTGTACCACCAGCGGACCGCTGCATCGCCTTCGATCACCATTCTGCGGTCGGGAAGCGGTACTTCGTTGATCTGCTGCGGCTCGCGCTTGATTATTTCCTGCGCCACCCGTTTGCCGTTGGTGGTGAACGCGATCACCACATTGGGCTTGCACCGACCGGTGGCGAGTTCCACCTCCGCAATCGTCGCAATCGCCCGGAATTTATGTTCCACAACTCGCGCATAATCGGGCTTCGCGCCGATGATCTTGAGACATACCGGCTGATGCCACCGCGCAATAGGGCTGTCACCTTTTATAACGCCCGAGCGCCGAACATAGTCAAAGGCTTGTTCGCGGACTTCAGGCTCCGTTTGTCGTCGCCCTATGACTTCGATTTCCGCACCAAAAGCTTCCTGATCGGACGCGACAGGCTGAGCTGCAAGGGGGTGGGCTGCTGCAAAAGCACCAGAAAGCAAAAGCGCAGCCTTAAAGTACTTCAAGAGTCCGTTCATAAGATGGCTCCATATTGAAGTTACTTCAAGTCTACGCTATCTCCCACCCCGTTGCAAATTTTTATTCAATCAGCTTTTGCGAATGACTGTTTTCACCGGATCGGCGAATCCGGCGCGAGGCGCATGTCGAGATAATTGTCGACCGAGTGCATCAGATCGTCGAGCTCGTGCTCGAAGAAATGGTTGGCGCGGCTGATCTCGTCATGGTGGATCGTGATGTGCTTTTGCGTGCGCAGCTTGTCGACCAGCTTCTGCACCGCGCCCGGCGTCACCACGGTATCGGCGGCACCCTGGACGATGATGCCCGAAGCGGGGCAGGGCGCGAGGAAACTGAAATCGTACATGTTCGCGGGCGGCGCGACCGAGATGAAGCCGCGGATCTCGGGGCGACGCATCAGCAGCTGCATGGCGATGAGGGCACCGAAACTGAAGCCGGCGACCCAGGTGGTCTGCGCTTCGGGATGGAAGCTCTGCACCCAGTCGAGCGCGGCGGCGGCATCCGACAGTTCGCCGATGCCATTGTCGAACGTGCCCTGGCTGCGGCCGACACCGCGGAAGTTGAAGCGCAGCGTGGCAAAGCCGCGGCGCACGAAGGTCTTGTACAGCGCCTGGGTAATCCGGTCGTTCATCGTGCCGCCGCCCTGGGGGTGCGGATGCAGGATCATCGCGACGGGTGCGCGCGGACGGGGGGCAGGGCTGAAGCGTCCTTCAAGACGGCCTTCGGGACCGGGAAAGATGACGGCGGGCATGTTTTGCGCTCTTTCGGCTGAAACGACATGAATGTCGGCATGGTGAATATCGGGGCGGCAGAAGCATCAGATAAGGTCGCAGCGGCTGCCGGGAAGGGGCGCTATACGCAATCCGCCTTGCGAAAAGCAACAAAATGCGTGGATTCGCGCCTGACTGCGGTTAGAGGAACGCGATGAACCGTTGTCCTGACCCCGTCTACCTGTTGCAGCCATGAGCGAACCGCGCATCTATCTGGACCATGCCGCCACCACACCGGTGCTGACCGAGGCGCGCGCGGCGATGATTGCGGGGATCGAGCGCTGGGCCAACCCGTCCTCGCCGCACAGCGATGGGCGCTCGGCGCGGGCGGCGCTGGAAGAGGCGCGGCGGCAGATCGCGGGTGCGCTGAACTGGGATGGCGAGGTGATCCTGACCAGCGGTGCGAGCGAGGCGATCGCGCTCGCCATGCTGGCGGGCAAGGCCGATAGCTGGATCGTCAATCCCACCGAGCATGACGCGGTGCAGCGTCTGACGGCGCGCATCCCGGCAGGACGGTCGCTGATGCGGCTCGCGGTCGATCTCGACGGACGGCTGGTGATGGCAAGCCTCGCGCGCGCACTCGAAACCTGCGGCGGACGCCCGATGGTGGTGGTGCAGTCGGTCAATAGCGAAACCGGAGTGATCCAGGACAATGCCGCGATCGCCGCGGTGGCGCGCGAGAACGGTGCGCTCAGCCTGTGCGACGCCTCGCAGAGCGCAGGCAAGCTGCCGCTGCCCGATGCCGACATGATCGTGGTTTCGGCGCACAAGCTGGGCGGACCGCCGGGGATCGGCGCGCTGCTGGTGCGCGATCTCGGGCTGCTCGAACCGCCTGGCGGACAGGAAAAGGGCTATCGCGGCGGGACGGAGAATGTGCCTGCTGCAATGGGCTTTGCCGCCGCGCTTACCCATGCGCGCTACTGGACCGATCGCGCGGCGGACCTGCGTCATCAGCTCGACAGCGCCATTCGCGGCGCGGGCGGCGAGGTGGTCGCGCAAAATGCGCCGCGTCTGCCCAGCATCGGCAGCTATCGGATGCCCGGCATGGCGGCGAATGCGCAGCTGATCCAGTTCGACCTTGCGGGGGTGTCGGTCTCGGCGGGCAGTGCGTGCTCGTCGGGCACGCTCAAGACCAGTGCAGTGCTGACCGCGATGGGCTGGGACGAAAAAGCGGCGGGCGAGGTGGTTCGGGTGAGCTTCGGCCCCTCGACCACGCGCGCGCATGTCTATCGCTTTATCGAATTGTGGCGCGAAATGGCGGCACGGGCGAAGCGTTGATGGCGACTGCTCCGATCTATCTCGACTATCAGGCGACGACGCCGCTCGCGCCCGAAGCTCTGGCCGCGATGCAGCCATGGCTCGGTGGGCCGGACAGCCCCGGCGGCTGGGCCAATCCGCACAGCGCGCACGCCATGGGGCGCAAGGCCTCGGCCGCGGTCGAGGTCGCGCGAAGCCAGATCGATGCGCTGATGCCGCCGGGCGGGCGCGTGATCTTCACCAGCGGGGCGACCGAGGCGCTCAACCTCGCGATCCGTGGGGCGCTGCCTGCACTGGCACCGCGCAAACGGATCGTCACCATCGCGACGGAACATGCCGCCGTTCGTGACACCTGTCTGTGGCTGGAGAAGCAGGGCCATGATGTCGTGCTGCTGCCGGTGGACCGTGAGGGGCTGGTCGACATGGATGCGGCGCGCGCTGCCATCACGCCCGACACTGCGCTCGTCGCCGCGATGCTGGTCAACAATGAGATTGGAGTCATCCAGCCGGTCGAGCTTCTGGCGGACATGGCGCACGACGCGGGAGCTTTGTTTTTATGCGACGCGGTGCAGGGCTTCGGCCGTGTCGGGCTGCCGCACGCTGCGGACATGATCGCGGTCACCGCGCACAAGATCCACGGACCCAAGGGCATCGGCGCGCTCTGGGTCCGCGAGGGCGTGGCGCTTGAACCGCTGATCCATGGCGGCGGGCAGGAACAGGGTTTGCGATCGGGGACGCTCTCACCAGCGCTTTGCGCGGGATTCGGCGCTGCGGCGAAGCTGGCGGCGCAGCGGGCGGATGCGGACGCGGCGCATGTCGCGCGGTTGCGGGATCGCGCGCTCGCACTGTTCCAGGGATGGCAGGTCAATGGATCGCTCAGCAATCGCTATCCCGGCAATCTCAACCTGCGCCGCGAGGCGCTCGACGTCGCGCGGCTGATGTCCGATGTGCGCGGGGTCGCCTTTTCCGCAGGTTCGGCCTGTGCCAGCGGGTCGGGACGGCCGAGCCATGTGCTGACGGCGCTGGGCCTGTCGAGCCCGCAAGTGCGTTCGTCGATCCGGCTCGGCTTCGGGCGCTACACCACCATTGACGAAATCGAACGCGCCGCGCATTTGATCGTCGATGCGGCCAATCGGCAGATGGGGTGATCGATGATCGAAGTGACGTTCATCAGCGCGGACGGCAAGACCCGTCAGATGGTGCAGGCGAGCGAGGGCGACCGCCTGCTTGATGTCGCGCAGGCCAATGGTCAGCCGCTCGAAGGCACGTGCGAGGGCCAGATGGCCTGTTCGACCTGCCATCTGATCATCGATCCGGCGGATTTCGCCAAGCTGCCCGATCCGGTCGAGATGGAAGAGGACATGCTCGATCTGGCGGTTGCCGTGACGCGCACCTCGCGCCTGTCGTGCCAGATATTCCTGCGCGAGGAATGGGGCAGCCTGACCTGCCGCGTCCCGGCCGAAAGCTACGATATGCAGGGCGTCTGACCGCGTTTTCGGCCCGGCTTGCTTTTCTGTCATCAACTCGCCATATGGCGCTCGGGAGTCGGGCGGACGTAGCCGTCGCCAATCTGGTCAGGTCCGGAAGGAAGCAGCCACAACGATTTTCGCCGCGGGTCGTCCGGCTCCTACCATCCCTCAGCGCCGTACCCCTCCCACACCCTCTGTTTTGAACAGGCGGGCGGTTTCGGTTTGATCCACCGGCGGCAGCGGCTAATCAGCATCTATGGACGATTCCCGGCCCAACGATATGGATAATGACGCAGGCGAAATGCCGGGCCTCGGGCTCGATCTGCCGCCGGTCGCCGCGCCCGTACCCGCGACGGGGCAGGCCTATCGTGTGCTCGCGCGCAAATATCGCCCGCAGACCTTTGCCGAGCTGATCGGCCAGGACGCGATGGTGCAGACGCTGGGCAATGCGATCCGGCGCGAGCGGCTGGCCCATGCGTTCCTGATGACCGGGGTGCGCGGGGTCGGCAAGACCTCGACCGCACGGCTGATCGCCAAGGCGCTGAACTGCATCGGCCCGGATGGGAAGGGCGGCCCGACGATTTCGCCCTGCGGCATGTGCGAGCCGTGCATCGCGATTGCCGAGGGCCGCCATATCGACGTGATCGAGATGGACGCCGCGAGTCATACCGGCATCGACGATGTTCGCGAGATTACCGAGGCGGTGCGCTATGCCGCCGTGTCTGCGCGCTACAAGATGTACATCATCGACGAAGCGCACATGCTGTCGAAACAGGCGTGGAACGGCCTGCTCAAGACGCTGGAAGAGCCGCCGCCGCACGTGAAATTCCTGTTCGCGACGACCGAGGTCAACAAGGTGCCGATCACGGTGCTGTCGCGCTGCCAGCGCTTCGACCTGAAACGCATTCCGTCCGAACTGCTCGCCAGTCATTTCGGCGAGATTTGCGTGAAGGAGGCGATCACCGCCGAACCCGACGCGCTGGCGATGATCGCCGATGCGGCAGAAGGATCGGTGCGCGACGGCCTGTCGATTCTCGACCAGGCGATCGCGCATGCGGACCTTGGCGGCGATGCCAGCGAAGGCGCGCCGCAGGTGCGTGCCGAACAGGTCCGCGCGATGCTCGGCCTGTCCGATCGCGGCGCGATGCGGAGGCTGTTCGCGCATCTGATCGCGGGCGATGCCGACGCGATGCTCGCCGATCTCGATGCGCAGCACAGTCTGGGAGTCGATCCGGTCAGCGTGATGCGCGGGCTGCTGGCGATGGTGCATGCGATCACGCTCCAGAAATCGGCGGGCCGGGTCCGCACCGTGCATGGCGAGGAAGATCGCGCGGCGCTCGCCGACTGGGCGGCCAAGCTCGGCCATGCAAGCCTGCACCGGCTGTGGCAGCTGCTGCTCAAGGGGCATGACGAGATCGAGAGCGCGCCTGTCCCACGTGAGGCGTGCGAGATGGCGCTGCTGCGCGCGCTCTATGCCGCGACCATGCCCGATCCGGGCACGCTCGCCCGCAAGCTGGCGGATGCGCCTTCAGCGGCTGGTGGTAACACCACTGCTCCCACCGAGGCTGCGACGCCGCCGCCGCCACCGCCTGCCGAGGATAGCCCGCCCTGGAATGCGGCTCCCGACGAGCCGGTAGCGCCGCCGCCCGCAACGCCGCGCACCATGGCCGATCTGGTCGACATGCTCGACAATGCCAACAAATGGCTGATCGCCGCGCAGGTCAAGGCGGACATGCGGCTGATCGAGCTGGGCGAGGACAGGCTGATCTATCAGTCCGCCACTGGCCGCGACGATTATGTGCCGTTGCTGCGCGAGGCGCTCGCCTCGATCACCGGGCGCCGCTGGGAGGTCGAACGCGGCGAGGGCGAGGCGCAGCCGACCCTGGCTGAGCTCGAGCAGCAGGCCGAAGCGGCGATGCGCGACGAAATTCTGAACCATCCGCTGGTAAAGGCCACGCAAGCGGCCTTTCCCGATGCGGAAATAGACTGGACTGCGGCGGAAATCTCCCCACATGGAGATGAAACCCTGCCAACACGGAGTGCCAAGGCATGAAAAGCATGGAAGAGATGATGGCGGCTGCGCAGGAAGCGGCGCAGACCGTGCAGCGCCAGATGAACGAGGCGCAGGCCAAGCTGGAATCGATCGAGGTCGAAGGTGCAGCGGGCGGCGGCCTGGTCAAGGTCCGGGCGACCGCCAAGGGGCGCATTCTCGGCGTGTCGATCGATGACAGCCTGATGGTGCCGGCGGACAAGCAGATGCTCGAGGACCTCATAGCCGCCGCGTTCAACGATGCGCGCACCAAGGCGGATCGCGCGAGCGAGGAAGAGATGGGCAAGATGGCGCAGGGCCTGCCGCTGCCGGCCGGTTTCAAGCTGCCGTTCTGAATGCGTTAACCTGGGTGGATGCAGGATCGCTTGTCGTGGATAGACCCGGCAACCATATAAGCCGGTAAGATGCCACCGGACGGCCGGTGACCAACCCCAGATGGATTG
The DNA here is from genome assembly GCF_001557175.1 of Blastomonas sp. CCH9-A1. NCBI lineage: Bacteria > Pseudomonadati > Pseudomonadota > Alphaproteobacteria > Sphingomonadales > Blastomonadaceae > Blastomonas > Blastomonas sp. CCH9-A1. The sequence goes on from NZ_LSHM01000035.1 coordinate 115,707, forward strand.
AACCGAATTGACCATGTCCCAGACCTATCCCCTGCTGCCCTTGCGCGACATCGTGGTGTTTCCGCAGATGATCGTGCCGCTGTTCGTCGGCCGCGACAAATCGGTCGCTGCGCTCGAGCGTGCGATGGAGCAGGACAAGGAAATCTTCCTCGTCGCGCAGCTTGACCCGGCGCGTGACGATCCCGATCGAGATGATCTTTACGATATCGGCGTGGTCGCGACCGTGCTGCAGCTGCTCAAGCTGCCCGACGGCACCGTGCGCGTGCTGGTCGAAGGCGGCGAGCGGGCACGGCTCAACCGGCTCGAAACGAGCGGCGATCATGTGCTCGCCGAGGTCGAGACCATCCCGGCACGCGCCGTCAGCGGCACCGATGTCAATGCGCTGATGCGCTCGGTGGTCGAGCAGTTCGAGAATTATGCCAAGCTCAACAAGAAGCTTCCGGCGGAAACCGCGGTGCAACTCGCCGAGATCGACGATGCCTCGAAGCTCGCCGATGCGGTGGCCGCGAACATCTCGGTCAAGGTCGCCGACAAGCAGAGCCTGCTGACCGAGGACGATCCGGTCAAGCGGCTGGAAATGGTGTTCGGCTTCATGGAAGGCGAGCTCGGCGTGCTGCAGGTCGAAAAGAAGATCCGTGGCCGCGTCAAGCGCCAGATGGAAAAGACCCAGCGCGAATATTATCTCAACGAACAGCTCAAGGCGATCCAGTCCGAGCTGGGCAATGGCGATGGCGACGACGGCAACGGCGTCAACGAGTTCGCCGAGAAGATCGAGAAGCTGAAACTCTCGCCCGAGGCCAAGGCCAAAGCGACCGCCGAGCTCAAGAAGCTGCGCGGCATGGCGCCGATGTCGGCCGAAGCAACGGTGGTGCGCAATTATCTCGACGTGCTGCTCGGCCTGCCCTGGGGCAAGAAGTCCAAGCTCAAGAAGGACATTGCCGAGGCGCAGACGATCCTCGACGATGACCATTTCGGGCTCGAGAAGGTCAAGGACCGGATCATCGAATATCTCGCTGTCCAGGCGCGCACCAACAAGCTCAAGGGCCCGATCCTGTGCCTGGTGGGCCCCCCGGGCGTCGGCAAGACCTCGCTCGGCCGCTCGATCGCCAAGGCGACGGGGCGCGAGTTTGTGCGCCAGTCGCTGGGCGGCGTGCGCGACGAGGCCGAAATCCGCGGTCACCGGCGCACCTATATCGGCTCGTTGCCGGGCAAGATCGTCAACAACCTGAAAAAGGCCGGGACCAGCAACCCGCTGTTCCTGCTCGACGAGATCGACAAGCTGGGCCAGGATTTCCGGGGTGATCCCGCATCGGCGCTGCTCGAGGTGCTTGATCCGGAACAGAACACCAAGTTCCAGGACCATTATCTGGAGATCGACATCGATCTTTCGGACATCATGTTCGTGACGACTGCGAACAGCCTCAACCTGCCGCAGCCGCTGCTCGACCGCATGGAGATCATCCGGCTCGAGGGCTATACCGAGGACGAGAAGGTCGAGATCGCCAAGCGCCACCTCATCGCCAAGCAGGTGGAATCGCATGGTCTCAAGGACGGCGAGTTCGAGCTGACCGAAGAGGGCCTGCGCGACCTGATCCGCTATTACACGCGCGAGGCAGGTGTGCGTACGCTCGAGCGCGAGATTGCGCGTCTGGCGCGCAAGTCGCTGCGCCGCATCCTCGAGGGCAAGGACAAGGCCGTGGTCATCACGCCCGAGAACCTGTCCGACTTTGCTGGCGTGCGGAAATATCGCCACGGTATCGGCGAGGCGGAGAACGAGATTGGCGCGGTGACGGGCCTGGCCTGGACCGAGGTGGGCGGCGAACTGCTGACCATCGAGGCGGTGACCGTGCCCGGCAAGGGGCAGATCAAGACCACCGGCAAGCTCGGCGAAGTGATGCAGGAATCGGTGCAGGCGGCGTTCTCGTTCGTCAAGGCACGGGCTCCAGCGTATGGCATCAAGCCCAGCATCTTCGCGCGCAAGGACATCCATATCCATCTGCCCGAAGGCGCGGTGCCGAAGGACGGTCCTTCGGCAGGTATCGGCATGGTCACCTCGATCATCTCGACGCTCACCGGCAATGCGGTGCGCCGCGATGTCGCGATGACCGGCGAGGTCACGCTGCGCGGTCGCGTGCTGCCGATCGGGGGCCTCAAGGAAAAGCTGCTGGCGGCGCTGCGGGGCGGCATCACCACGGTGCTGATCCCGCAGGAGAACGAGAAGGACCTGGCCGAGATCCCCGAAAACGCCAAGCAGGGGCTGAAGATCTTGCCCGTAAGCCATGTCGACGAGGTGTTGCGCGTGGCGCTGGTCGATCCGCTGGTGCCGATCGACTGGACCGAAGCGGACGAGCTTGCGGCACAGCCACCGGTGGCCGCAACGGACATCGCAGAAGCAGCAGTGAAACACTAATTTACATGGTGCATTGCAGCATCTGAAAGAGAAGCGCGCAGACCGGGTCGCATTACGGTAACATTGCGACAAAACGCCCGGAAATGCGCGCTTTTCCCTTTGACACTCTCGTCAAATCGGTTCTTACTCAGCCCCCTCAAAGCCGCGATTCAGCAATATTCAACAAAAATCAGGGGGTTCCCACGGCATGAACAAGAACGATCTCATTTCGGCAGTTTCCGAACAGGCTGGTATCACCAAGGCCGACGCCAGCAAGGCGGTGGAAGCGGTGTTCGATTCGATCAGCGGCGCGCTTGCAAAGGGCAGCGAAGTCCGTCTCGTCGGTTTCGGCACCTTCTCGGTGAGCAAGCGCAAGGCATCGACCGGGCGCAATCCGCGCACCGGCGAAAAGATGGAAATCAAGGCATCGACCCAGCCCAAGTTCAAGGCCGGCAAGGGCCTGAAGGACGCGGTCAACTGATCGTATTTGCCCTGCCATCGGGCGGGGCCATTCAGACGCTTTGAGCGGGCAGGGGTCGCAAGCTAACCCTCCCCGGTTGAAATGCTAGAGACATGGGAAGGCGGCGCGAAGAGTGCCGCCTTTCTTTTGCGCCGATTCAGCTGCCGGCCTTGCGGATGGCAGCAGTCACCCGGTCTGCCCGGCGGGTCGCCTCGCGCTCGATTGCGCGCCAGTCGGCGATATAGGCGGCGGCAAAGCCATCCACGCCTATGCGCTTATATTGCTCGACATGGGCCAGTTCGTGCGCCCACATCCAGACATTCTGGGTCAACCGCGCGCTGGAAAAAACGACCTGCCGGTTCAGCGCGATCGCGCCCTCGTCCATGAACTGTTCGGTCACGATCGCGCCCAGATCGATGCGGCCGGTACCGATCGTCCAGCGCGTCGCAGAAAGCGTCTCGGGCTTGAAATGCGGTGCGAGCAGCTTTTGCATGTCGGCAGGAATGGGCTTGGCACCAGCACGGGCAGCCTGGCTCTCGCCATGCCGGATCGCGCGCGCGAGCACGGGGGCGGTCAGTCTCGCCGATCGTCGTGCAAGCTGCTCGGACCCGCGCCGCGCCTCTCCTGCGATGGCGCCTGCAGAGCGCCCGCCCAAGGCCTCGATGACGCGGTTCAGCTCTGCTGGCGGGCGAAGCAGTTTCTCGTCGGGACGCTCGATGCATCCCGGCAGAGCGCAGGCTGCCAGCGCCGCCAGCATTCCCATCACGTGTCGCGGTCCTATCATCCGCGAACCGCTACGCGACCGCCTACTGACCGGCAAGCCCGATCAGCGCCTCCGGACCCTTCGACAGACGGCTGTTGACCACCCATTTCAGTGTCGCGTTCGCCCCCGCCATAGTCGGGCCGTCCTCGGTATTGTTGGTGAGAATGCGCCCATCGGTCGTGATGGTGAACGTCCCTTCGGGCTTGGGCTGGCCAGGCTTGCCCTTGGCATCGCCCGCGCCCGCCATCGCGCCCAGCGCTGCCATCTCGCCGCCGCCCGCTTCGCCCGAATAGGCGGGGGCAGAGACCTTCACGCTGCCGTCCTTGCGGGCGATGATCGTGACGAAGGGCATGATCGCGTTGCCGCCATCGACCAGCGGGAAGGCAAAGCCATGCGCGCTGTTGCCGGTGATCGAATATTCGACATCGATGATACGGTTGCCGCGATAGCTGACCTTGTTCCAGCCCCGCTGCTTCTTCAACTGCTCGACCAGATCGGCAATGCTCTCGTCACTGCCAAGGCCACCCATCTCGCCGCCCATGGCATTGCCGACCATGCCGGTCTCAGCCTTGCTTTCGGCCTGCACCGCGTCGAAATCCTTGCGTTGCTGCGCCAGTTCGGCCTCGGTGCATTCGCGCTCGTCGCCCGTGTCGTCGCTATAGCAGGGGCTCGCCGAGAACTCGGCGGGCGGCGGCGACATGTCGGTCACCACGATTTCGCCGACATAGGTGAAGGTGAAGCTGCCATCGCGCTTGAGGTCCAGCGTCGAACTGAACTTGCCTGGCGATAACAGGCAGCCGGTCAGCAGCAGCGGGGCTGCCAGCGCGGCAACAATTCGCATGAATGTCATGTCTTGGTCCTTTGTACAGGTGCGACCCGTAGGAACCAGTGTGGTGGGTCCGGTCTCAGGCCGGGTTGAGCGATATCAGCGCCTCGGGCGCGCGATCGCGCCGGGCATTGACCTTCCATTCGAGCACGCGCATCGCGCCGGCGACGCTGGGGCCGTCCTCGGTATTGTTGGTGAGGATATCGCCATCGGTGCGGATGGTGAACATGCCGTCGGGCTTGGGCAGGCCCGCAAAGATCTTCGCCTCCTCGCTGTTGCTCGACGATCCCACCGCCTGCAGGATCGACATCAGGCCGCCCATGTTTCCGCCCATGAAGCTGCTTTGCCCCCCTGCGGCAAAGGCAGGCGCGTCGATGCGCACGGCATTGTTCGTGCGCGCGGTGGCGACAATGAACGGGGTGATGCCCTGCACCTTCTCGATCGTCGGAAAGCTGTAATCCTGGTCGATCCTCCCTGAGATCGCATAATCGACGGTGAACAGCCCGTCGCCCTTGTGCACGACCTCGCGCCAGCCCTTCTGCTTCTTGATCCGGGTGATGAACTCGTCGATCGCATCGGGCGAGGTGGGGTCGATGCCACCGAGCATCGCCTTGAAGATTTCGATATTCTTGGCGTCCTCGGCCTTCTTGGCGGCGCGCTGCTCTTCCCAGGCTTCCTTCTGGCTCTCGATCTCGGCGGGCGTGCATTCGCGTTCGAGTGCTTCCTCGGCCCAGCCTTCGCCTTCCTGCTCGTCCTGGGCATAGGCGGTCTTGAGCACCGCCGCGTCAACCTCTGCCGGTTCGCCATAACAGGGGCTGGGGGTGAACTCGCCACCCTTGTCGTCGAGCGCCGCGCCCATCGCGACCAGTTGCGACAGGCCTAGCAGGTGGATGTCGCCCTTGTAGGTGAAGCTGAAGCCGCCGCCGCGCATCACGGTCATGTCGGCAGTGAACTTGCCCGGCGAAAGCAGGCACCCAGTGAGCATCCAGGCGGCTGCGGCGGCCACCAATATCCGCAGTCCCATCCGCCCCCCGGCACGCATCAGCCTTCCCCCCGGTCCATGCGAATCGCGTAGAGCGAGATGGCGGCCGCGTTCGAGACGTTGAGGCTCTCCATCGCACTGCTGATCGGCAGGCGCGCGAGCGTGTCGCAATGGCCGGCGACATTGTGGCGCAGGCCTTCACCCTCGGCTCCCAGCACCAATGCGACCGGGCCGGTGCCCAGCACCTCGGCCAGCGTGTCCTCCGCCTCTCCGGCAAGGCCGATGCGCCAGTATCCGGCATCGGCCATTTCCTCGAGCGCGCGCGACAGGTTCACGACTCGCACCCAGGGCACGATTTCCAGCGCGCCCGAGGCGGCCTTGGCGATGGTGCCCGATTCGGGCGGAGCGTGCCGGTCCTGCGTGATGATCGCGGCGGCATCGAACGCGGCAGCCGAGCGGAAGATCGCGCCGACATTGTGCGGATCGGTGACCTGATCGAGCACCACCAGCGGACGCAGCGGATCGCCCGACAGCACATCGCCGAGCAGCATGTCGTCGAGCGGCTCGACCTCGATGACGATTCCCTGGTGCGGCGCATCGCGCGCGACCAGCCGGGCAAGGTCGGCGACATCGGCAAATTCGACCGACACGCCCGTGGGCAGATCGAATTGCGCCAGTGCCTCGCGCGTGCCGCGAATCCAGCGAATCTGCCGTTCGGGATTGTTGAACGCCGCCTCGCAGGCGTGCGTCCCCCAGAATCGCGGCAGCTTGCCGCCCTCGAGTCCCGCCTTGCGGTTGCGGTTGCGTGCGCCGCGTTTTGCCATGTTGGTGTGTATCTTTCTTGGGCGAACGGGTCGCCGAGGTGGTAAGATCAAGCTTTTCGTCCTGTCGGCATTGACAGGCAAGCGCGAATTGTTCAAGGGACCGCCTCTCGGCAGAGACGGCCCTCTTCGGAACGGCCAAACGCACTGGGAAATGTGTGGACAGGTGGCCGAGTGGTTAATGGCAGCAGACTGTAAATCTGCCCGCGAGAGCGTACGCTGGTTCGAATCCAGCCCTGTCCACCACCCCCTTATTCACTGGCATCCGCCGATGCCCATGGAAATCCCGGATTTCCTAGGGTATTCTGCCCTCATTGGTCCGCCCATGACCGCTCCTGTTCGCCTGCAGCCGGAGCCTAGTGTGGGGACGGTGTGGGGACAGAAGGGGCCGTCCCCACATTTTGGTTTTGGCTGGTGGCCTCTGAAAGTGTGGGGACGAAAATGGGCAGTCTTACGGCAGTGGCGGTCAAGGCCGCGCTCGCGAATCCGGGAACCTATCAGGACGGCGACGGACTCTTCCTGAAAGTGAAGAAATCTGGCGGAGCTTCATGGATGGTGCGAGTCCAGCGCGACGGGAATCGTCAGGACATAGGGCTGGGGAGCGCAAAGCTGGTGACGCTGGCCGAAGCTCGCCAGAAAGCTCAGGAAGTTCGCAAGGCAACGAGGGTAGAGCGGCGCGACATTCTGGCAGAGCGCAAGGACGAGGCTGCCGCGAAGGTCACTTTCCGTCAGGCCGCGCTCCAGTATCACTCCGAGAACGAGGCGGGCTGGAAAAGCACGGTATATGCGCGCCAGTGGCTCGCCACTCTGGAGAACTACGCCTTCAAGAAACTGGGCGACATGCCGACTGGCAGCATCACCAGCGCCGACATCATCAGCGTGCTGACGCCGATCTGGCAGGAAATTCCAGACACCGCCCGTCAGGTGCGCAACCGGATTTGCACCGTGCTCGATTATTCCCACGCCAAGGGCTGGCGCTCCCGCGAAGCCCCATCGGGCAATGGCAGCCTGAAGGCGGGCAGGGGCCTTCCGCGACAGGTGAAGCAGGCGGAAAACCGCAAGGCCATGCCCTATGTCGCGCTACCCGGTTTCATGATCGCCTTGCGGCGCAAGCCTACTTACACGCGTCTGGCGCTCGACCTTCTCATTCTGACGGGCGTCCGCTCGCAAGAGGTGCGGCTCGCGACATGGGATGAATTCGATCTGGAACAGCGCCTCTGGACGATTCCAGCCGAACATATGAAGCGCAACAGGGCGCAGATGGTGCCGCTCTCGGACGCGGCTCTGGCGGTGCTTGCAAAGGCGGATGCGATGCGCCTTGAAGGAGCCGAAGTGGTCTTCCCCGGCATGACCGGCAAGGCGATGTCCAACATGACCCTGCTCAAGGTCATGCGCGACATGTGCGAACCCTACCACGTCCATGGCTTCCGCTCCACGTTCACCGATTGGGCTGCCAACGAAGGCTTCCCCGATGCCGTGGTCGAAGCAGCACTGGCGCACAAGACGCCCGACGCGGTGCAGGCGGCCTATCGGCGCACAACCTATCTCGGCACGCCGGATCAGCCGGGCATGCGGGTGAAGTTGATGGCTGCTTGGGGGCGCTACTGCAATGGCGTCGCAGCTGATGCAGGCGAAGCTGCGACACCGGAGTGAGTGCAGGGCGGGGACACCGGCCGAGCATTGCTGCAACGCCCGCCCGATCTTATGCTCACTCGCCTTCTACCGGAAGAAGAGGCGGATCGAGGTGCGACATGATCTGGCCCGAGAGGATCGGATCGAGTTTGTCAGCCTCTTCCAGCGCCCAGCTTTCCCACGCTGCCAATCGTTCGGGATCGATGTCGTTGCGCTGTTCAAGGGCCCTGCGGACCTCTTCGACCAGCACCCGAAGATCCTGCGACCTGCGCAGCAGTTCGCCGCTCATCCGTAAATCGGTGATTCGCTGTTCGTTGAGCTGGCGGATACGCTCCAGCCGCTGACGCTCCCGCTCTTCCCGTTCCTCCTTTTCGCGCTGCTCGCGTCTGATCCGTTCCTCTTCGGCGCGTATCTCGGATTCCTTGAGCTGACGGCGGAATATCGCTTCGCCCGCCACAATCAGGGACACGGCGATTTCGGCGATGCGGGTTTCGAGCCTTCGTTCCTTCAGATCTTCCCAGGCGGGGATGCCTGATTCGTCGCACCGGATGACCAGCAGGGTGCTGGCCGGAAGCGACGGATCGGGGACCATGACGCCGGAGCGCATCCTGGTCGGATGCTTGCCGAGAATGCCAATCTTGAGGTCGACCTTGGTATCCCCGATGATGACATGCGGACGGAAGGCGCGCGTGTACTGCTCGACATATATGCCAGCATCATGGCCACGCTTCGTCAGCGCGAGGAAGAGCGCATTCAGCAGTCGAAGTTGTCGCTGGCCGACCGGGTGATCGAATTCAGGCTCATACCATCGGCTTTCCGCCGCCTTTTCGCGCAGGCGCTGCTCGCTCCGCATTATGCTCGCAAAGGCGGGATGATAGCGCGACAGGTCTTTTGGCACTGTCACCTTGCCGAGAAGCTTGGTTTCCCGCTCCCGCAGCTCCTCAAGGTCTTCGGGCACTTCGGCAGATGCAAACGGACCGCTTGACGGAATGGGCGCGGCTTTCGGAATGAACGGCTCGAATTTCGGATCGATCAACATGGTTAGCGTCCGCGCTCGTGGTGTAATTTTCGGTGGAGATTTAGGTGCTGCTGGT